>JBBIHN010000009.1:0-27686 GCA_037446995.1 Caldifarciminota bacterium | reverse complement strand
AATTTGAAAGCGCCCGCCAAGAACCGATCAAGGTTGTCGCCATGAAAAAAGAAAAGAAGATCGGCGAGTATTTTCTGGAAGAGATCAGGCGCTATCTCGAGCTTAAATACGGGCCTGAATTCCTATATCGAAGCGGCGCGAATATATACACGTCGATGAACGTTGAAATACAGAAAGCCGCCGAGGAAATCCTTGAGAAACAGCTGTCGGCACTGGAAAAGCAGTATAATTTCAAGAATCCGAAAAGCCTGTACGACTCGATCGGCATCAACGACACGGCAAGATATTCGCCGTATCTCCAGGGCGCCCTGGTCGTCATCGATCACCAGAATGGTGAAGTGAAGGCCTTGATCGGCGGCCGGGATTTCAACCAAAGCAAATGGAACCGGGTAACCCAGGCCGCCCGGCAAGCCGGAAGTGCGTTCAAGATCTTCGTTTTCGCGGCCGCTTTTGACAACGGATTCAACCAGGCGGATATCGTTCTCGACTTACCGATCGTGTTGGAAGTGCCTGGCATGGACAGCATCTACCGGCCGTCGAATTATGACCGGAAATTCTTCGGGCCGATCACCATGCGCGATGCTCTCAAACATTCCCGTAACCTGGCCGCGATCCGTTTGATCCGTAATCTTGGTCCCGACCTCGTCGTGCGTTATGCGCATTATCTGGGCATCCGATCCCCGCTGTTGCCGGTGGTGTCGCTGGCCCTAGGCACCTGCGACGTCACTTTGCTGGAAATGACCGGCGCGGTCGGTACAATCGCAAATAAGGGAGAGCAATTACCTTTGATCCTGATCAGGAAAATAACCGACAAAGACGGTACTGTGATCGAACTCAGCCGGCAGATCGCGGAGCCGCGTATCAACCAGCAGACAAGCTATATTCTGACCGATGCGATGCGGTCGGTCGTTGACGGCGGGACGGGGTATAAAATAAGACAGTATTACAAAGGCGCCGCCGCCGGAAAGACCGGAACCACCAATAATTATTCTGATGCCTGGTTTATCGGTTTCAATCTCCGGTATGCCTGCGGCGTGTGGGCCGGTTATGACAATAACGACCGTATATTCAGGGGCGCTACCGGCGGCGAAATCTGCGCGCCGATCTGGGGTGAACTGATGGCAAGAATCGACACCATGCCCGGCCGCGAATTCCCGCTGCCGGCGAATGTGGTATCCGCCAATATATGCACCCAGAGTGGAATGCTCGCCACCGGTCATTGCCCGAAGGCATCGATCGTTCATTTCTTAAAAGGCAGTCAACCGGCCGATTCCTGCGATCTTCACGGTCCCGGCGCCAAAAACGGTTATCAGGACGATTTTAACCGCTTTGACGAACCGTCGGAACAAAACTTTAATACCTACTGATACGACCTGATCAATATCGTCTGGCAAAATATATGATCAGAACAATAATAACAGCCAGCAACGTAGACATCTCGTGCCGGGCATTTCGCAACCGGAACACACCATGACCAGATGGCAGATTCTTTATATAGGATGATTCGCCGATAACTATCAACGAATAAACGACGAGAAAAACGATAATAATCATGATGAAAAACCATCGGGGCGGAAAATAGATGGCGGTAACCGCGATCACCAGCAGCAAATTACCCATGTACAGCGGATGCCGCAATACTCGGTAAGGACCATTAACGATTCGAACGCCGGTCTGAAACGCGTTCTTGCGAGCGTCCGTCCCGACATAACCGGCCGCCCATACCCGTATTCCGATACCGGCGAGCAGCAGAATTATCGGTAAAAGGCCAATTGTCCTGTACCGACCGAACAGAAAAAGGAGGATAAAAAAAGTGACCGCGATCAAAGCCCGGTAACGGAACAATAATCTACCTGTTTTTTCAAGCATCCTTACCCATACCCGTGTTCCATTCTTTTGCTTCCTTGTTTCCCGGTTCCTGTCTGCCCAGTCAGACATTTCATGTGTGGTCTGGGTTTTCGCATCCATGCCGGAGAGGGGATTTGAACCCCTATACCCTTGCGGGCGCTAGGTCCTGAACCTAGTGCGTCTGCCAATTCCGCCACCCCGGCTTCATAACAGTACTAACTAAGAACTAATCACTACTCGCTAAACGCTAATTACGTAATAGTTTAGCTTTTCCTGAAAATGACATAAAAAAACGCAGCAATTATCGTAGCGGTGCAGATTCATCACACAAATTTTCGGATATTTTTATTATGTCGGATAAATCCGACCGCTACAATTTAGAAAGAACTTATCTATTACCTAATTACGCCTTTCGCAATCAGTATATTCGACCATGATTGTCTGTCAACTAACAAAAGTAATATCTGCGCTTGACGCCGGCCAGGATGTTGTATAGAATCCTTCGAGGAGGCTATATGCTGTTAATACTATTTCTATATTCACTGAACGTGACCACGCGCATCGACTCGGTGATTATATATCCGGACCGGGCGTTGATTTCGCGCGTCGCTTCGGTGTATCTTGAGAAAAACACCGATCTCGTTTTTTCCGACCTACCCGGAATGCTTGACGATCACACGGTCAAGATAAAATCGCCGGGTTTGAGAACCGGTGAAGTTCAGGTAACCAGGGGTTATACCAAAGAACCCCATCCCAAGGTCAAGGAATTGCTGGCAAAAATAAAGGACCTCGAGCTTAAAGACCGATGGTTGAACGACGAGAACACTGTTCTGAAAGAAAAAGAAAAATTCCTGATTTCGATCGCGACCGGTGCGTCGGACGTGATATCGAAAGAGATATATACTGGAAAGATCGCGCCGCAATCATGGCAGCAGGGATTGCAGTTCATGGTCGATGGTTTACTGCAAACTAAAGCCCGGATCGTGGCGATCGAACGGGAAAAAACCGAACTCAAAGAAAAAATCGAAGCCCTGCAAAAAGAACTGAACGACGTGCGCGCGGTCGAGGAGAATCGAAAGATCATATCCTTTGATGTTCGTCCGGAAAAAGCCGGCACCTACTCGCTGCGCCTGGAATATCTGGTCAGTGGTGCTCACTGGCGCACTTATTATGAACTGCGCGCAAAACCCTCAGAAAAGAAAATAGTGGTCGCCTATCACGGGAAAATAGCGCAGAAGACGGCGGAAGATTGGGACAATGTAAAAATCGTGCTTTCCACGGCCCGGCCCGCTTCGGGCCAACCGCCTTCTTATGGTCCATGGTACATTTATTCTTACGTCCCGCCGATCCGAGGCGGCCGCATGGAAGAATACGAGATGGCAAAGCAGATCGCGGCGTCGGCTCCTGCTATTGAGGCAGTCGCGATCCCGAGCGAGGCGCCGGCAGTTGAAGCCGGCATGTCGCTGTGGTATCCCCTGCCCGGTCGCTACACTTTGAAAAGCGGTGATCCGGAAAAGAAGTTGCTAATAAGTGAAAGCGATCTTGCTGCCGCTTTCGAATATTTCGTACTGCCGCGTATCGAACAGACAGCGTTTTCTACCGGGCGCATGATCAATAATTCTGAGTACCTGTTCCTGGCCGGTGATGCGAATACCTATGTTGGAGATGATTTCACGGGTAAAACCTATTTGAACTCGGTCGCGCCGGGTGAATCAACGATTGTCTCCTTTGGAGTTGATGAACGCGTCAAGGTGAACCGCAAGTTGATCAAATCTAAAGTAACCTCGGGCGGATTGTTCAAGAGCACCAAGAAATACGAGCTTTCGTTCGAGAACTCGATACGTAACTTTCACACCAAAGATATAACCTGCATGATCGTCGACCAGGTGCCGGTCTCGCAAAACCCGGACATCAAAGTCAGCGACATTAAATTCAATCCTAAACCGAGCGAAGAGAACAAGGAACAGGGCATATATTATTGGCGGCTTGATCTGGTCCAGGGTCAGGAGATCAAAATCACGGTTTCGTTTACGGTCGAAGCTCCGGAAAAGGTCACGATACAGAACCTGATGTATTAAAAGTATAGTTTTCCGTCCTGTCCTGGTTCTGCAGACCGCGGTTAATTCGCTCCTTCCTTAGAAATTGTGGTCTCTCTTCTTGAATCTATGTCAATGTATTTAAGAGACAATCAGTAGTTTGTTTGGTTTATTTAGTTACACGACTTTTGTAAATTCAATGAAAAGATAAATTTTGGGCGAAGCAAGGCTCATCTGAGCCACGGATATTACTTAAGCCACCCGGCTCGTTGAACAACGGCAATCCCGGGGTGGCGCCATAAATGTTGATTTATTGATACTTATCACGATGAGCTCCTTTTTTCTCCTTTAAGAGCATTTCGGGCGAATATGAGCCAATGAGCCCAAATCTTATCTTCTTTAAAAAACGCAAAATTTATTTATTGTTTGGAATTTGGATTTTGGAACTTGAAATTTGTTCTATTACTGCTTACCGATTAGCGAATAGTGTCTTTTATGGAAGCGGTACGTTCGTCACCTTGGGCAGGTGGCCATACAATTGCTCATATATTTTCGGATAATCGCTTTTGCCGCCCAGCAATTGCGCCGTTATCGGCATCGCGCCTTTTGCCAGTTCGGACATTTTCTCGACCTTGTCCCGTATATCCCATTGCGCGCTCGGGTCCTGGCGCAATCTCGAGATATGATACATTTCCCGCAGATTCACCTTCAGCAATACTCTCTTCCGGTGGGCGTTGGTCAATATATAACTCCCCAGTCCGGGCAGTTTCTTTTCGATCCGATAATGCAGTTCCTCGGAAAGCCGTATTATATCATTGAATTCTTTCTCGGTTTTAATTTCCTTGATCAGCGGCGGCATTGTGAATCCCAAATCCGGATCATAATCCTGGGTGGTCATTGACGCAATGCGGTGGCGTTTCAACTGGCCAAAGCATCCGGCTGATACGATCAATGAAAAGGTCAGATCGGCGAACTCGAACTCGCGCAATGCCCGGTCATACAGCTCCATGCGCCGCAATGATTTCATGAACAATCTATTTTTTTCCGACCGGCTCATTCGCCGCGCCGCGGCGAAACACTGGCGATACGCCTTACGGCTTGAGCGAAACAGCAAGGCGGCGAGTATTCGCTCATCGGTGTTTCCGGAATGATCGATCAACTCGACGTCCGCTTCCTTCGTGCGTCCAGGAAATCTTGCCGTGCTTCTTACGTGCCGGTTTAGGTCATCATAAGTATCCGCGTCATAATCATTAGCCGAGCAGAATAGAATTATCGACGGCGCGATCCTTTTCACCAGTTCATGCATTTTTATCCCTAGTTCCCGGATTTCGCTCAACCGGTGTGACGTAAAACGCCGTATCATGAGTTCAAGATTACGGGCATTGATCGTCGCGCCCAATTGGGTTTGCGTCGCCATTGACAGCACGTAACGCGCGTCTTCCTTGGCAAGGTTCTCAAGCACTCGCTTAATTTTACGGTCTGCAGAAATATTCCGGCTCTTTTCAAAATAAAAAGCGCTGATCCGTTTGTATAACTCCCGGTATAAATCATTCTGCTGCTTCACGACCCGCGAAAACGGCCGACGAAACCCGGCGCGTTCGATCTCTTCCGGCATCGTGAAATCTCCTTTCAGGGTAACATAACGCTGGGATTTTTCCGTATATGAGCATAATCGGAATTTCTCCAGTTCTTCGACCGCGCGCCTGGATATGCCGATAATGTCAAAATTGAATACCGCGTGCTCGGCAATGGAATGATGACCCATTTCGAATATTATCCGGCTGTTCGACCGCCGCGCCTGAGCGATCGCCTGCCGCGCCTCGGCGCGTAATTCATTCACCGGTTTGGGACTGCGGCTGATCCGGGCATAAGCCGCCGATATCGATTCGGGCGTCAAAATACCTTTTTTGTCTTTCTGTAATTTTTTAAGGACATCGGCATCGGTATTATATCCGGCAAGTATGACTTTCATGGCAAATAAACTCCGTAATATGCAAACCCTAAATCCCAAATCCTAAATCCTAAACAAGCAATAAATTCCAATGACCAAAATTCGAAACTTGGTTTGGAACATTTGGATTTGAATATTTGGATTTGTTTAGAGTTTAGTGCTTCGTATTTAGGATTTATCTTCACTGTATCTCCGTTCGATCTCCCGGGCGATCAACTTCAATGACGCCAGCATGATATCGGCTGTTTCTCCATATCTATCATACCCCTGTCCAACCGGATCCGGCACCTCGTTGTATTTGACCTTTCGCTTGTATTCCCTCAGCAAGAATGTCTTGACCGCCATCGCCGGATCAATGGTCAAGATCTGGTCGTAGTGCTTGTATTCCATGACCAGGATCAGATCCGCCCAATCCAGCAGTTCCCGGCTTATCGTCTGGCTCTGATGCTTTTCAAGCGACCCGCCCATTTTCGCCACAACGGTCCGCGCGTGCTCGGCCGCGGGTGTACCCGCAACCGGCAATGTTCCGGCCGATCGGATATCGCATATCCCCGGCTCGACCATGGTTTTCAAGATTCCGGCGGCCATCGGGCTCCGGCACGTGTTGCCGCTGCAAACGAACAGCACATTGAATTTTAATCCAGCTTTCAGCCGTATCGGTCGGCCGTATATCCTTTCGATCTCCAGCATCGGCACCAATCCTTTGCGTAATAGCATCGGCGGTGTCAAAGTAAGATCGATTACGGTTGACGGTTCTGATCTTAACTCTCCATTGTCGATAATCAGATCAAGCGCGGGAAACGTCTCGTTGATCTCCCGGGCGGTGGTTACGGTTCTCTCGCCGCTGATATTGGCGCTGGTCACGGCAAGCGGATCATGGTGCTTATTCAGCAATTTGATTATTGTATTAAGCTGGGGTATTCGTATTCCGATCTTGCCGTCGAAATCAGCGAGTCGGGTCTCGGGCCGTTTCCTGAGAACTGCCGTCAGCGGTCCGGGAACATGGTATTCGATTATATGGCTTTTGACCAGAATCGCATATTCCTGCATCCTCGATCTCGGCATGAAATAGGTCAGCGGTTTATCCTTGTCGCGTTTTTTCAATTCCTTCAGTTTACTCAGGGCATTCTCATCGAGCGCGTTCACGGCCAGGCCATAAACCGTGTCGGTCGGCAGGGCTACAACCCCTCCATTTTTCAGGACACTTACGACCCGGCAATAAAATTCTTCGTTGTCTTCAATCTTTATAATCATGGAATTGTTTCTACGGCTTGGTTACGGCTGTTTCTTCTCTAATTGCCGCTACAAACGCGCCGCGAATACCGCCGCGTTCTTGGCACCGTGAATGCCGATACCGAAACAAGCGCTCGGCACTCCGGCCGGCATCTGGACAATAGATAGAAGGGAATCCACCCCGCCGATTGTGAGACCGGCAGCGGCACTCCCAGCACCGGAATATCGGTCTGTGAGGCGATAAACCCGGGCAGATGAGCCGCCAATCCGGCGCCGGCGATTATCGTGATCACATTTTCGGATTTTGCCTTTGCGACCAGTTCCCGGATCTTTTCCGCATTAGCCATTGTCTCCTAATCCGACTTGCTGCCCATAAAAATCCATACTTTCATTGCCGCCTCTTTCTTTTCATTTTTTTCATCCCGGAATTACCAATATCCTTCCGGTAGTACATTCCGGGAAAATGAATACTCTTGATGCTTTCATAGACCATTTGCTTTGCCATCATCAAATTCTCGTGCATACCGACCACATTCAAAACCCGTCCCGAGGCGACGACGAGATTTGAATCGTCCATTCTCGTACCGGAATGAAACAACAGTGTTTTGGGCGAAGCCTTGTCTTTGAATGTGATCGGTTCGCCAACCCGGCAATCATACGGATAACCGGATGACGCAAGCACGACGCAAAGCGCCCACATGTTTTTTATCCCGATCTTTGTATCGGATAAATGGCCTTCAGTCGTTGCCATCAAAGGATCAATAAGGTCTCCTTCGATTAAAGGCAACAACACCTGGGCCTCGGGATCGCCAAAACGGCAGTTGAATTCCAAAACCTTGGGACCGCGCGGTGTTATGATAATGCCCGCGTACAATACTCCGCGATAATTCATGCCCTGGTCACGCATCAGCAACACGGTCGGCTGTACAATAACCTGCTCAATGATATTTTGAATGCGCGGATTGGTGGGATAGGGAGCGTACGCGCCCATGCCGCCGGTATTCGGTCCCCGATTGCGGTCATATAGTTTCTTATGATCCTGAGCCGAAGGAAGATAGGCTATCGTGAGACCGTCGGTCATGACCAGTATTGATGCTTCCTGGCCGGTCAGGTATTCCTCAACCACGATCTTCTTGCCGGCCTCGCCGAATTTGCGTTGAACCAGTATTTCATCTATCTTTTTCTCGTATTCCCGGCGACTGTTCACTACCGCGACGCCTTTGCCGGCGGCCAAACCCGACACTTTCACCACCACCGGATATTGATTGACGGTTCTTGTATATTTCAAAGCGTCATGCGCGGTTTCGTATATCTCAAAACGCGGGCTCGGTATGCCGAAGCGATGCATGAAATCGCGGGCAAAAGCCTTGTCTGATTCTATGCGGCTGGCGTTTTTGCTCGGTCCAAAAATTCTCAGGCCGCGCGCCGTGAACTCATCGACAATCCCGAGGGCAAGCGGCAGTTCCGGGCCGACCACGGTCAGATCGATCTTGTTCTGCTCGGCGAAACGAATCAAGCCCTGAATATCGGTTGCCAGTATATTAACGCACTTGGCGACATCGGCAATTCCCGGATTGCCCGGCGCGGCAAAAATCTGTTTGATCTTGTGCGAACGATGCAACTTCCAGGCAAGGGCATGTTCCCTGCCCCCGCCGCCGACGATAAAAACTTTCATCTAAGCGACCTCATGATTTTCCTGAATTCAGACTTAGAACGCTCGATTACGCTGCCCAGAACAATGATATCGGCCCCGGCTTTGACTATTGCCCAAGCGGTCTTGGCGTTTCGAATGCCGCCGCCAACGATAACCGGTATTGATATCTCTTTCTTGACCTTTCTTATCATATCCAACGGGACCGGCATGCGGGCGCCGCTGCCGGCTTCAAGATATATGTACTTCATGCCGAAATACTCGCCGGTTAATGCATGGGCAACCGCTACCTCCTGCTTGTTCCTGGGTATGGGGCGGGTATTTGATATGTATTCGACGGTCGTGTAACTGCCCGAATCAACTAAAATATAACCAACCGGTATTATTTCAAGCCCGATCTCCTTAATGCAAAATACCGCTTTGACCTGCTCGCCGATCAAAAACTCGGAATTGCGCCCACTAAGCAGCGACAGAAAGAAAATCGCGTCGGCCCGGTCGGCGATCTGATGCGAACATCCTGGGAACAGTATGATCGGCTTTGCTGAACCTTTCTTGACTTGAGCGACGAAGCTTTCGAATTTCGATGAAACAAGCAAAGAAGAACCCACCATGATGCCGTCAACCCCCTGATCAACAACATACCTGGCTATGCCGCAGGCGTTCCTGAGCGGGACCCGGTCCGGATCGATCAATGCCAGAATGCTCGGTTTTTTACGGTTCAGTTGATCATAGATCGCGTGTTTTTTCATACTCAAGAATTATACTTGTACTCCTTGAAAAATCAAGTATCAAACATCATTTCCACGCGCCATGCAAATTCCTTTGAGTTATCCAATTTCTTGGACTATTCGGCTGATTACTGATTACCGCCTACCGAGCCGGGTCTTCGATCTGTCTTGACATCGCGTTAATAATGATTAGAATAGTGGCATGAAGGACATGACCAAGGTAAGGCTTTTCAAGTATCTTACCCCTCAGGAAGCTGATTGGCTCCTGGTCAAGTGGAAGCCGCGCGACATTCCCGAGGGAACCGTAATCATCAAGGAGGGGACAACCGGCGAGGAGATGTACATTATTGAAACCGGCCGCGTCGAAGTCTATTTAACCAGGGGTGATGTCGTCCTGCTTCTGTCTGAATTGCAGGAATCATCATTCTTTGGCGAAATGGCGCTGTTAACCGATAAACCCCGTTCGGCCACGGTCAAGGCCAAAGTCGAATGCCGGTTGTTGACTTTGAGAAAACAGGATTTCATGAATATTATCAATGAGAATCCGAAAGTTGCCGCCAAGTTCCTCCTCGCCATGGGCGAGGACCTTTCCAGCCGGATCATGCAGACCAATGCGAATTTGGAAAACTATTTTCTCATCAATCAGGCAATCGTTGATAACGAATCTTTTCGCAACTTATATATTCTCACCCACAAGGCCCCATCGTCTAACGGCTAGGACATCACTCTTTCAAGGTGGAGATACGGGTTCGATTCCCGTTGGGGCCAGAATAAAAAAACCAAAGGAGGTTTGATTATGAAAAAGGTCTATTGTCTATTATTGGTATTGCCGGTCGTCCTCTCCGCTCAGGAGATATCCAGGTACGGCAATCGCGGCATGTTCAAGATCCAGTATGCCCAGCCCCATAATATGGGTGTATTTTCTTTTCACTTTTCGCCCGAGGAACGTTTTGAAAGCTTCAACGTGGATATTGCCGGACGCTCTACTACCGACCGCAAACATTATTTCCAGATCACGAGCGGTCTGTCATATGCAATCATCGATTTCATGGAAATCCGGTTTCATGCCGCGCCATTCATGAAATGGTACGAAGCCAGCGATTATCCCGAAGAAAGAGGCGATGAATATCCGCCGATCGGCATGAAAGCGATCGAGGCCGGGGTCAAATTCGGCTATCCGATAATCGTTGACAAACAGACCCCTCTTCTCTATGCATTCGGCGTCGACGGGGCGGTCACTTTTGGTCCGGGTCTATCGACTGAGTATTTTTCCAATGCCTGGGATAACGACCGTCAATTCTACGCCGATTCCTTTTATCCACCCTATTACATAAAACCAAACTTCGACCCTCATATTCCTCATGATCCGGATTACCGGGTAGCCGGTCTGTTCGATTTCCGGGTCGGGCCCTTTGCCACCCATATCAATGCCGGATATCTTGCAACCGGAGTCGATCAGAATCCCGGCTATGTTTCGCCGGAGGATTTCGCCGCCCTGGAACGACCCAATTATTTTATCCATGGTTTGGGTATACAACTCATCCCGTCGGAAGACGCCCGGATACTGTTTGAAACCTATGGCATGTTCGACATAAATAATAATGCTGAGTCATTATGGGTGACGCCCGGCTTGCGTTTCGGGTCAAAAACCGTCAGCTTTGACCTGGGCTGCGAACTCGGAATACTCAATCCCAATGTGGCAACTCCGTTCTGGTGGAAAGCATTCTTTACCTTTTCGGCCGGCGCCGATCTTATCCAGAAGGTCGAGATTCACATTCCGGTCGCGCAGGTCAGCGGCCGAGTCTATGACGCGATCAGCAATGAACCGGTTTTTGCGACCATCACTTTCCCGGGCTCGGACCAGGAACCAGTGCAGACGAGCAAACTTGGAACCTATTCCGTATCCCTAACCCCCGGCACATATCGCATGCATGTCGAGGCGCCCAATTACCGATGGAAACAGCAGGGCGTGGTTGTCAAGGACGGCGACCAGCTGGTGCTTGATTTCAACCTCAATCGCAAGCCGATATCGAAAATACTGGGCAAGATCTATGATGCCGAGACCCGCCAGCCAGTGCCGGCGACGATCAATTTCGCCCAGACTGAACTGGCGCCGATTACATCGGATACGGCCGGCATGTATTCAATAACCCTGGCGCCGGGTATTTACCGCCTGCGCATCGAGGCGACAAACTATCAGTTCAGCGAACAGGTGGTTACGCTTGCCGAAAACGAAAGCAAAGTCGTCGATATTGCCATGGCCAAGATTCCGATCGATAAAGCGACGTTGACCGGCAAGGTTTCCGAGGCTGAAAGCAATAAGCCGATTCTTGCCCAGCTCACTTTTGTCGATACCAAGATACCCAAGATAACGACCGACCCCACAACCGGCATTTACAAGGCCGTCGTCGCGCCGGGAGTGTATTCGGTCATCGTCGAAGCCGCCGATTACATAACCGAATCCGCTCCGGTTGTTCTGGCCAAGGATGAAACCAAAATACAGAACTTCCAATTAAAACCGATTCCCAAGGTCGGCGAGAAAATAATTCTGCGCGGCATCTATTTCGATTTCAACTCGGCGATCATCAAACCAGAATCATATCCGGTTCTTGACGATGCGGCCAAAGTGCTCAAAGCCAAACCCAAAATGCGCGTTGAGATCGGCGGTCACACCGACAGTGTCGGTTCCGACTCTTATAATCAAACGCTTTCCTACCAGCGGACGAACTCGGTCCGCCAATATCTGATCACCTATCATCAGATCGAACCGGATCGGCTGATCTCGGTCGGATACGGTGAAAGCCAACCGATCGCCGACAACCGGACCAAAGCCGGCCGCGATCAGAACCGGCGAATCGAGTTCAAGATTCTTTCCTGGGAATAGAATCTACTGACCGACAAAAAGGGGCACCGAAGTGCCCCTTTTATTTTTCCGGACAAGGGCCGTATCTCTTCAAATCCTGGCCGTGCCTATTTCCTTTTCAATCCGATCAAGATAACGCAGATTGCCTATCTTCTTGAAGAATTCGCTCGCCGCGACGAACATCTGCATCGCGTCTTTCAGTTCTTCTTCTTGCTTGTAGGTGATTCCTTTCAAATACAGCAAATTCCCCTGAAGGCGATTGTCGCCCAATGGCTTAATCAGCCCATGCGCCCGCTCCAGTAACCGGTGGGCTTTCTTGTATTGCCTGAGGGCGTTCATGATCTTTGCCCGATACATCAAACTGTCGATTTTGTAGGCGGTGATATTTTCAACCCTGGACTGCTTCATAATCCCCAGCGCGAGCCCCTCGGCTTTCTTGATCTTGCCGGCGAGCAGCAGGTATTCGATCTGTTCTTTCATGCAGTCGATTGTCAGATACTTCATCTTCATTTGTTCGGCTTCCCGGAGCGCTGCCTTGAGGTACTTTTCTCCCTGTTTGGGTTTTTTGAGCTCGCGAAATATCTCGCTTAAACCAAGATTGGCGAAAATGATTCCCTCGTGAAAGTTTATCTCGCGAGCGGTCTTCACTGCCTGCCTATAATTATTCAGCGATGCTTCATACCTGACCAGGTTTAGTTGAATGCCGGCAAGATTGTTGAACAAATAGGTCAAGGTGCGGCGCGCGCCGATCAACCTGGCGCGGCCCAGGGCTTTCAGGTAGTATTCCTCGGACTTGCTTAAATCGTGGCTGGCATACAATGCCCCGAGGTTGTTATAGATAACAAGAATACCTTCTTGATACCCTATTCCCTCATAAATCGCTGCGGCCTTCTCGTAGAATTGCCTTGCCTTCTTGAAATCGAAACGGTCGGCATGGCTGAGACCGAGGTCAAGATAACAGGCCGCGATTCGTTTCTTGTCGCCGCTTGCGGCCCTGATCCGCAACGCCTTTCTGAACTCGCATTCCGCCTTTTCGATCTTGCCCAGTCTCAAATCGATGACGCCGATGATCGTGTACACGTCGCCCAGCGTTTGCCTGTTTAGCTGGGTGCGTTTTCTCAATATCACCTCACACTTCTTACGAGCCTCCCGGTACTTGCCCATGCGGGTCAAAAGCCAGGCAATGTCTGACTGGAAGGCGTAAGCCGCGCCGGTGCTGCCGGTCAGTTTTTCGCCTGTTTCATACATGGCAAGGCTCTTTTGATAATCCCCTGTGTTTTCATAAAGCTTACCGTATTTCTGATAGACCTGACAAGCATTTGGATTTATGCGTATGCAGGCTTCGAGCTGCTCGATAGCCTTACTATAGTTGCCGGCAAGCATATGGGTATCGATCAGTTCAAGTTTGAGTTCGAATATCTTCTCAATATTGTCTTCGAATCTCAGCGCGTTCTCCCAGTGTTTTGTCGCGTGATCGTGCGCATAATTATCCTTCGCTTTCTGGCCGGCTAACCGTGAATAATGAAGTGCTTTACGGCTGTCATTGGCGATCGTGTAATGATTGGCGAGTTCCTCACAGTAATTGGCGAGCGAGTTGGCATGGATCGCCTCCATCGCCTCGCCGATCTGACGGTGATACGCAATCAGGTTATTCCGGCTGATTGCACGATAGACGATTTGACGAACCACGTCTTCGGAAAAAAAATAGCGCTCCGTGCCCCGCGTCTTTATGAACCCGAGGTACTGCAACTCGTCAAACGCGTCCAGTAGTTGACCGACATTGCGCCCGCTGGCCAGGGCGATGACCTCGATGTTGAATTCCTGCCCGTAGGCGGCGGCAATTTCAACAAATCTCCGCAGATCGCTTTCCAGGAGATCGAGTTTGCGCCGGATCGTTTCTTCGATGGTCCCGGGAATCACGTCATCCAGTTTGCGGATCAATACACATTCGTGGCCGTCCCAGTATAATCTGCGGCTTCGCTCAAGGTCTCTCAATAATTCCTCGATAAAAAAAGGATTGCCTCCGCTTTGCTGAAAAATATAACCCGGCGCGGCCGGCGGTATTGCCCCCATGATTGCCTCCATCAATAACCTGGTCTGATCCTTCTTGAGCGGCAGGAGATTGAGCTGCGTGTACATTTTTTCCCGCGCCCATATTCCAAATAAGGGTGCAAACGCCGAACTTTTAATTTCTTCGACGCGATAGGCGGCAATCAACTTCAAGTTACTGCCGCAACTGCGCAGAACGAAATCAAGCAGCTCGCAGCTTGGTTGATCTATCCAGTGTACATCGTCGAGAAAAATTAACGCCGACGACGGTTTCAGCGCCGCCGCGAAACGGTTCAGAAAATCGCTCACCGCACTGAAAAAGCGATATTTATCAAGTGTCTCGCTGACAACCGGCTGGGTAACGGCGCCGGCAGGCATGAGCTTTGCCATTTCGTTTTGGTGGACTTCGGGCATTTCATTGTAGATTCTCTGCACGCTCTTGTTGTCGCGGGCGACCATGTCATAAATGAGATCTCTGAAAGGATGATAGGCTACCGACCGTATTGCGGCGTAGCAATTCCCGCGCCAGACCATACTTTCGGCAATCCGGCGTTTGATTTCCGACACCAGGCGGGTCTTGCCAATCCCGGCCTCACCCGAGATCAACAACATTGGATAGTCGTTGAGCTGACTGCAGCACCAACTGGCTTCGTCGTTCCGGCCGACCGTGACCGGCGCCGGAATCACTAATTTTCTAAAGATTTCCTGTGCTATTCCGATGCGGTTCTTGCCGTTCTTCTTGGCTTGATACATCAAATTGTCCGCCTGCTTGAGCAATGCTTCGATCGTGATCCCGTCCCGCGGGAATACGGCAAAACCGATACTGCCTCGGATCCGGTGATTACTGATCTCTTTGTCGTTGAGACTGGTCAGAATGCGCTGTGCCAGTTCGCGGGCGCCGCGCTCATCGGTGTTGGGCATCAGGATCACGAACTCATCGCCGCCGTACCGGACAAGATTGTCGACCTCTCTTATGATCGAACGCAAGAACTCGCTGAACTGGATCAGCACCCGGTCGCCCTCAAGATGCCCGTATGAATTATTGATCTCCCGGAAATCATCAATGTCAAGCATGATCAACCCGAACTTGGTCGCGAACCGGGTCGCCCTTTTCATTTCGTCATCTAACCAATAATGAAGGAATCGCCGGTTATAACTTGCGGTCAGCTCGTCAACGTATATCTCTTTCATACTCGTTACCCGCGTAAATTTTAGTTAGATATGATTATAAGTCAAGGAAAAGAAGCGCCTGTCTTCTTATATTGCCGCTTACCGTTTATTGATTACCGCCTAGCGTTCTTTCTTTCGCGCTACGCCCTCCTGAGGCGGGCAGGCGTTACGCGTTACGCTCTACGTTTTATATAGTTCCTAGTTCTTAGTGTTCAGTTCTCACTGCTTTACTCATATCTCAACGCCTCGATCGGATTAAGCATTGCCGCTTTGCGCGCCGGGTATATGCCGAAAAAAATCCCGACCGACGCCGAAAATCCGAATCCCAGCGCGATCATCCACAAAGACACCGCGGCCTTGAGCGGCGATAGCACTGATATCAGCGCCGCCAAAGACATGCCGATCACGATTCCGATAATGCCGCCGATCAAGGATAACACTATCGACTCGATCAAGAATTGCGTCATTATGTTGCGATTCGAAGCGCCGACCGCCTTGCGAATGCCGATCTCCCGCGTGCGTTCCGCGACCGAAACCAGCATGATATTCATGATGCCGATCCCGCCGACGATCAATGATATCAGGGCGATCGCGACAATCGCGATGAAACCGACATTGGTGATGTTTTTATAGAGATCCATCAGCACCTGTTGGGTATTAAGTTCGAAATCATCTTCCTGGTCGAGACTCAATCCGTGGCGCCGGCGCATCAGTTCCCGTACATCATCAAGCGCGCGTTCAATGTTGCCCGCTTTGGGTTTGATATTGATCGAGTATCCACCGTAAATGCGAGCAAAAACCGATTCCCGGCTCCTGGGGAAAATTCTTTCAAAAACCGTGTACGGAATCAAAACAAAATTATCCAGGCTCTGGCCCAGAAATTGCCCCTTTTCCTTGAAAACACCGATGATCCGGAACCGATTATCGCGTATGTATATTTCCCTGCCGACCGGCGATTCGTCGGGGAAAAGGCCGACGGCAACGTAAGAACCGATGATGCCGACTTTGCGCCGATGAAGAACATCCTCACGGCTGAAATCGCGGCCGCTCTCGACAACATGATTGTTCACCCATGAATAGTTTTCATCCGACCCGGTCACGGTGACATTACTCACCTCATGCTCCTTGAACTTGATCCCGGCGACGCGGCTCGATATCTCCGGTATCGCGATCTCCACCGACGGCAGGCGGCTGATCGCGTCCGCGTCTTCGGGCAGCAGGTCAGGCCGCTGCGCGAGCTTCTCGTAATTCTGATGCCCGGTCTGCACCCAGGTGAATTTCTGCAGATAGATCAGGTCCGACCCGAGATTTTGTATCTGCCTGGCAACCGAGCGATTCAGGCCCTCGATCAGCGAAAGAACCGCGATCACCGTCGTGACGCCGATGATAATCCCAAGGGTGGTCAGGAATGATCTCAGCCGGTGGCTTCGGAAAGTCTGAAATGACTGGGATATCCGGTTGATCAGATCATTCATTTTTCAATCAAGCCGTCTTTCAGCCGGACTATTGCCCGGGCGTGAGCTGCGACATTCTGATCATGCGTGACCATGACCACGGTATTCCCCTCGGCGACCAGACCATCGAGTATTTCCATAATCTCGGCGCCGGTCCGCGAATCAAGATTGCCGGTCGGCTCGTCGGCGAAGATCACCTGGGGCCGGTTCACCAGCGCCCGGGCGATGGCAACCCGCTGGCATTCGCCGCCGGACATTTCGTTTGGGCGATGTTGCATGCGGTCCTCCAGCCCGATCTTGGCAAGTATTTCGCGGGCGCGGTCAAGCTGTTCGTGCTTGCTGACTCTCGCATAGTTCAGGGGCAACGCGACGTTTTCCAGCGCGGTCAGCCTGGGCAACAAGCTGAAATTCTGAAATACGAAACCGAAATACCGGTTACGGACCCGGGCGAGTTCCTCGTCGGTGTACCTGGATATTATCGTATCATCAAGATAATAATCGCCGGCGGTCGCGGTATCCAGACAGCTCAGGATATGAATCAACGTCGATTTTCCCGAACCAGACGCTCCCATGATCGAAACATAATCGTTCTGGCAAATGTCAATGCTGACCCCGCGCAGAGCCTCAACCGCCACTTTGCCGCGCCAGTAGGTCTTGCTTATGTTCAGGGCGCGGCTGATCAGTTTCTTGTTCTTCATCAGCCGCGGCGCCGGCCAAACTGCAGCCGCCGTGGTTTTGTCGGCCGGGATGAAACGGATGCGCTGTCGTCATCGGCTGTGAAAGTAACTGCTTCGCCATCTTTCAGTCTGGATAGTACGCGGTATGGACCGGTGATTACCGTGTCCCCAATCTCAATGCCGCTCAGAATTTCGACTTCCATGTCACTGCTCAGGCCGGTAGTGATTTCCTTGAGTACCGCCTTGCCTTTCCTGACGATGAACAGCGATTCGAGGTTCTTGTCTTTAATCTTTCTCTTGCCCGAGGCTTGTATCGGCACCAGCAAAACGCTGTCTTTTTGATTGGTCGTGATATCGGCCTTGACATTCATGCCCGGTCTGAGCATTTCGGAAAACTCGTGCATTTCGATCTCGACTTCAAAATCGGTCACCTGATCGGTCGAAACCTGAATGGTGATCGGCATTAGCCCAACTTTGGTGACAACCGCCCTGAATACCGAATCAGGCAGGGCGTCGGCAATTATCTCGGCGGCTTGACCGGCCCTGACATGGGGAATATCGGTTTCATCGATACGCACGACCGCGATCATGCTCGACAGATCGGCGATCGTCATCAGAACCGTGCCCTGATAGTTCATTGTCCCCATCACCGCGGTCTCGCCTTCCTCGACGTTTATTTTCATCACCTTGCCCGAAATCGGCGCATAGATTCTGGTCTTGGCATAGGCGTCGTCGGCTTGTTGATATGTCGCCTCGGCGACCTGATATGCCAGGACGATTTTTTCAAAGCTCTCCCGTGAAATCAGGTTTTTCTCGAACAATTGACGGCCTCGTTCCATCTCTTGTTCAGCCTGTTTCATCTGCAAAGCGGCGAGTTTCTGGCTGGCTTGAGCCTTGACATCATCGAGTTCGATCAACCTCGCGCCCTTCTTAACATAAGCGCCTTCCGGATAGTGGATTCTCCGGATGCGACCGATCGTCTCGGCGGAAATATTGACTTGCGATTTCGCCCTCAGGGTCCCCGAAGCCGTAACTTGCGATGTAATGTTGCCTTTTGCCGCGATCTTGATCGTGACCTCTTTGCCTTTTTCTTTCTGCGTGACGCCGGCAATAATGAATACCGCAATAACCGCCGCGATGATCCCGCCAATGATCATTTTTTTTCTCATTTTTGCTCCTTCTTGAAAACCAGCTCGCCCAGGGAATAGGACAAATTCGCCTTCTGTACGTAAAAGTCGCTCAAAGTTGATGAATAGCTGATCTTGGTTTCGTAAAAATCCTTCTCAACGTTCAACAGTTCAAGCAATGAGATAATGCCCAGCGCGTATTGTTCCCGGGCAATGACAGCCGCCTCGGTTGCCGCGTCAAGGCTCTTCCGGCTGAAATGCAGCCGGGCATACGCTTCCTGCAATGAGTAGTAAGCGACCTGCAAGGACTTCCGGGTTTCCCGTTGAATGCGCTCAAAGGCGTGGAGCTGTGACTGATAGTCCTTGCGCGCTTTCAGGATATTGAATATCAGTCCTTTGATCTCAAATATCGGCAGGCTTATGCTGACGCCATAGTTGCGGCTCGCATTGTCCTGCCAGCGCTGAAAGTCGAAAACCAGTGAATCGTCGCTGTAGCCGCAGCCGTAGAACAGCGAAACACCCGGCAGCAGACCAAGATAGGCAAGGGTTAGGTTCAATCTTGCCAGCCCCCTGGTCTTGCCGGCGAGGATCAACGCGTAGTTGACCTTGACAAGTCTGTCGGTCAGCGAATCGAGATCCATGAATTCGATGCGGTCGGGTTCGCTCAGCGAGTCGGTCGGGTGAATGTCAGAATCAATGCCGCATATTGCCTTCAATTCCTCCCGGGCGGTAATCAGCATGGTCTGGGCACGGGCCTGATCCTGCCGGGCGCGCAGGTCAAACACTTCGCTTTGCAATTGTTCGAGACGGGACGCCGCGCCCAGCGCGTAGCGGGCATCAATCAGTTTCCGGTTTTCTTCGGCTCTCTGAATCGCAATTCTTGAAAATTCAAGCAGATCACGGGCGTTGATCAGATTGTAATACGCGGTCTTGACCCTGAGCACCAAGCCGGCGGCGCCGGCATTATGCTGAACACGGCTGATCTGCAGCTGGTTCCGGGCGGCGATTATCGAGCCGAGAATATCAAGATCGAAAAGGGGCATTGTCAGCGCTAAACTGCCTGAATACGTATCTGTTTCCGGGCCCGACGCCGGTTCGATCCGGGTATATTTGACCGCCGAGCTGGCGCTCGGCAGTACTGAGGTCAATGCCCGGTAAAAGATGATTCGGTTTTTCGCCAGTTCAACCCTTGATTCGTTATACGCCGGCCCGCGCATCGCATAATCGATCGCATCGTTCAAGGACAAACTGTCGATCTGCGTGAACAGGAAAAATATCAGCATATTCCGGTCAAAGGAAAGTGCCTAGACCGGTCAGGCCCCGCGCAAACCGCCAAGCAACGCGCCCAGGAACAAAGATGTCACCCAGATAATAAGCACAAGCAGGTAGGCATTCTCTTTCTTGATATCGCTGGTGATATGAATGCCCATGCTTACCAGGATCATCTGCCAGACGATAAAAAGATCAATGCCCGTCAGTATCCTGACGAAAAACGAAGTTTTCGACATGTTTGCCGCGAAACCCGCCGGGGAAAAACTTGAGTAAGGGTTGTTGGTTATTGCCACCAGCACTAGGCGTAATATCGCGCCCAGGCCAGTGATCAAACCGGCATAACAGACCACTGACATTATTACCGGAAATCGCGCATTGCCGCCGAACAGTGGAACCAGCAGAAATAGAATCAGGGCGAACAAGACAAGGACAAGCGCCGTGAAAAAGGCGCCGCTGAAGCCGGAGACCACCATGATGATCGGCGATCCGGTTATTCGCTGCGCCTGCGCGATCTGTTCCTCGCCAAGCCCTCTCTCTCTCATTAATTCCTCTTGTTGGGTCAATATCGTATCCCGGGAAAGAACAAATATCATGACGCTGACGATCGCGATAACCAACAACAGAACAATCAGCGGTTTCAGCCAATCCGGTTTCTCTTTGAGACCGGCAAAAACCCTGCCCGGCGAGAAGAAAATATCGATCATCTTGTTCATTTTACCTCACTGTTTTTGAATCGATAATTAAATAAATAGCAATAAACCGATTTGTGCACTGGTTGGCTCTTTATTATTAATACGCACGAGATCATCAAAAGTTTCATCGCATATATTATATTCATATGAAAAATCTAGTCAATCATGCTACCGAACCAAGAATATTGATACTTGCTTCTTGATACTAAATTATATGGTCTTTCTGGTTTATTCGTTGAGAAAAATCATGGGAAATGGGGAGGTAACCAATACTTTTGTAATGGCGCTCGTCCGTGGTGTTGTGTTGTTCTGAAGCCCTGACTCGACTACTTTAAATCAAATAGAATTATTTCACGAGAATTACTTTCCTTATCTCACTATAAGTATCAGTTTTAAACCAGATGAAGTAAAGACCTCCTGGAAGATCAGCGCAGTTAATGCCATGTCGTTTTACGCCACTCGCTCCTTTCAATAATATCCTTTTAGTCAATCTACCCGCGATATCATTAATCTTTATTGTGGCTTTTTCATCCATGGGTGTCTGGTACGTTAGAATCATATTACCTTGATTGATGATTGTAGGAACCTCGAATTTCTATTCAACAATAACATCATCTGAATTTGACTGTACTCCACCAGTTCCAGAGACTGCGATCTCATACTCTCGGAAAGGTTTATAGTCAACTATCCCTAGTGTGGTGCGTCATAAATTAGTTGACATTTAAATATTTCTGTATATAATTATGAATGAATATTGCAGAAAAAATCATATTAACTCCAGAAGAAGAAGCAACGATCAACCGTTGGTCGCGGGGGAGAAGTATTCCATTGCGTTTGGTTCAAAGAGCGCGCATTATTCAATAACACCCGCGTGTTCAACGGTGGATAAAACGCCATCCCCGTTTTCACCTACATTTTACCCCGACATCCAGTTCTTGGTTGAATATGGTAGAACGTTGGTTTTCTGAGTTAACCTCAAAAAGAATTCGTCGTGGTTCATTTAAAAATGTAAAAGAACTGATTAAAGCTATCAAACAATATATTGAATCACATAACCAAAACCCAAAAGTCTTCGTATGGACAGCTTCGGTTGAGCGTATCATGAGAAAAATTTCCAAATGTAAAGATCTGTTAGACGCACCACACTAGATTCTTAACTTTTGAGGATTTTTATGCTGAAATCGTGGGGATTTTTTTGGTTCTCTTGTCTGTCTAATCTGTTTTGTTTCTCTGGTTTCAACGCTCAGCGATTAGCGCATGACGAATAGTGATTAACGTTCTCTATTTAGTTTCTAGTTTCAAGGTCTAACCCCGAATCTGCCTTAGACATAGCACCTGCCTAATAGCTGCCGCGCTAATGACACTTCAGCCCATTCCCGGTCGTAGGGCAACCCCTGAATCAAGTTCAGGGCAGGATCTTGTGGTTGTCCATTTCTCATTTTAGAGTAACCGAATTTTCAAATTCCTGTAGTGGATTGGGCCGGTTCATTAGAAAACGCACGGGTCAATTTGCGCTCGTGCGGAACCGATTTAGGGCGATAATGCCGAATAAGGCGGAAAATCCCACAAGTGCCAGCATCTCCGGCACCACCGCACTAAATCCCGCACCAAAGAGCATCAATTCGTTGAAACCGGTGGTTGCCCAGGCATGGGGCGTTATTTTTGCCATAAACTGGAGCCATCTTGGTGTGATAAAGAGGGGCCACCAGCAACCGCCAAGCGGTGCCAGGACGAGCGAGGCAAGCACGCTTACTGAACCAGCACTCCGCTGGGTTTTTGCAAGGGTTGCGAGCATGACTGCAAAAGCCGAAGACATAATGACCATGAGCAGGCTAAGAATTATGACTCCGGCGGGCGAGGAACCAAAGCCAACCTTGAATATAACAATACCTGCTAACCAGAAGATTATTATCTGGATAAAACCCTTAGCCACGATACCAGTATATGTGCCAAACAAAATAGTCTCACGGCGCACAGAACTGGCTAACAGCCGTTCAAGTGTTTGGTTCTTGCGTTCACGGATGATTGTCTCTGACGACAGGGCCGCCAGAAAGAAAACAAACATTACTAAATAGCCAGGAATCAACCAGTTCGATGGATTTGTTGCCTTTATGTCGCCGATCTTTTCATTCACAAATTCTATATAAGATCTCTGAAAAGTCGTGTCGGATTGATTCGCAAACATCTTCTCAACTGTTTTACCAATATTATCTACTTCGCCAGAAGTGTTTAATCCCTTCTCAATCAAAAGCGCAATTGTTGCATTCATCGCTACCCGCTGAGCGCTGACCCGTGAGCTGATTGCCTGAGCCATACCGGTAAGCGCTGCCCTGGTATTGATTGCCTCCGGGTCTGTCATTACTTCGAGTTCTGCGCCGTAGCCCATATAAATCGCTTCGGTGAAATCTTCTGGAAAAACAAGGAAACCAGCGATTTTCTTTTCCTCTACTGCTTTCAAGACTTCTTCATAATCTTTATCCCAGATTATTTTCGGTTCACCCGGCTTGAGTTTTAAAGTATCTTTCGTTTCTATCGCTTCAATTATCTGACGACTCAAACCACCCTCTGATTCTAGGGTAACCAGGTGCAGTTCAAGCCTGCGGTCCTGGCTGCCAAAATTCATAAAGTTGAAAAAAACCACAAACAGAAAAGGAAAGACTAAAAAGAAGAACAAAGCACCTCTGTCAGCGGCAAAAATTTTCAGATCTTTTAAAGTAACTATCAGTATTTGATTTAAATGCCTCATAATGGTTACCTGCCTCCAGGCATTACTTTAAAAAAAATTCTACCCAAAAATAAACTCAAAATAGCCACGCCTGCCAGCACGAGCTGGTTAAAACCGGTGTCCGGTAGAGTGCCGCTACTGGTGATTATCATCTTCAACGATTCATTTGCATACATGTTGATAGAAGCCCGGCTGAGCGTGTAGAGCACTGAACCTTTGGAAATTTCAAAAAATGTGCCGCCGAACATAGTCATCACCATTGTAAAAACAACCGCAATCCAAACTGCCTGGTCTTCGGTGCGGGCAATTGAACCGATAAGGAGACCAAGGCCGCTTACTGCCGCAATAAAGAGAATGCAAATAATGAGTGTTTCCAAAAAAGAGACAGCAGTCCAACTTCGAAATACGACAAACGAAAGAATCAACAAAATAGAAACTTGCACAAATCCCCGACCGACACTGGCAAAGAATTTTCCGGCAAAAAGTTCACCAATTTTGAGTTGAGTCGTGAGCAGACGCTCCATGGTTCCTCTCCTGCGCTCATCGACCAATGTCCTGGCACCAAGGCTTACCGCAAAAAGAACAAACATGGTAATAATGCCCGGGATCATGAATCCGACTATATCCGGACTGCTACCTGCGGTTTTTGTTTTGACTTCTATGACAGGATGGCTCTGTTCTCGTTTCAAAAACTTCTGGACTGTGGTTTTTATAAGGTCTTGCGTTATCTCTTCGCTCTCGAGTGCACTGCCAACCTGATTTAAGACTTGAATCTCTTGTGCTATTTCTTCGGTAGCACCGCGAATCATACTCGCCACTATCTGTCCTGCCTGACCACCATTACCCCTCTGCTTAAAGATTAGTTTTGCCTGTTCTCCCTTGCTAAGTTTGGCTGAAAAATCTTCAGGGATATACAAAACCATAACCAGGTCAGAACGCGCTAATTTTGTTTCCGCCTCGGTTTTAGAATACAATTTGACCCTGAGATTCCCCAGTATGCTAAGTTTCTCTAAAAGACGATTTGCATACATGCCATCTTTATCTTCGTTTACGATGTGCGCCGTGCCTTGAAATTGAGATGTTGTGCCAAATGCTCCATACATTAGTGCAAAAATAGCAATAGGCAGCAGCAGGCTGAAAGCCAAATCTGCCCTGTCTCTCAGGAAAGTGCGAACCTCTGTAACAGCAATCAGTAAAGACCTGTGCATAATCTTAAACCGTAACAATGCAATAAATAAGATTTTAGAAGTAGTAACATTTCATGCTTTTAATCGCGCAGGGTGTGCCCGGTCAGTTTCAAAAAGACATCTTCCAGAGTTGCCTTTTCTGATTCACCATGACGCACTTTGAGTTCCTGCGGCGTGTCCAGCGCCAGAATCTTTCCTCCATCCATAATTGCCACCCGGTCACATAAACGGTCTGCTTCTTCCATATGATGTGTTGTATAGAGCATTGTCATACCCTTATCTTGCAATTTTTCAATGGTTTCGTAGATATTGTTTCGGGATTGGGGGTCAATACCCACGGTCGGCTCGTCAAGAAATAATAACCGGGGATGCCCCATAAGGCTAATTGCGAGATTGACCCGGCGCTTCATACCACCAGAAAATTTATTTACTTTTTGCCTGGCTCTTTCTTTTAGTCCCATTAATTCTAAATAGCCAATGGCCTGGGTATGTGCTTCTTTACTATTTAGCCCGACCATCCTGCCGAAAAAGATAAGATTGTCCAGTGCAGAAAGGTCCTGATAAAGTGCCAACTCTTGAGGACACACTGCGATGAGACTGCGCACTGCATCTGCATTACTTTTTATAGAATATCCGGCTACTATGACATCGCCTTTGTCTGGTTTAAGAACAGAAGACAATATACGGATGATCGTAGTTTTACCCGCACCGTTAGGACCCAAAAGGCCAAAGATTTCACCTTTGCGAATGGTGAACGAAACGCCGTTGACCGCATCAAGCCCGTTGAAACTCTTATGCAGGTTTTCTGCTGTCAAAAATGGTTCTTGGTTTATTATTCTCGCCATGCATGATTATAATCTTGTTTTCTGTTAGTTCAAGGGGAATTCTTACTGAGGTTTGCCCGCATCTTTATAAAAATTCACAATAATAATTTTTTATGAAAAAAGGGAAAAAAGGTGGCAGGTCTTGACATTAAAAAAAGGTGGCAGGTCTTGACATTAGACATAGCGCCTGCCTAATAGGTTTCGCGCTAATGACCGCACCACTTTTTGAATTTTTTTCTCTCTCAGCTGGCCTTGCTTGAACCGATGCAACCGCTGCGCAACCGCAAACTTCTTCATCTTAAATAAATCGCCAATCTCAACCTGCTTCCTTGGCGTATGGACACTGATCAAATACATCGCATAACCCCGTAACCGCTGATTCATAAAAAGACCTAAATTCGGCAATTCGGTCTCGGCCACCAAATGAAAATGATTGCGCATAATCACAAAATTATGGATTAACACCCGGTATTTGTTAAGATACTCGGCCAGTATCTCCAATAACATACTGTAGTCGCCAGTATCCTCAAATAACCATAATCGACCGTTGCCGTGAGACACAACATGATATAAGGCACCCGGATATTCGATCCTCAACGGTCTTGACAT
Source organism: Caldifarciminota bacterium (assembly GCA_037446995.1). GTDB lineage: Bacteria > Hydrothermota > Tepidihabitantia > SM23-42 > SM23-42 > RBG-13-43-14. Next base: position 1,590 of record JBBIHN010000009.1, on the reverse strand, counting down.
ATATCCATTATCCATAATTAATGTCTAATGTCAAGACCTGCCACCTTCACAAGGTGTGCACCAACCCGTTCAATATTCCATTCTCGCTCCGGCGGGGGCGGTTAATATCCTGATGGTTCTTCAATGAAACCACCTTCACCACCATTCACAAATTCTACCTCGGGTCTTGATGCAAGAACAAGTGCATTGACAATTTGCAGATTGTAGATAGAATATTGTCAGGAGATTTTATGAGTCGCATTTTTAATATCATTATTGAACGAGGAGATGATGGATACTATATTGGCACTGTGCCTGAACTCGGGGGTTGTCATACTCAGGGTAAAACTCTTGACGAATTGATTGAGAACATTAAAGAAGCAATCCAACTTTGTCTTGAGGTTGAAGGAGAGCCAGAGCAAACATTAGAATTAGTGGGCATTCAGCGAATTGAAGTGTGACGAAGCTTCCGGTTTTAAAAGGCGCAGAGATTATTAAATTACTTCAAGCAATAGGCTTTGAAGTAATCCGACAAAGGGGGAGTCACGTGTATTTGCGACATTCTGATGGTAGAAGAACGGTCGTGCCTGTGCATAAAGGAAAAGATATTGACCGCGGACTATTGCGAAAAATAATTCGCGATGTAGAGTTATCTTATCAAGAATTCATGGGATTAACGCAGAAGTAAGAATCTAAAGCGATATCCAGACTCTTCAGTTGCACAGATTAGTTTTCAAAGAGCTCGCTCTGCTGTGCAGAGCAGAGCGGAGTTCAAAAATCCGTTGAATTCGGCAATTACATTATTCACTTTTAACATACTAAACGCCGAGCGCACGGTCTGGTATGTGCATCCGGATTCACTGTTCGGAATGGATTGACGACTGAGAACGGCGGCGACATCTTCTTCGATGCATGATCCCCGATTGTCACCGGCCGTATCATTGCCAGTACAGGAGGTGGTATTTCCTGTGAGGGTGCTGCTCCAATTATCGATTGTAATGTCATTACATCTAATTTAGCTAACCACGGAGGTGGTATACGCTGGGGCTTAAACTCTTCACCGATTATTGACAGCTGCACTATATCGAACAATAGTCGTGACGGTATTTATTGTCACAATAATACCAACCCCACCATCCGTTATAATAATATCAATGGCAATATTTCTCAAAAAATCATAAAGGTTCGTTGAAATATCACTGTCATCTATCTGGTCATCACTGTAATCAACCTGCCCTTTAGGTATAGTTTCTAGTGTGGTGCGTCTAACAGATCTTTACATTTGGAAATTTTTTTCATATTGCTAAAGGGAGAGGATAAAGGTGAGGGATTAGCGTTTTTCGCCTTAAAAGATGAGATTGCTTCGCCTTTGGCTCGCAATGACAAGAATGAAGGGAGTGCTCGCAATAACGGTGTTCTGTGAGTACTTGCAAAAGTCATTTGAATGTCAAAAGATTTATGACGCACCACTCTAGCTGTTCCGGTATTCTTGGTCTATTACCTGCTAACAGTGATCTGTTTCCTGTAAACAGTAAAAGAGGGCAGGCTGGTGTCCTGCCCTCTTTCGGTCTAAGGAGAGGCTATGAGGTAAAGCTATTTGAGCAAGACGAC
>JBBIHN010000008.1:21490-27903 GCA_037446995.1 Caldifarciminota bacterium | reverse complement strand
AAATCCTCACCTGTATGGTTCCAGAGATCTAAAATGGCTCAAATTCACCCACTCACTTTGGAGAAGACCCAGAAGAAAATTGCCCAATATTGATCTCGAGAAGCAATTATGATTCAGGCGATTCTCTTTGATCTTGACGGCGTGCTGGTCGACAGTTACCAGGCGTGGTTCGCGCTCTTCAATCAGAGCTTGAAGCATTTCGGTTATTCCGAGATCACGGAGGCGGTTTTCCGCCGACGACTTGCCGCCCAAACCGGCGCCGGATATGCTGGTTAAAGCCTGTAATGCCCTCGGGGTTCTCGCGCCGGAAACGGCATTCATCGGCGATACGATAACCGACGCTCAAGCGGCCCGGGCCGCCGGTTGTCTTTTCGTCGGTTATCGGCTAGAGGCGGCGAATACGGTCCGTGAATTGAATGAATTGTTGAAGTTGACATCAGTGAAATCCGATGTATAATTGAAAAATGGGAGGCTAATATGGCAGTTGCCGCATATTTATTGATCAACACCGCGAACGGCATGGAAGAAAAGGTGGTGAATAGTCTGCGCAAGATCAGGGGCGTACAGCACGCTCATGTCGTTACCGGCTTGCACGACGTTATCTGTTTTGTGTCTGGGAAGGACCTGAACGCGGTCAAAAAAATCATCATGAAAGGTATCCGCGGCGTAAAAGGCATACAGCGCACCGTAACCTGCTTTGCCCTTGATATCAGCGTGTAGGATGCTTTTTGACCTCGTCGCGGCACAGGATCAGGTCCGGTGCCGCGATTTCTATTGACAGTGTTAACGATCTCTGTATACTGAACCGGTTGATTTGAATCTGATCGGTGGAATCAGAGAATTATCAGGGATTGGGGGTTATGTGAGCAAGCATGATTTCACGGTACATTATATAAAGGAACCGGGCTTTAACAATTGTCTTCAGCCCGGACACACTGGGACATACCGCGCCCGGCCGCTGTATTCGTTTGATGACATCGTCGGCCTGGAGAAGACCAAACGCCTCGCCCGCTATCTGGCTTGCCAGAGCGCCGGCGTTTTGATCGCCGGCGAGACCGGAACCGGCAAAGAACTTTTCGCTTCGGCAATGCATAATGCCGGCAGCCGCAATAACATGCCCTTTGTCGCCGTCAACTGCGCAGCGATTCCTGGAAGTCTTGTTGAATCAGAGCTTTTTGGCTACAAACGAGGGGCGTTCACCGATGCCCGTTGCGACCGGATCGGCCGGATTGAATACGCAAAAGGGGGCACCTTGTTTCTCGATGAGATCGGCGATATGCCGCTGGATGTTCAGGGCAAGCTTCTGCGCGTGCTCGAGACGAAGATGGTGTGTCCTCTGGGCGCCAACGAGGAAAAGCCAGTTGATGTCCGTTTCTTCTTTGCGACCAATCAGAACCTTCAGCATCTTGTCAGGAAAGAGTTGTTCAGGGCGGATCTCTATTATCGCGTTTCGTCAACAATAATCCACATTCCAGCATTGCGCGAACGCAAGGCGGAGATACCTGAATTGGTGACGCGGCTGATGTCGAAGATACGAAACGAATATGATATTGCAAAAATAGCGATCAGCGACGATGCGCTTAGGGCATTATCCAGTTACGATTTCCCCGGGAATGTCCGGGAGCTGGAAGGAATCTTGCGCAGCGCTTGTGTCAAATGCCGCAATGGGGCGATTGAAGCCATTGACCTGGGCATTGAAAGACCGAATGAATTGTCGTTTGCCGAACAGGTCGCCAGATTCAAGCTGAAGACAGTGCACGATTGTTATCGATTTAACCGGGGCGATATCGGAAAGATCTGCGCTTGTCTCAAGATATCAAGAAGACAGCTATATCGCTATCTAAGGGGTATCAAGAAAGCACAAAGCGATACCTTCGAAACGGCGTAGAAAACAGATAAGGTATTCAGCTTGGCGCGACGTTAAGGATTCAATCCTTGCTTCAGTTTTTCGAACAAAGAGAATATTCTTTTCACATTCGCGGCAGCATTGATCACGATTAATATTGTGTCATCGCCGGCTACCGTGCCCAGGATATTTTTTATCCGGGCGTTGTCAATGGCCTTAGCCATGCCTTGAGCCTCGCCGGGCAAGGTTTTCACAAGAATCAAATTTCCGGTATACTGCAGGTCAATGACCAGGTTGGTGAATTTGTGCCGGAATTCGTTCATCGTTACGCCATCAGTATCGGTCGGTAGTTGATAGACGATTCTACCCAGACCGCGGGCGGCTTTGATTACCGAAAGCTCGCGGAGATCACGGGAAATCGTCGGTTGGTTGATCGAAATACCCTCTCGTTTCAGCGCCTCAAGTAATCCGGTCTGAGTGGAAATGTCACGATTTTCAATTATCTTTTTGATCAAATTCTGACGGTTACGCTTGCTTAGTTTCATAATGCATTATATACAAATAATTATCGTATGTCAATCTATCCGAGGTCTCTGAAAAAGTTAGCAACCTCCGTTTTGCCTCTTGACAAACAACCGGGTTTTAATATAATTATTCTATAATTATGAATATCTATTCAGAAAGGAGAAAAATATGAAGAAAACCGTGTTGGCTTATTCAGGCGGACTCGATACATCGGTGCTGATCAAGATCATCAAGGAGAAATATGATTCCGAGGTAATCGCGGTCACTATTGATGTCGGTCAGCAGGAAGATTTGCCGAAAATTAGAGATAAAGCGATTCAGATCGGCGCAATCGAAGCCGTGGTGATTGATGCCCGCCAGGAATTCGCCGAGTCATACATCGCGCCGGCCATAAAGGCAAACGCGCTTTACGAGGGCGCGTATCCGCTGGCGACAGCTCTGGCTCGTCCTCTAATCGTTGAGAAAATGGTTGCGGTTGCGCGGGAGTATGGCGCCGTGTTCGTCGGTCATGGCTGCACGGGCAAGGGCAATGATCAGGTGCGATTCGATGCCGCGATCGCCTGCCTGGATCCCATGTTGTCAGTGATCGCTCCGGTGCGCGAGTTCGGTTTGACCCGGGATTATGAAATCGAATATGCCCGGCAGAACAATATCCCGGTCGAGGCAGGCCTCGCGTCTTTTTCGCTGGACGAAAATCTGTGGGGGCGTTCGATCGAGTGCGGCGTGCTCGAGAACGAAACATGCGAACCGCCCAATGACGCTTTTGCCTGGACCCAATCGCCTTTTGACGCCCCGAATTATGCCGCCTATGTTGAAATCGAATTCGAGGCTGGACTGCCGGTTTCTTTGAACAATAAGCGGCAATCATTGACCGATTTGATCGGTGAACTGAACCGCCTGGGCGGTTTGCACGGCGTCGGTCGTATCGATCATATCGAGTCCCGGTTAGTCGGCATAAAATCCCGCGAGGTGTACGAGGCGCCCGCCGCGACAATTTTGATCAAGGCGCACCAGGATCTCGAGAAACTCGTTCTTACGAAAGATTTACTGCATTTCAAGCCTTTTTGCGAGGCCGCGTACGCTGACTTGATTTACAACGGCCTATGGTTCTCGCCTTTGCGCACGGCCCTGGCAGCTTTCTTTGATGAGATCCAGAAAAACGTCAATGGAAGAGTGGTTGTCAAATTATTCAAGGGCAATGTTAATATTGTCGGCCGTTCGTCGGCGAACAGCCTGTACATCAAGAACCTCGCTACCTATCAGGGCCATGATGAATTTGACGTGAGCAGCGCCAAGGGCTTCATTGATATTTGGTCACTGCCTTTCAAGGTGAATGCGATGATCAATAGCCGCGCAAAGCCCGGCAACGGCGGGTCATTGCCGGTTGATGAAGAGACGGTTGACCATAATCAAGTACTGGACGCGGCTAAATAACGCGGGCCGAATATGAAAAGCGGAATCTGGCACAAGCGTTTTCGCAGGCCCCTTCACCCCGCGGTCAGGGCGTTCTCGGATTCGACCGTCGATGATCGGCGGCTCGTGCGCTATGAAATCATGGCATGCCTCGCGCACGTGCAAATGCTGAAAAGATGTCGTATCCTCAAGAAAGTTGAAGCGGACGCATTGCTCAGGGCGCTGAATGCATTGATGATCCGGCATAAAACCGGCAAATTCAGAATGAAAAACGCGCTGGAGGACGTTCATATCAATGTCGAGAAAGCGGTCAAGAAAATCGCCGGCCCCATCGGCGATAAATTGCACACCGCGCGCAGCCGAAACGACCTGATCGCCACTGATCTGAGACTTTATGCCCGAAACTGCGCAAAGGAAATGATCAAACGCTTGACTGATCTTCGGAAAGAATTTAGGAATCAGGCAAGAAGGTATGCCAGGGCCGTAATCCCGGGATTCACTCACCTGCGGCCGGCCCAGCCGATTACCTGGTCTTTCTACATGCAAGCGCAGGTCAGTAAATTCGAACGCGATATCAGCTGCTTGAAAGACGCGTTGAAGAGAGTGAATGTCTCGCCATTAGGCAGCGCCGCGCTCGCCGGCACCAGCCATCCGATTAACCCGGGAATGACCGCTCGATTGCTGGGGTTTGACCGGGCTGCGGCGAATGCGCATGACGCCGTATCCGATCGCGATTTTATTGCCGAATTGCTGTATGTCTGCAGCCAGATCGCGGTTCACGTTGCCAGCTTGTGCGAGGATATGATAATATACAGCGGTCCGGAATACGATCTGATCGACCTTGACGATTCGATAAGCACCGGTTCCAGCATAATGCCCCAGAAGAAAAATCCGGATCTTTTCGAACTGCTAAGAGCAAAGAGCGGCAACGCGATCGGTAATCTATGCGCGGTTCTGACCATGCTCAAAGGACTGCCGAGTTCGTACAACCGCGATCTTCAGGAGATAAAGCCCGTGTTTATCCGTCAGATCGATGAAAGCCTCAAATGCCTTGAGGTTTTGACCGTCGGGATTGCCCGGATAAGAGTCAAAGAGAAGGACTGGATCGACCAGCCCAGTTTCATGTGCGCCACGGCGCTCGTTGATCATCTTGTTCAGCGAGGAATCGCGTTTCGCCGGGCATATGATCTGGTCGCGGATTGCGTGAAAAAGTCGAACGCTGACGTATATCTGTTCATGCAATTATGCGCCAAAGAAACCGGGATCGATGAAGAAACCGTGAGAAGAAATCTCACCCCGAGCAAGCTGACCGGCCTTGGCTGATTCACGCGGCAATCTCAGAGATTGTTTCAAGTCTTCATTAGATATCTCTTTTTAATCCCCCATCTCTCCTCCGCCGAAGGCGGACATGCCTTTTAGGGGAGAGGAAAAAGGTTAACTTTTCATCTCTTCATCCACGCATCAGGAAAGAGCCTGTCTTCGTCATTTACGTTTGTCAAAAATGTCAAGCACCGTTCCCAGCAACAATAACTCAAGAAAACAGGACAGGACGATTTTCTTAACTTTTGAGTGTCATTTTTGGCATTGACCGTGACAAATATGACACTGCGATAAATCATTGTAAATTAAGACGCTAGTTAAAACTTGGTCCTACTCCCCGTGCCAGAAATGGCACAAAAATTCAAAAATCCTTCGAGATTTCATAAATCCATCCTGGTATGAAAAATGCATAAAGAAAACCGTAGAGACAATACATATTTAGGGTGGGTTACATTGCTTTGAAAGGAGGTGATAGTTGTGAAGATGATTATGATCAGGAAGACATCGGATAGGTCATCCCATGCTAATGCGGGCGCTTTTGGGCTGATGGGTTGCTGCAATGGTGAACTAGCGTAACAGAACGATCAATGCGTCGTGGATCATAACAACCCCTTTACCCCTTGTATCCACGACGCATGACGAAAAATGGAGAAAGAGTTGAAAACGCTATCAGTCAAGAGCATTAGATGGGATATTACTAATGCCTGCAATTTGTCATGCCTGCATTGTTTTAGCCCCAAAGACAACACGCCGGCCATCGGTTATGATCGAACAATCAAAATCATAGCGAAAATCCTGCCTTTGGGGCTCAAGGAGATAAATTTCTCGGGGCGTGAACCGACGCTACGTAAAGATATGTTTCGGGTAATAAAATGGTGTCGAGAAAGAGACATAAAAGTCAACATGACCACTAATGGCACTCTGCTGGATACGATCATGATCGACCAAATCACTGGCAGCGGCATTAGTATGATGGTTTTCAGCCTGGACGGTCCGGATTCGCGGTCCCACGACAGAATAAGAGGGGCTGGCAATTTTGACAGAACAGTGGGAAACATGAAGAAATTGAAGTCCAGTCTCGCGAAAAATGGATCAACATCCAGAATCGGAGTGAGCTGTACGCTTCAGGGATTCAATATCAACCGCATCCACAAGATGATCGATTTGTGTGATTCGATCAATGTTGATCTTCTCGCCATTAATCCGGTGAGTTTTTGCGGTTCTGCGCTCGATGCTGTATCTGAATTATATGTGCCATCCGAAACTATTCTTCTGGGCTGGGAAGCAATATGCCGTGAATACATGCGGA
>JBBIHN010000008.1:11427-21424 GCA_037446995.1 Caldifarciminota bacterium | reverse complement strand
GAACAAGAGAAGTTATGAAATCTATTTGGGCATCTATCCAATGGAGGCGAAGTATTTGAATCTCAAATACGGTATGAATCTACCGGTGATTCATACCGGATGCTCGGCCGGACAGACACTATATATCAATGCTCAAGGCCGCGCCTTACCCTGCTACATATTGCCGCCTGTATCAGAAATTGCGGTTGATATGCGAAACTACATGAAATACTGGGACGTGTTGAATGAATCGGCGCAACATGCCGTAATAATATTCGAGCCGTTTGTGGATTTTGCCATGAGTCACGATCATCGCAATTTTACTGGCTGCGAATCATGCCCGGATTTGTCGGTGTGCAGACGATGTCCATTAATATCGATATCTGATCCGGAAGCTCTGAAAAGATGCCAAATGGCGCGTGATCGGATCGTTTTGCTTAGACCAGAATATGATCACGATGACATTCTCAAAATAAAACCAACGGTCAAACACAAGCTATCAAATAATACGCTGACCATCAATATCAAAGACGGGAGTTATAAATGTGAGAAGACTTATGAACTGGAGTCCTTTGCGAAAAGCATCTGGAATGAGGTGGTTAAAAACAGATCAATGCGTCAGATAAATGAAGCTCTGAATGATAATTATTCGGAACTAAGCGCGGAGGAAAGAAGAGACGCTCTACGTGAATGCATCGACTATTTTCTCAAGGAAGGGATTATCACGATCAACTGATCATATGAGAAGAAACATCTGGACCGAAAGGAATTTTCTGTTGTATTTCCTAGGCCAGACGATCTCGTCGCTCGGTGACGGGTTCTACCTGATTGCCTTTGTATGGTTATCCATGCGGCTATCCGGAGGCAAAGGCATTGTTATGGGCGGAGTGCTTAGCATCTACACGGTAGGCGAAGTAGTATTCGGGCTGATCGCCGGTCCGATCGTTGATCGGTTTGACCGGAAGAGAATTCTCATCATCACCGACATGATAAGGGGCATAATTGTTTTATCTGTCTTTATCATGGTTCTAACGGCCAGAATCTCCCTTTTGAATTTGTACGTGTGTGTTGCCCTTTTTGCTGTTTTCACGCCGATATTTCATCGGGCTGAATTCGCGATAATTCCCCAGTTAATCGAGAAGGAATACCTGATGAAGGCGAATGGACTCTTGGCGGGCGCGCGAAGGGCAATGCAGATCATGGCGCCGATCTTGGCCGGCGTTGTCATTGCCGTGGCTGGAGTATCGGTTTGCTTCCTACTTGACGCCTTATCTTTTGCGCTGTCAATGGCATTGACTATGTTGTTGCGCGTTGAGCCCGTTACGCTCTCGAAAGCAAAGAATTTTATCACACCGCTCGCATCAAATTTTGCCCTTGGTTTCAAATGTTTGATGAATTCGCCTTTTTTGCTCGCGTTGGGAATTTATGCCGCGTGCGTCAATTTTTTTGCCGGTCCAATATTCCCCCTGATACCACTACTCACCGAGAAGACCGGGATCGGCGCGTCCGGGTATGGTGTGATCATGGGCGGTTTGTCCGCGGGCATGATCGCGGCTAGTTTCATGATCGGTTTCGTCGGTAAAAGAGCCGACAAAGTAGCGGTGATGTTGACCGGCCTGGCATTCTCGGCGCTCGCGATAATGAGCATGTCTATTTTTGAAAACTTTCTTTTGATAATCTCAGCCGTGGTGCTGGGAATCGGACTTAATGTAACAAATATACCGATTACGACCATATTTCAGCAAGAAATACCAAAAGAAAGACTTGGGGTCGTTTCGAGTTTCGTTTTCACCATTGCCCAGATCGCGATGCCGGTGTCAATGCTCTTGAGCGGAGTGTTGGTGGATATTTTCAGCGTCAAAACCTTATTCGCCCTGATCGGTTTGATCGTTTTCGCCGCGGCGATCATCGGATTTCTTCTGCCGCAATTGAGGGGAAGGACACTAAGCATTACTCGCTAATCACTAATCGGTAAACGCTATACGTAATAAGAACTAAGATCACGACTTTTGTAAATTCAATGAGAAGATAAATTTTGGGCGAAGCAAGGCTCGTCTGAGCCACGGATATTGGCTGAGCCACCCGGCTCGTTGAACAACGGCAATCCCGGGGTGGCGCCATAAATGTTGATTTATTGATACTTATCACGATGAGCTCCTTTTTTCTCCTTTAAGCGCAATTCGGGCGAATATGAGCCAATGAGCCCAAATCTTATCTCCTTTAGAAAACGCAAAAGTCGTGTAAGATCTAAGAACTATGAACTGTAAGAACCGTATACGGTAATCGGCGAGAGACTGAGATGGCCGCGTAAATCGCCGGTCTTTTCCTGCACGACTGAGCCGCGATATACCGACATCACTTCGTCCGAACTCACGCCGTATTGGTTCAGGATCTTAATAAACTATACCGCGTGATACTGAAAAGTCAGTGAATTCATTATCCCGCTGAATTATGGAAAAAAACAACACCAGAATTCAACTAAATATGGTTTTCTTTTAATCCCGTGCTCTTTATGCGGGGCAGGTCGGATTTCGTGCCCGGCCTTAAAAGTCATACTATTGACATCCGTATGCGGGATGCATATAATTGTATGCTTAATGCATACAATTATATTATGAAAGAACTTGCCAAGAACCGCGCCGCCATACTGGCTCTTTTATTGACCAATCCCGAGCGATCGTTTTATCTTCAGGAGATCGGCCGGACCATCGGGAAAAAACCCGGCGTTTTCCAGCGGACGATTAACCGCTTGGTGCAGGAGGGCATTCTGGTCAGCGAATACCGAGCCAATGCCCGTTACTTCATGGCCAATAAGGACTACCCGCTATACCGTGAATTGAAAAGCATAGTTTTCAAAACCGTGGGCCTGATAGGAAGCATACGCAACGCGCTGGAAGCGATGGGAACCGTCGATCTCGCCTTCATTTACGGGTCATATGCCAGGAATAGCGAGAATTACCTTTCTGATATTGACCTCGTGATCATCGGTAAAATAAACGAGGATAAATTGATCAAGAAACTGGACCGGCTGGAAGATCTTTTTAAAAGAGAGATTAACTTTAAACTGTATTCGTTCAAGGAATTCAGAAAATTGGTGCGGTCCAAGGACCCTTTCATCCTGGAAATATTGAGAAACAATAAAACAATGGTATTAGGAGAAGAAAATGATCTACGAAAGATTTCTTAAGGATCATCTGATCAAGCGACAGATTCCGGATTTCAAGCAAATATCCGCCCAACTCAAAAGGACCCGCAAGGATATCGATACGGCGGAATCGGTTTTGACCAAAGACCCCACTTGGGCCTTTGCCATCACCTATCATGCCATGATCAGGGCGGGCAAAGCTCTGATGTATGCAAAAGGCTACCTTCCTACGGTCCAGCGTTCCCATAAAACGATCGTTGAATTCACGAAACTAACGCTCGGCGATGAATACGAGGCACTCATAAAACGCTTTAACCGCATGCGCCGGCAGAGACATGATTTCATCTACGATTCGGTAAACAATATCTCGGTTCAAGAGGTCAGGTCCGCGATCGATACCGCTGCCAAACTTATGAATGAGATAACAAAGAGGATCAGAGAAGAAAATCCACAGGTAGAATTACTGTTTTGATGTCTTTTATTAGTTCGCGTCTCTGCAAACTTCACCCTGCTCGGCCCACCGGCAAATTTCGGAAAAACTCATTTTCATAGGCACCTTAGCGTCTAAAAATCATTATACGTAGCGAATCTCAAACGTCAATCCTGTTATGTTCGTGGTAAAACGCTAATCCTTCAGCTTTATCCTCTCCCTTTAGCAAAGGAAGAGGGGTGGGGTGAGGGTTACCAATTTTAATACAGGGCTTGCCACGAGCCGATTACATCGGCTCTCGCAATGACCGATACGGATTTCACTGAATATTTGCATTATGAAAGAAATTTCCAAACGCAAAGATCTGTTAGAAGCACCACATTGGATTCTGGATATCACACAGGTAAAAGTCGTATATCAGAAGATCGGGTTATCAGTAAGCAGATGATCAGAGCAGCAGCCGATCAGGTATAAGAATTTGATATTCTGTTATCCTGATATGCTTTCTGCCCAATGACGTAATGACAAATCTTCTATACTTTTATCGTCTTGACGCAAAGCCAGCCGGGGCGTTCGTATTCGATCTGTTTATGCTTAAGCTCGATCAGGGTATAACTTTTTTCGTCGGCGCTTTTCCAGTAATGGCGGAAAAAGAACACATTGTTCGCTAACGAATGTCTGGTCTTGCGGTCTTTGACAATGCGGGCAAGACAATCTGCGCGAATATAGCCCTGACGCTTGCCTCGTTTGAGCATCAGGCAATACTGAACATTACGGTTCTTTTTGATTTGTTTCACTTTCGCGTCTCTGGTGCCGGTCATGACCCAGAATTTATGCTTGAAGTAGATCATTGCCATTGGCCGGACCTGGGGTTTCTTGCCCAGAACGGTTGCCAGGTATATGGTCTGGAATTTTTTGAACCAGCGCCATATTTCTTTTTTCAATTGGGACTTGGTCTGTTTTTGCATGTTTTCCTCCTTGTTATTGGCCGATCGCCTTAATCATTGCCTTCGATGTGGAGTTTATAACTGCGCAGCCAATTGGCGATCCATGAATTGGCTTCAATGCCCTGCAGTTCCACGTATAGGCGGTCCGGAAAGTAATCGACCGCGGTCGTGTATTTAACGACGTACACCACGCCTTTTTCGTATTCGAAGCACGCCGCTTCGCTGTCGAATAATTGGTGCGCTAAAACGCGGGTTTCCAGATAAATGCACTCAAGGGACACCGCCAGCAGGTTTTTTAATTCAATATAAAGGCTGTTAACCAATGACCCCTGATACTTAAAAATATTCATTTCTTTGATGCAGTCAAGATCGAATTCAATGACCAGGTGTTCTGATTCTATTTTGAATCGGTAGCGTTCCCTTAGTCTTTTCGTCCTCTCGTCAGGTTTGATGTCCGGTTTTGTCTCGGTCGGCTTTTTCTCCAGTAAGGCAAGCGAGTCGCGGACCTTTCTCAGGATCGCGGTATCGATCTCGGCGTCAAATTTGATTTCCTGGCCGTCAATGTCATAAAATTTTTGAGTCGTGTGGGTAAAATTCCGGTGGCTTGCCATATAACTATGCAATAACTGAACCACCCGGTCCCGTCCGTACCAGTAAAAACGGTTGCCCGCGCCGTAATTTGTTTTTTTGTAGATCGCCCGGAAAAGATCCTGAAAAAACTCCCTGAGAGACCTTGCGCTGTCGATATTAATATTCTTTATCGCGCCGATCCCTTCACTGATTCCATCTATTTCGCTTTTGCGGATCAGTTTGAGGTTCAGATCGCCGTTGATCAGCAATTTAGAAAGGGCCGGCGAATGGGTGCAGATCAAACGCAGCGCGTAGTCTGCCCAGTCCGTAGGCTGTATATGATTTGCTTCTTCGATTATGTAAGAATGAATGGTTTTAAGTTCTCCGATTGTCAGAATATTCTCCCATAATTCGTGTTCGCGCTGGGGCTGTTCCCGTCCCTTTGACGAAATGTGCTCAAAAACCTTCGACGATTCATGAACCTTGTAATATTGGGGCGGTTTCGGCGCTTTTAGTCTGGCCGGCATGAAAGGAGGAGCGATCGGGAATCTATTCAGTGATCTGATCAAAATACATATAAATAGGCAATCGGCAATGAACCAGAACTCTTTGGGTAGTTATATCGGCAAAAGAGGATTTGAGGCGAAAGCTGATATGCTGAATACGTCAAGCAGAAAGTGGTTTTTAAAGCGATTGGCGATTAGGCTGTAGCGTAATATTGCCTGTTGACACTTGTCAGGTTTTGTGTAAGATGATAACAAGAGAGGCTATTCCGGTGCGAAACCGGGTAGCTTCTTTGCTATTTCTATATAACCAACAGGGGGTTATGTGAATGAGGCTGGATATAATATTCGTGATCGGATGCGCGGTGGTTTTTTCACTATTAATACCGGTGATACAATTCTTGAATCGCCGCCGGTTTTCCCGTGAGCAGGAATTCGTCAGAAAGGAGATCGATAATGCCTTGAAAACGTTGCATGAAGAGCCGCAGGACGCGATATCAATGATGCGGCGCAATGTCGCCGAACTCAAAGGTTATTACGCGATCACGCGGCAGCAGGCGAGCAACGCCTTTACCAGTGCTTTGGTCGCCTGCTTTCTCGGTTTCCTGCTTTTTGCGGCCGGTCTGATGGCCATCTACCTGTCGCCGGACAAGGCAAGCATCATACCGTATTCGACGATCGCCGGCGTCGTGATCGAAGTAATCAGCGGATTGTTTTTCTTGCTTTACAGCCGGGCTTTGAAGCAGATCAATATTTTCCACAAACAGCTCGATGAATCCCAGCAATTTTTGACCGCGATCCAGGTTACGGCGAGCATATCGCGGGAGAAAAGGGACGAGATGTACGAGAACATAATTAGAAAGTTGATAAGTGGAAGGGAGGAAGTTACAATAAATACAAAATCCTAAGCACGAAACTCTAAACAAATTCGAATATTCAAAAAATCAAACAACAAATGTTTGGGAATTGGAATTTGGTATTTCGAATTTGAGCTTGCAGGCATTTTGACCATCAATATTACCGTCTTTTTATTGACCTAAGTCATCCATTAATTATACTTTATATGAAGGAGGAAATATATGAACATCAAAGCGATTGCATTGACCGTATTGCTAATTACTATGTTAACAGTTGTCGACGCATCAACGCTTAATGAAGAATACACGATAAAAAAAGGCGATTATATCGCAATGCAGATGAATTTCTATTCGGCGGCAGCCTGGGGCTCGCTGGTCGAACAGACCAATACCCATGTTTTCGCCTATTATGATCCATTGTCCAATCGCATCTATATTGAGTTATACGGAGTCAACGACACGCCCGAAAGGGCTCAGGCGATTATCACCCAGTTTCAGTCGGTGATCACCGAGAGCTTCATGCCGGCGCTAAAACGCTGGGAAGGGATTGAAATGCCGGCTCAGGAATATACGATTGTCTACCGCAACCGCACTGAAGAAGGACATAGAAAAATATTGATGTGGGAAGAGGGTAAGTTCAAGTTCCCGATCGGGAAATAAGACATTTATTAAGAAAACATGAATTCTCGTCTAAAACGCGATTAAGACTTGACTTAAGCCTTCAGATTCTTATAATAATATGTAACAAGCATAAAAAGGAGAACACGGGATAACAGAAAAAATGATATGTCGGTCTTACAAGGAGATATAATGAGGACATTGGTGAAATACGCGCTTAGCGCAACCATTGTTATGACGGGCATTGCGATAGCCGGTCAGACGGTGAATACGACCGCTATTCGCTCGGTTCATTTTGTGGATAACTGGGCGGAAAATCCCCTATTCAATATCGTTTCCCAGTCAAATCAGGGTATTGAGTTGATATTCAGCACGCAGGAAATGGTGATTGAGGACGTTGAGATTGACGGCATACCCATGCAGAATTACGGGGTGCCCGGAGTATTCATCCCGGAGCCCGGAGTTCCCTGTATGACCGGCGTTTCCAGATATGTAGCATTGCCTCAAGGCGCCAGACCGCGGCTGACGATAATCGATAGCCGAATCGAAACCTACCACAATATCGAGATCGCGCCGGCTTCAAGCATACCGCCTGAGATCAGTGATGAGCCGTTGATTTACGAAAAGAATCCTGAAATATACGGACAGAACGCGTTCTGGCCTGAATCGCCGATAAGATTGTCAAAAATCAAGCAGATACGCGGCGTCGATGTGGTAATAGTCGGCGTTATTCCATTCCAGTACAATCCAGTGACCAAGGATTTGATTGTTTACAAAGACATCGAGTTCCGTATTGACTTTATCGGCGGCACTGGTCAGTTTGGCGAAGACCGGCTGCGCAGCCGTTTCTGGGAGCCGATTCTGCAGGGGCATCTGTTGAACTATGGTTCATTGCCCAGGATTGATTTTTACTCGCCGGAGCGCGTTCATTCGCGGGATAATGTCGAGTACATAATAATCGTGCCGGATGACACATTGTTCATTCGCTGGGCCGACACGATCGCCGCGTGGCGTAAATTGCAGGGCATTTCGGCCAAGGTTTTCACCACTACCGCGATCGGCGGGAATGACACGACCGCGATCAGGAACTTCCTGCGCAATGCCTACAATACATGGAATCCGGCGCCGGCCGCTTTCCTGATATTATCCGATTTTCAAGCTACCGGCGAAACGTACGGAGTGACATCGCGAGTCATAACCCACCCTTGGGGCTATGCGGCCTATGCTTCGGACAACTGGTACGCCGACTATGACAATGATACGCTGCCGGAAATGCATCACGGTCGTATCTGCGCTCAGAGCGCCACGCATCTGAGCCGCATGGTGAACAAATTCCTGTCCTATGAGCGCAATCCCTACACGACCGCCAGGTTTTACGATAATCCGTTGATCGCCGGCGGCTGGCAAACCACGCGCTGGTTTCAGATGGCCTGCGAGATATGCCGTGGATTTTTTGCCAATACTTTCGGCAAAACACCAGCCACTCAATACGCCATTTATTCCGGAACACCCAGCATAGGGTGCGCCTGGACAAGCCGTACCGGCAGTCAGCCGGTGATCAACTACTGGGCAGCCACTGGTTATATTCAGGCGACTAACCCTTATCCGTCGAGCTATTGGAGTAATGGAAGCGCGGCCGGCGTGAATGCGGCGATCAACTCGGGCGCGTTCATTGTTCAGCATCGCGATCATGGATCAGAGACCGGGTGGAGCGAACCCCCTTACACGAATTCCAGTCTTGACGGACTCAGCAACACAATGTTCACGTTTGTCAACTCAACAAATTGTTTAACCGGCCGATATCATTGGTCCAGCGAATGCTTCACGGAGAAATTCCACCGCATTCAGTACGGTGCCCTTGGTTTGAACGCGGCGTCATCGGTGAGTTTTTCGTTTGTCAATGATACGTACATCTGGGGCATGTTTGATTGTCTCTGGCCGCAATTTGATGCCGGTTATCCGTTTTTCGGCATGACCGGCTATGATAATCTCAGACCCTGCATGGCGCAGACATCGGGCAAGTACTATCTTGAGGCATCATGGTTTCCCGATTCGGTCAGCGCCGGCGCTTATCGCGGCATAACCTACGGTCTTTTCCATCATCATACGGATTGTTTCGCGACTCTGTATTCGGTTATGCCGATGAATCTTACGGTGAGCCATAATGCCACCTGTCCGGCCGGGCAGAATTACTTCGCGGTTTCAGTCAATGACAGCGCGGTTATTGCCCTGACAGTGAATGGTGGGATTATCGGCGCGGCTGAAGGTACCGGTTCTTCGGTCAACGTTTCAATCATTCCGCAATCTGCCGGCGATACGATACTCGTCACGGTGACCAAGGCGAACTACCGCAGATACGCGAGTTACGTGCCGGTTGTCCCGGTCGGTATTGCGGAAAAACCGATCAACACATCGACGGGCTGCATTTCGCTGGCACCCAATCCTTTCAGTCATGCGGCACGATTGCAGTTCAGCATGAAGACAAAGGGTAATGTTCGGATATCCCTTTACGACGCGGCGGGCGCACTGGCCGACGTGCTTGTTGATGCGCTGCTGACGCCCGGACAGTACACGATCGGGGTCGATTCTAAGAAACTGTCAGCTGGTGTTTACTTTGTGCGCGTTGAAATGCCGGACGGCGAGTTTGTGAGGTCGGTAACGATTGTGAAATAGCAGAAAGACAAGGATCAACCACGCGCGGGGGATGGTTAGACCATCCCCCGTTTCTCGTTTCGCAATCGAAAATGACTCTTGGCGCTTGTCATCCATGATAATATGTGTATAATCGCTCATGAGCACTGCGGAGCAGTGGAGGATATATGAAGAGACTGACCAGGTCTTATCAATTGATCGCGCATCGTTATTCACGCTTTCGTGACACCTTAAATTGTCCAGCACTGTTGAGCTGAAAATCGAGAAACTCAGCCTGGGCGGCCAGGGCATTGGGT
>JBBIHN010000008.1:0-11395 GCA_037446995.1 Caldifarciminota bacterium | reverse complement strand
GATACCAGGCGAGATCGTGCGCGTCGCGATTAATGCCCGGAAAAAAGATTATAATATCGCCACTATAAAAGAGATCGTTCAGCCTTCAAAATACCGGGTTAAGCCGCGCTGTCCGCTTTTCGGCGCCTGCGGCGGTTGTCATCTGATGCATATTCACGACAAACAGCAGTTTGCGCTTAAGAAAGATATCTTTCTCGACACGCTGAAACGAATCGGCCGCATCGATGCCCGGATCGACAACGATTTCAGCTCTGACCCCTGGTTTTACCGCAACCGAGTTCAGATCCCGGTGCAGCACGATCGGCGTCTCAAGATCGGTTATTACAAGAGCGCCACCCATCAGGTTATTGATCATCGGATCTGTTATGTTCATAATCAAAAGATCAATGAATGTCTGCCCTCGATGCGCCGGCGCATCGAGCAGTCGGGCATAACTATATACAATGAACGGCGTCATAAAGGCAATCTCCGTCATCTGATAATCAAGAGCAGCTCGGACGCGAGCCAGCTCTTCATCAGCTTCGTGACCCGCGAGAGCCGTATTCCCAAGGGACTTTATGCCGGGCTCACCAAAGAGATCAAAGGCCTTGCCGGCGTCAGCCAGAACATCAACCCCGATAGGACTAATCGCGTGCTGGGTTCCAAGAACCTGCGGCTTGAGGGCAATGATTATTACGAAGAAAAGATCAACGGATTTGTCTTCCGGCTGAGTCCCGGGTCTTTTTTCCAGATCAACACGGCCGTTTTCTCGAAAATACTGGAGAATATCTCCGCCGCCTTGATCCCGAATGCCGATGTTGTCGATCTTTATTCGGGGATGGGAGTTATTGCCATGTATGTCGCTTCGCGATCCGCGCATGTAACCGCGATCGAAGGAAGCGCGGCGGCGGTCAAAGACGGCATCGAGAATGTACGTTTGAACCGCATTAAAAACATCAAGTTCATTCAGGGGCGGGTTGAGGAAAAGATGCGCGCCGTGAAAAGGGCGGATGCCATCATTCTTGATCCGCCGCGCCGGGGCGTCAGTGTTTCATCAATTAAGCCGTTGGATCATCTCAATCCAAAACAGATAATATATCTTTCGTGTAATCCGGCGACTTTCAGCCGGGATGCCCGCTACCTTATCGAACGCGGCTATCGGATAGCGCGCTTGACGTTGTTCGACATGTTTCCCCAGACGTATCATATCGAATCCCTGGCGGTATTTGAGTGGGGATAGACGAGGCTCAGACCCGAACTCAGCAGAATGAACAGAGCGCTTTTGACGGCGATATTCATGTTCAGAACTTAGTCTTTACGATTATAAGTTTTTTTAACAAGAACGTTAAGAAGAAAACTGCGCCCAACAGCAATACAATCAAAGCGCCCGAAGGCAAGTTCAGGTGATAGGATAAAAAGAGACCGGCCACGGTCAGAATAACCGCGCAGATGATCGAAGAAAGCATAAGCGGTTTCAGCCGGTTAACAAACTGCCGGGCGATGGTCGATGGAATGGTGAGCAGGGCGATGACGAGCACAATGCCGACGACCCGGATCAGGATAATAATGCTCAACCCGATCATACAAAGTAGCAGTAGATAAAGGGAACGGACCGGGATCCCCCGGATCTCGGAGAATTCTTCGTCAAAAGAAATCGCCTGGAATTCTTTGAATAGAAGCATCACGACGCTGATGATGATCAGGTCGAGCGCCAGCATTAAGGCTATGTCTGAGAAGGGAACGGTCAGAATCGAACCGAAAAGATAACTGAACAGGTCGGGCGCATATCCCGGCGCGATGCCGATAAAAAGTATGCCGAGCGCCATGCCGAGCGCCCAGAGAATGCCGATCGCGGCGTCCTCGCTGATCCGGGTTTTGCGGCTGATCACGCCGATCAGCAAGGCGGCCGCGATACTGAAAGGCATGGCGGTTATCACCGGATTGACGCCGATCAAATAGCCGAGCCCGATGCCGCCAAAGGCGGCGTGAGCAATGCCGCCGCTGATAAAGACCAGGCGCCTGACTATTACCAGGGTTCCGACAATGCCGCAGGCGATGCTGACCAGTATTGCCGCGAGCAGGGCATTCCTCATGAATTCGTATTGCAGGGCGTCAATCATGATCGAGGTGCTTCATTGGTTCGTGGGCGAGTAATTGCACCGGACATTCATACATCTCGGCGATTTTTGCCATGCCTTCTTTCTTAGAGCCGTGATAATACAGTCTTTTGTTAACACAGGCGATCTTGTCGATATAATTCGCAACCGCGCTGATGTCATGGGTGACCATGACTATTGCCAGTTCTCTGTTCAGTTCATGCAGCAGGTCAAAAAAATTCTGCTGCCAGGTGGCATCGACGCTGGCAACCGGCTCATCCAACAGCAGCAGTCCGGGTTCGGTGGCAAGAGCCCGGGCGATGAACACGCGCTGTCTTTGTCCGCCGGACAATTCGCCGACCGGCTGGTCATGGTATGCGTCGAGACCGACTCGTTCCAGCCAGTAGCGGGCAATTTCAATGTCCCGGGGATCAAAATTGTTGCCGATGCGGCGTTTACCGAGCCGGCCCATCAGGATTACTTCCATGACCGTGATCGGAAAGGTGAAATCAAAACTGAATAACTGGGGAAGATAACCGACGATTTTTCGGGCGTGCCTGGGGTTTTTCCCGAATACCGATACCTCTCCTTGATCCGGCTTCAGCAGTCCGAGGATTAACTTGAGGATCGTCGTTTTACCGCCGCCATTCGGTCCGATTATGCTCAGAAAATCTCTTGGCTCGACCGTGATGCTTACGTCTTCCAGAACCGGCGCTCGGCCGTACGAGAAATAGACATGCGACAGCGCGACTATCGTCGGGTTAGCGGATCTCATTCCATTGATTCGGCAAATGCTCGGCCAATAGTCTTCAGGTTAAGGACATAGTCTTTTGCCAGGGGATCAATAAAGACCACCTGACCGCCAATACTGCGGGCGATGATTTCGGCGCCCTTAGCGCTGAATTGAGGCGAGGCGAATATGATCTTAATATCTCCATCTTTTGCCCGCTTGATCAGTTTGCTGATCGCCTGCGCGGGCGGCTCTTTGCCTTTGATCTCGACCGCGATCTGTTCAAGTCCGTAATCATCGGCAAAATACCCCCATGCCGGATGATAGACGATGAAGCGGCGCTGCTTTTTGCTGGTTAAGTCGGTGGTCAGTTCATGATCGAGGCTTTCAAGGATTCCCCGATATTGCTGATAATTTGCCGTGTAGCTTTCGCCGCGGGCGGGGTCAATCGAGGATAATCCGCCGTATATATTGTCGATCATTATAAGGGCATTGCGCACCGACAACCAGGTATGGGGGTCAGAACCAGTATGGTGATCATGGCCGGATCCGTGGCCATGATGATGATCATTGTCATGATCGTGATTATCGTTTGACCGCAGGATAATACCGGCGCCGGCATTAACAACCGTCATATTCGGGTTCAAAGCGATCAATTTATCCAGCATCATGATCTCGAATTCGATCGGCGCGCCAAGCTTGACATACATCCGCGCCTCGCTGACCTGACGCAGCTGCTGGGGCGTCGGCTCGTAGTTATGCGGGGAAGCGCCGGGCGGGACCATGACCGTCACCGCCACCCGGTCGCCGCCGATCTTTTCGACGAATTCAGCAAGTGGTAAGATGCTGACCACCACGTTCACACGCCCGTCAGACGGTTTTTTCGGCGCGCAGAATGAAAAAAACGACAATAGGATAACCAGCAAATAAAAAGCCGCATGCCGGCTGGCTCTGCCCGGCAAATATCTAACGCTCACATAACCTCCGGTCTTAGAATATTTCTGATTGTGATTGTGTTCATGTCCGCATGGGGATTAACGCCACTCGATGACGATATCCTGATCAGGATAGAAGTTATCGATGCTGATGACATATTCAGCATCACCAGTTACGCCGATAAGCCGACGCCCGGCATAGTTCGTCTTGATGTCCAGAGTATCCGGTCCGATAATTCTGAAGATCGCCTTTTCGATCGGGCGTTTCCAGACGCGGGTCGTGGTTGTCATGTACCGGTAGGATCGGCCGCTTACCGGTTGGCTGAATCGGATGCGGAAACTGCTTTCGGTATGTCCGGGAATTGACAGGGCAAAGGTGAGCCCGGATTCGGTTTCGGCAAAGGGCAGATTCAGTTCGATTGTGTCTGGATAATGCTGATTAGTGTCAAGGACAAAGGGGTAGAAAAACTGCACGATTTTCGCTTCATGGGTAAGGTTTTTGAAGAAATATTCGCCTTGGACTAGAACCGCATGTTCTCGAATCGTGAAGGTCAGCTCCTCTCTGCAGAAATGCACTGGCGGAGCGGATGAGCATCGGGTCAGCAAGAAAACAAGAACGAAACTGGTCGCGGCTCTGACCATCAGCAGATCCCGCTTTGCCACGGCATCGGGCAATCATGTTTTGCCTCGTGATTGCCGGAAAACCATTGGATGGACATGACCAGAAAGAGCAGTACGGCGCCTCCTTGTGAAACTATTATAGTATTGCGGGTAATGATGTCAAGTGCCGCGGATGAAAAACTTTTCCGCGTATAGCGCGTCTTATTTATGTATAGGGTGATGACAAATGGCGGAGAAATGGTTATAATAACCCAAAAAGGGGATTGAATGTCGCTGATTATTGCGTTGTTGCTGCTCTCAAACAGCAAGGAACTTAAGATAACATATGTCGAACACGGACCGGTTATTGACGGCCATATCGAGGATGTCTGGCTGGATGCTGATTCGGCCTATGATTTTGTTCAGCAGTATCCGGAAGAAGCGGAACCGGCCGGCGATCGAACCGTTGTCTATGCCTTGCAGGACGACCGGAATCTTTATTTTGGTTTCCGCTGCTATACCGAGAACTATCGTCTTACCAGAGCCCTGACCAAAGAGGAAGACAATGTTTCGGTCGGCATCGACCCGTTTGGCAGCCGGACAACCGGCTATTTCTTTCTGGTTAATTGCAGCGGATCTTACGAGGACGGCTGGATACTTGATGACGGCCGAACCTATGACAGTTCCTGGGATGGGGTATGGTACCGGGCGATAAAAATATACGATGACCGCTACGAAGTCGAATTCAAAATTCCGTTCAAGTCGATACGTTACAAAAGAAATCTTGAGAGCTGGGGCATACAATTTCGACGCCGCATAGCCGATAACAATGAAACCGATTTCTGGACCGAAATATTACAGATCGAAGGCGACATGATATCAAGGTGGCCCCGTCTGATCGGGGTCAAGCCGCGATCCCAGGGTTATTATTTCGAACTCTATCCGGAAGCGTATTTGCGCTATAATAGTTACGCCGGCGAAGATCCCGAGTACAAACCAAGCGCCAGTCTGAACGCGAAATGGGACTTGACTCCGCAGATCACTTTGAACGCCACCGCATTTCCCGATTTCGCCCAAATCGAATCTGATCCGTTCTCGCTGAATCTGGGGCGCTACCCGACCTATTTCAGCGAGCGCCGTCCGTTCTTTCTGGAAGGGAAAGACATTTTCCGAATGTCGGACTTCGGCGCCGGCAAGGGGTTTTTTGATCCGCTGGAAATATTCTATTCGCGCCGTGTCGGCAAATCGGTTAATGGTGAATTCATACCGATCGTCGGCGGCGGCAAGATCACGATGAAATTACCGGACTGGAATCTGGGATTTCTCGGCGCTTACACGGGCGAATACGATGGTGTCAGCAACGGCGACACGCTTTATGAACCCGATCGTTTTTTCGGGGTACTGCGCGCCAGACGGCGGATAATGGGCAATTCGGATATTGGCCTGTTGTACGCCGGCACTTATCATGACGCCGACGATGGCAATCAGGCAATCGGCATGGACTTTGTTTTTCGCCGCGGGATAAACCAGTTCATTCTTCAGGGAGCGGCGAGCGATCGTAATCAGAAATGCGGCTGGGCGGTCAACACGGGTTTCTTCGGTCTGCTCGGTGATTTTCTGACCATTGCCAAAACCCGGGTAGTCAGCGACTCGTTCGATGTCTCGAACATCGGATTCGTGCCCTGGATCGGCACCAGGGAATTGCTTCTGATCAGCGGCCCTTATCATCAATGGAAAAGAAGCTTTGTGCGCAACCTGTATGTCGCGCCGGGTATTTATCTTGTTCAGGAATCGGGCAGTGATCAATGGTCCACGCTGGGAATGATCGAGATAAATCCTAATTTCCGAAACAACTGGGGCAGCGATCTATCCCTTACCATCGGCCCGTACTATGAAGCCGACACCAATTATCTGTTCCGCCAGATCAACTGGTCGATATGGGGCAGATTGCTCGGACACTGGGCAAATGTCAACATGAACTACAGCTACAGTTATAATTATTACCGCGGTTTTCTGGCATATCGCGGCGGTAATTCCTTCGGCTACAGTTATTCGATAATCGACCCCCTGAGCGCGGGCATAAGCTCGAATCTCTGGATCGAATGGGACCAGACCAGCCATATTGTTGAGATGACGTCACGACTGCGGCCTAACGTGCTATACCGGTTCAATGCGGTCATGAAGTTGACTCTATTCACTGAATTGGTTTTCAAGACGCCGGCCGCGCATTGGAACCAAACCGAATTGAGGGCGGTCCGAACCGGGACGCTTTTTTCCTGGAATTTCCTGCCTAAATCATGGATATATGTCGCTTTCAATGATTATCGCGTCGATGATAATGCCAATCGCATGCTTGAACCCCGGTATTTGATCGGCGCGGTAAAAGCCAGTTATCTGCTGTATTTCTGACCGGCGGTGAATTCCGGACAATCAACCCGCCAATCAATACCCGCTTTTCACTATTGTCAAAGCGTCAACGATCTTGGCTAGTGCGCAATCATCGCCTTTTTCCAGCGGGCATTTCCATCCGGCATTGATGTTTTTCGCCGGGCAGAGGCGCGGCTTGCTCGTTTCGCCAAAAGGGCATAAGAAGTATTCCTTTTTTTCTTCAACCATTATCAACCTCCATTTATTCCGTAATCTCATCAATATTATGTATTTTCATCGGCATGTCAATCATTCGCGTAAGGCAGTATTGCATTTAGCGCAATTATCCATATCATATCACTGTCAAAAATATGAAGAGGTTAAGCCGGTGTTTATCTTCTCGCGGAGCCGCTGAAGCTAACATAACGAAATATGGTCGATAAGATAATCGACGAGGATATTCGAGTGCTGAACCTGATCGCTCAGGGCAGCGAAGCGGCATTCGAACAGTTGGTGAAGAAATATGAACGCGCGGTATTCAATACGATATACCGTTTTTGCGGCAATCAGGATGATGTCGCCGATCTGGCGCAGGGCATATTTCTGAAAGTATGGCGCAATGCCGGAAAGTTCAAGGGCAAGTCCAAAGTGTCAACCTGGTTATATCGGATCGTGGTAAACCATTGCCTTGATTTTCGCAGGAAGAACCGGCTGTCATGCATATCATTGGACGAGTTGATGGAAAAGGAGATTGTCCCGGACGCGTTGAAAACCGGTGATGATCGTATTCAGGCGCAGAACATCGAACTGATGCGGCGCGCAATCGCTTTGTTGCCGGAACGTCAGAGAATCGCTTTGACCCTGGCTCAATTCGAAGGGCAGTCCTACAAAGAAATCGCCGAAATCATGGGGATAACCGTGTCGTCGGTCGAATCCTTACTCTTTCGAGCCCGGACAGCGCTGCGCAGCGCGTTGAACAAGTGGCGGTCAAACGCAGGTTTTTAACCATGGATGGCGTCAAAATAAGCAGGAGCAAATGATGAAATGCGATCGGATTAAGAAAAAGCTGTCCGCGTTGCTTGACCACCAGCTTAGCGGCCGCGAGGCATTCATTGTCAATGAACATCTGAAAGAATGCGGGAGCTGCCGGCGCGCGCAGGAAGAACTCGCCGAATTGCACGGTATTCTTGCCCGGATCCCGGATATCGAGGTTCCGTTCCATTTTTACGCCCGTTTAATGCCGTCATTAGCGAGTCGGCCGGTCGCCGGTTTGTCTTTGATCGGTAAACTCAGATGGGCGGTTTTACTCGCCGCAACGGCTGTGGCGATGATTACCTCGCTGGCGATCGGCAACTATATGGGCATGCGTTTGTATGGTATTATCGCCGGCAATTCCGGACCCGGGAGCGAGTCGGTTGAAATACTTGATTTCGCGCTGAACAGCTACCCGCAGGGATCATTGTCTGATGTGTATCAAAACGTTATGAACGGAGCGGAAAATGAGTAACCGGATTCTTATAGTCGTTCTGTTGATATCGGTGGCGATCAATCTGGCGAGCGTTATCACACTGGTTTTTCACTGGGTATCGGATGCCCCGGTCAAACAGTCATTTGTCCGGCGGCCGTTCGACCGGCGCGCGGCCGTGCATCATCGCTTTTTCGCCAGAAAGATCGGTCTTGATGATAACCAGATCGAGCAGTTCGACAGAATAAGACAGGAGATGACCGACGTCACGCAACCGGTTCGAAGAGAAATCATGATCCGCCGGCATGAATTGATGAACCTGCTCAGTCAGTCCGATCCTGATACGGCAAAAGCCGCGCAGCTGATCGACGAGATCTCGAAGCTGCAAACCGAACATGAACGACGGGCTTTTCATGGTTTTCTGAAGATCCGATCAATACTTACACCTGGACAACAGGAGAAAATGGGCATGCTGCTGAACATGCTCATTGACCCTTGCCCGGCGCCCGGACGTCCATGCCCGGGCAAAGAGCCGGGAGCGGGTTTTCCCGCGCCCGAATCCGGGAGATAATACTATAACCAAAGGAGCGAATATGCCAGGAACAAAAACATTAACCGCATTGCTGATTGCCGGTTTGATAGCATTTACCGGCGCGGCTTATGCGCAGAAATCAGGTCATTGCGATAAGGGGAAAGATCAGGAGTGCCAGGATGGTCTTCACAAGCCATGCCATATGCGCGGCGAGACCTGCGGCATGCTCCCGCATCATAAGCCGATGATACCCGACCTTACCGACGAGCAGAAAGAGAAGATCGAAGCCCTGCGGGTCGATCATCTGGCGAAAATACAGCCGTTGAAGAATGAAATGGGCGAGAAACGAGCCCGTCTGCGCACCCTGGTCACGGCCGAGAAAGTGAATATGTCGGACGTCAACAAACTTATTGACGGTATTGGAACCCTGCGCACTAAAATGATGAAGCTTCAGGTTCAGCACCGGCAGGACATTCGGAGTTTGTTGACCGATAAGCAGCGGGTGATCTTTGACTCACACGGCCCGGACCATGATAGATGCATGGGCGGCAAAGAGAAAATGCATCATTCGGAACCGGAATAGACCGCGAACTCTTTGATATGCCCCTTGCTCCGAAGACAGAGACGGAGCAAGGGGTTTTTGTTCATATCTGCAATGGCCGATTCGAGGACTGGTAAGTGGACAGGAGTCAATATTCTGTTACCTTAACACTCTGCGCCGCGGTATCATAACGATCGGCGTCGGTGCCGGCGTGGTTCTAATAGGATTGGTAACGGTCAATACTTGGATCATGGCGATCGGCGGTTTTTTAGGCGTGATCGGTATCGCCATGCTGATTGTTCATTACCTCGTCTACAAGAATAAGCCGGCTTAATAGTTACACGACTTTTGTAAATTCAATGAGAAGATAAGATTTTG
This sequence comes from Caldifarciminota bacterium, assembly GCA_037446995.1. Lineage (GTDB taxonomy): Bacteria > Hydrothermota > Tepidihabitantia > SM23-42 > SM23-42 > RBG-13-43-14. The sequence continues at coordinate 1,772 of JBBIHN010000008.1, read as the reverse complement.
GGCGAAGCAAGGCTCATCTGAGCCACGGATATTACCTGAGCCACCCGGCTCGTTGAACAACGGCAATCCCGGGGTGGCGCCATAAATGTTGATTTATTGATACTTATCACGACGAGCTCCTTTTTTCTCCTTTAAGAGCAATTCGGGCGTATATGAGCCAATGAGCCCAAATCTTATCTTCTTTAAAAAACGCAAAAGTCGTGTAGTTATTTGTCTAACGAGTTCAAGGATCTTGTTAAACGTTGTCAGGATGGCGATGAAAATGCCGTTGCCAGTATCATCACCATCCATAAACAATTGATATTCACGATTGCTTATCGTATGCTGGGTGATCATGATCAGAGTTTGGATCTGTGCCAGGAGACCTTTATTAAAGCCATGCGGAATATACGTAAACTAAAGGACCCAAATAGCATTAAACCCTGGTTATGCAGTATTGCCCGCAACCTGGCATATGACTACTTAAGAAAGAGAAAAAGGGAATCGAGTATCAATATTGAAGATATTGGGGAAGTATCGATGCCGGATCCGGGTGCCGGGATCAGGAAAAAGATGATCATACAAAAGGCCTTGCAGAGATTGAACGAGCGCGACCGCTTGCTTTTAGCATTATTCTATTATAAGGACAATAGTATAAAGGACCTTACGATTATGACCGGTAATAAAGAATCGAACGTTAAAGTAAGTTTAAGCCGGGCCCGTCAAAAGCTCCGCAATGAGCTGGAAGGATATGAAAATGAACTCATGTCCTGAAAAGAAAGACTTGATTGCTTACTGTATGGATATGCTCGATCAGAAAAAACGCAAGCTGATCGAGGAACAAGCTGCCATTTGCCAGCATTGCCGTCAGGTTATACAGTTCGAAAGCGCGATCGATAAAGAACTGTCAACCAGAATGGATCCGGGCAATATTGACGATATCATATTGCGGAAACTGCGGATTTACAAAGATCTCAGGATCAGGTCATGGTGGTTTTATCCGCTTTATGTTTTTCTTAATACACTGGCTGGTTGCGCCCTGCTGTTCGGGATCTGGATTTCAGTCAGCAATCAGCTCGGTGATCGGTCCTTCTCATTCCCGATTCTGGGAGACAATACCGGTTCGTATATCGGCATTGGCATAAGTATTGCCGTTTTACTGGCAATCTTTGGATTCGCCTTCCGAAGGAATCTTGCCAGGGTTATCAGGGTACTATGAACATACTGGGGGCTGACCAGTCCCCTTGACCGCCGCCTCAGGCCTGCTCAAACACGCAGATGTGCCAGTAATAAGTTCCAGTCGTAAAACTGTCAATTGGATCAAAAAAAGTATCGGCGATCGGGATTAAAGTACTCAGGATGATCGAATCATAAGAAAAAATTGCATCATCCGCTATTTCTATCCAAAAAAGAAGATCGCATCCCTGGTCATCGACCGAGCGCCAGACGAACAAAGGCGGATTGTTTTGAACCGTGTCGCCGTCAACCGGTAAGATCAAGACCGGCGGACTCAGGTCCGGGTCGTCGATCTCAGCGCACGAGACAATCATCGCGCACCAGATCAAAAGCATTGCCGCAGAGGTTTTTGATTTCATATCAATTTGCCGGAAGATGATAATCAGGTTTCCGGCGAAGTCAATGGCTTTGCGGCTTACCCCTTGACAGAATTCCAATTGTCAGGATACTTAAGTATATAAACGTAAATACACGACTTTTGCGTTTTTTAAAGAAGATAAGATTTGGGCTCATTGGCTCATATTCGCCCGAATTGCTCTTAGAGGAGAAAAAAGGAG
>JBBIHN010000007.1:0-28340 GCA_037446995.1 Caldifarciminota bacterium | reverse complement strand
TATCACGATGAGCTCCTTTTTTCTCCTTTAAGCGCAATTCGGGCGAATATGAGCCTATGAGCCCAAATCTTATCTCCTTTAAAAAACGCAAAAGTCGTGTAATAAATTATACGAGCAACCTGCCCAAATGTCAAGCACCGTCCCTGATTTTCTCGGCCAGTTGCTGCGCCAAAACCAATCCTTCTTCCTTGGTCGTGATCTTGCCTTCAATCTGTTGATCGTATATTTCCTGCAGGATTATCTTGAACGGCGGGCCGGGTTCAAGCCCCATGGCGATCAAATCATGACCGTTAACCAATCTCTCGGCGGTCGGCCTGGCATCGTCCGCCCTTTTCAATTCGAACATCCGCATGAAAACCCCCTCGAGGTGACGGGTATACCCGGCGGTCGCGTAGCCGTCGGCCCAGGCGATCATCATCGCCGCCAGCCATTCGTCGCCCAGATCCCTGAAGAATCTGCGCAGCGCGCGGTCGGTAAGCTCGCCGCCGGTTGCCAGCAAATGAAGCCGCATATGTTCCTTGACCAGTCTATGCAGAATACTTGTCTCCGGCTTTGATAGCTTCAACCGCTTCCGGCCTAACACCTGCGCGGTTCGAGCGCCTTTTGTGTCATGGCCGTAGAAATGGATTTCACCCTTTTTCACGATGATCGTATCCGGTTTAGCGATATCATGGAACAGACCCGACAGTTTCAGCAGCGCGACCTTATGCGGATCGCGGAAATAGTTCGAAAAATAGGGTTCGAACTTCGAGAAAAATCCGCCGCGCACTAGATTTTCAAGCGCCTCATAGGTTCCCAACGAATGAGTCCAGAGTTGATCGTCTTCAATTATTTTCGCCGCTTCGGGGAATATCAGTTTGAATAAACCAATTGAGTTCATTTTCAATATCACTTTGAACGAACGCGGCGCCGCGGTAATGCGGATTATTTCACCGCCGATACGTTCGGCCGCCGTTCCCGATAGATCAATGTCACGCGCCGCCGGAAAGAAATCGGCGCTCAGATCAAAATCTAGATCAAGGACAAATCGGAATCCCCGCAATACACGCAATGGATCAATGCTCAATGAATCGGGCGATGTAAGTCTGATCAAACCTTTATTGATATCTTCCCGGCCGTGATGCGGATCAATAAATTCTCCGGTCACGCAGTCGATCGCCATTGAGTTGATCGTAAAATCCCGGCGCCGAAGATCATCCAACACATCCTTCTTTCCAAAACCGACAAAATCCCGTATTACTCCGTCCTTTATGACCCGGGCCTCGTCATCTTTCTCGCTCAGCAGGACAAAAGTGGCTTTCAATCTGCGGGCAAGACCGCGGGCAAAGGTGATACCGGACCCGGAAACCAAGAAGTCATAATCGACCGGCGTGATATTGAGCAAAGCATCGCGCACCGTGCCGCCGACAAGGAAAAGCCGGCGATTTCCCCGGTGCTTGATAACTTCCTGAATCAGGGCATCATGTCGAATGAGATCCGGTATTTTCCCTGCCGACATTAACATCGCCCTAAAATCCAATCGACCAATGCACGCGCCATGCCTGATCTTTTATGTACAAAGGAACATTGAACGATATCGGTCCCAGCACCAGGCGGACGCCCGCACCCCATGCCCATTCGCCATACCATCCGACATCAGCAAAGACGCGCAGCAACGAGCGGCTCGGGCACTCGATGTTCATCGCGATGAGCCGGTCAGACTTGATATGCATGGTCTGATAACCGCGCATATTGCCGTCGCCGGGTATATGAATATGTTCCTGGGGGGAGAAATATCCTTTCTGGCCGAACACCAGATCCGGCAATGTGGTTATGCGCAGGGCCCCGCTCAAGAAGAAATTATCCTGTAACGGCGCATCACCGATTATGTAACCGCCGAAGAGCCGCAACCCAACCGGGACAAGTATCTTCATCTCTCTTTTCACCGCCAGCGAACCCCTTAAATAACGATAATCACTTCCCAGGTATTCATGAGCCGCGCTGATTGTAAAGCGGATATCGTACGAACCCGATCTGAATTTAACCTGATTATTGAAAGTCACGACCCGGCCGGTTTCCCAGTCGATCGAATCAACCGCTCCCAGAGACTTGAGACGGGTATAATCAAAGAAATGCTCGATCTCGCAGTTTGCTCTTCTGGTAAACGCAACACCAATATTATGACTCAAGCCAACGCCGGCATTCTCCTGCCACCAATTCCGTGATCCCTTTAACTTGATCCTCAAACGCCAGTTCCTCCTGAAAACGAGCGGCGTCTGATAATTTACACTCATCGAGAAATTTGTGCTTCTGGTGCCATAGCCCAAGCCGGTCAGGAATTGATGCTGACCCTTCAGAAAATCATAATCGACGAACCGGGCGCCGAACGTATGAAGGTTGAGGGTAACCCCATCGTCAGTGCCATACCACGGATAAGGCAAGATCAATATTTGATAGGCATCAAATGAAGGAAATTGTATATACGGCTTGATCGATATCCTTGCCGGATAGTGATTATTCCAGCGGTTAACGTCGATGCAATTATCGTTCGGATCGACGCTAACGCCGCGTATCGGTCCGGCTGATTCAGGGACTAGAAATGTCTGACGGCTTCTTGTTCCGTCGACATAGTACGTTTGCGCGCCATGTTCGGTCCGGATCAGAACGTCGGTTGGCATCAGCCATTTTCCGTTGTTTCTGATCGTAACCGCGTTCCCTGAAACCTCCTCGATATCCCAATCGCAGAATTCGGTCGTATTGAGAAAATAGTCGAACATTGAATGCAGTTGCCGACCGCTCACTTCTTCAAACGTATTGATGAAATCTCCGGTGTCCGGATGTTTGAACTTGAACCGTTCGTAGAATACTCTCAATGCCTTCTCAAAGATATCCCGACCCATTACGTCTTCAAGGTTCATCAAAAAGAGAACCGGTTTTGCATAGGCGTTGTTCAAATAGGCGATCGGCTCCCGATGCAACATGTGGGCCGGCGTTAACACCGGTCTTTCCAACTGATTTCTCCAGGTTAAATAGTAGATGAACCGGTTATAGTAGCGCTTTGACAACGGCGGCAGGTACGTCGATTTGATTATCGAACCATTGCGGCCGTAACGGTCCTCAAAATAGCGAATCTCGGCATAAGAAGCCAAACCTTCATCGAGCCAGGCTTCATCCATTTCATTGAATCCCAGCACTCCATAGAACCATTGATGGGCGATCTCGTGAGCGATCACCAGTTCAAAAGATCTGGTTAGAGGATCTTCGGCGGCGCCGATCAGCACGAGCATTGGATATTCCATCGTGCTCATCGAAGAAACCCCTTGAACAACGCTCAATTTTCCATAGGGATATTTGCCGAACCATCGATTAAAGCGACGTACCGCCATGGTTGCGTACTGGGCTGCATTTCTCCACTTTTTCTCGTGCTTCCGAGAATAATAAAGCTCAATTTCGATATCGTCGACAATTGCGCGCTCAACGGTATAATCAGGATCGCACACCCAGGCAAAATCATGCACGTTATCGGCGGTAAATCGTACAATTCGACGGTCTTCACGCAATCCGCAACGTTCATCCAGGACTCGATAACCAGTGGCCGCGACAATATAGTCGGCCGGGACATCAATCGTCACATCAAAATCACCGAATTCACCGTAGAACTCGCCGATCGCATGATAGGTATCAAGCCGCCACCCGTGTTTGTCAAAAACACAGAACTTCGGATACCATTGAACAAACTCGTAATGATCGCCCCGATAGCCAAGCCGGGAAAAAATCTTCGGAATTTCCAGTTGAAAATCGATCCTCAATGTCAATGAATCGCCGGGGTTCAATGGTTGATCTAATGCCACGGCAAGTATTGTTGTATCGACGCCATACGCGACATCACGATCATCGACGCTTACCCGGCTGATGTCGATGCGGCCGCGCGTCCTCGGCCCGGCGTCGCGAAACCTTTTTCCGGGAAGAAATTCTGTTTCCCGGCCAAAAGCCGTATTCGCGTCCTGGTAGGCATTCGCATATAAATGCAAGTATATAATTTCCACCGGGAAAGGCGAATTGTTGCGATAAATGCCGTATTCGACTCCGGACAATCGCCTCGTTTCGGCGTCAAGCCTGACCTCGATCGTATAGCTAACGCGCTGCTGCCAGGAGAACAATGTCAAAAACAGGCAGAAAACCATTAGATGATTATAGTTAACCGGTAATTAGTTTTCAACTGGGTTGAGAAGAATCTGTGCAGGATATCAATGATCCGGATAATCAAAAACCTTTACATAGGTTCGTTCTTTGAGTTTACCGACATATTCACTGAAGTATTTCTGTAAATCCTTCTGGAACAAATATTCGTAGATCTGATCCCTCAGATCCTCGAATACCAAAGGTTCTTCCAAAACCTTTTCGCGCAGATAAATCTGGTGATATCCGTATGGCGTGAGCGTCGCTTCGCTCAGCTCTCCGGGCTCAAGATTCTTAACCACGGTATAGATCGGCGGCGACAGTTGGTCGACTATCCACTCGCCAAGATCGATCTGGGGGTCATCCGAGTAGTATCTTGCCAGGCTATCAAAATCCGCGCCGTCTCCGACCTCGCGGCGTATTTGCCGGGCAAGCTGCTCATAGCGTAAAGTATCGGCCCGGGTAGTCTCGACCCTGATCAATATCTGCCTTGCCAACACCCAGTCAGCCCCCCGGTTCATCACTTCCACGATATGATACCCGATCCGGCTCAGAAAAGGTTCAGAGATAATGCCCGGCTTCAAACTGAACAACGCTTGCTCGAACTCTTCCAGGGTCTCGCCTTTCTTGACCCTTCCCAGCATGCCGCCCTTATGCCTTGAATTCTCGTCGTCCGAGAACTCGCCGGCGATCGTCCCGAAATCAGCACCAGTATACAATAATTTGTAGATCTCGACGGCATTCTCAAAGGATTTCCGCATTGCGCTCTCGCTAGGTTTGATGAACAACAAAATATGGGCAAGCCTAACCCGTGCCGGACGGATCGTTATCGAATCTTTGTTCGCTTCGTAAAACCGCCGCACAGCGATCGGCGACACTGAAACTCTCGGTTTGATCTTCTTTTCCATAAAGCGGCTGACAACCATCTGGGAACGCATATTTTCTTTGTTGAATGCTTTTAGTTCTTCAAACGTAATGCCGTTCGCTTTTAAATCTTCCAGAAAATCCGCCTCCGACGGGTAACGCTCCCGGATCTCCTTGATCCTGGCTTCGACCAACTTATCCACTTCAAGATCGCTGATCGTAATCGACTCTGGCTCGGCTTGGGTCATTATCAGTTTTTGTGAAATCAGTTCCTCAAGGACGTAATTGCGTAACTCAGTGTCATCCGGAAAACGCTGGTGTATCATCGGATCGGACGAAAGATAGTTGACCGTTTCCCGCACCTGACTTTCCAGAATTATTTCTGAACCGACGTACGCTGCGATCTGGTCGGCCAAAGCCGCGCCGATAAATAAAATCAGAATCATATCGTAAATCTTCTATTTCTTTAAAACGCTCAAATCGATTTCTACCTTATACTGATTCCTCAGGCTATCGACAAAGGCAGTCAGAAAATCCTGATATTTCCGTGACATCAAGTAATTGTATATTGCCGAGCTGTATTTGTTGAAATCGGCCTGAGCAAAGGCTTTCTTCTTATCGATCATTTTCACGATCAAATATGTTCCCTGAACATAGGGAATCAAATCCGAGATCTCCCCGGGTTTCATCGCGAAGATGATCTCCTCGACACCGAAGTCACCGATCGTCCCGCGGTACAGATAATCGGTAAACACCTTAGGGTCGTCCGGATTTTCATAACGGGTCAAGGAACGCTCCTTGGCCAGCTTATTAAAATCGGCGCCCGCCCTGATCTCATGCAAGGTCATCAGCGCTGATTCCTGGTTTGGCAGGACGATCTGGCCCAGTTTGACCGCGTACAGAAATTCCTCTTTATGCTGCTCAAAATAGGCGCGGATTTCGGCATCGCTCACGACCGAACCGCTGAAATTCCGGCGTACCAGTTCCATTGCCAAAAGATTCTTGCGATACTCATCCAGTACGAGTTTGATGGAATCAACTTGATCCATGCGCTGTTTCTTGGCTTCAAGATACAATATTTCCTGTTCCGCCCAATTGTTGCAGAATTCGTTGAGACGGGCATCAGGCAGCTGCGAATACTCGGTCGCCGGTATATATTTCTCGAATTGCTCAAGCGTCAATACCGATCCATTGACACGAACAATGGCATCCTTCTCCTGTTTACAGAACACCGTGAGCAGCATCAACGTCAACAATATCGCCTTCTTCACCTGGCCTCCTTGATTAAACTGTTATATGCCGATTCGTTCACGCTAAAAGCATATTGCGCGCGCATGCGGGCAAAAAGCGCCTCGCGCAGAAATCTCACTTTCTGCTCTCGTATCTCGGCGCGAACAATCAAAAAACAATCTTCAAGCTTTTTATCGGCGTATTTTTCCCGGTTATCATTGTAATGAAGCACGACTTCGAGCGAATCAACCGAAGCTTTATCCAGAACCTCTTCTTTGTATACTTTCTGATAGATCAAAGATGCCAGCGCATTACGCAGTTGTCGTTTCACTTTGATCTTTTTGTCATAGAATTCTCTTATTGCCTTTTCGTATATCAGATCCGGAAGCAAAACTCTTTCGATCAAATACCTGGGGTCAGCGCCGGACCGGCGATACTGAAACAGCACGGCATCGCGTATCGCATGCACATACACATAAGAAGTATCGTCTCTCTTGACAACCCATTTGTTCATGTCATCGGGCGTGATCAACGAATCCGGTTTCAGGAGCGCCGCCAAGCCTTCATCGCTGAATTCGATCTTGGTCTTCTCCAGTATCCGGTCAACCAGTTCTTCGGCTTTCCGGCTCATCTTCTCGTTCAACAGCTGCACGCGGATATTTTCCTTGACCTCTTCAAAAGTCGGACTGTCAAGGGTTCTGCGTTCAACCAGTTTGAACACGTAGTGATAATCGCCGAATTTGACTGCCTTCGTGGTTTTACCCTCGCCAATCCTGCGCAGCGGTTTGAGAATCTCCTCGGGCAGCATCAAGGCATTGAACTCGCCGATATCGCCGTCGGTCGTTATCGTATCGAGCGAAAAAACCAACAGCGATTCAAAAGCCGTGCCTCGAGCGAGCTGTTGCTCGAGGAAGCGCGCCAGCGATTCGCTTTCAACGACGATCTGGGCAAGATGATATTGATCGATCATTTTTTCGTATTGGCGGCGGATCTCAACGTCGGAAACCTTGACCTGTTTAGCCACTTTGTCCTGATAATAATGCCGGGCAACAACCTCCCTTTTGTGATTTTCGAGCGAAAAACGTATGACCGAATCGGTTTCGTAGCCGCGGTCCGCGCCCGCTTTTACCACAAGCATAATATCGATGTATTCATTGAAACGGGCGGCTCTTTGCAGAGAATCGTCGGTCGGCGACATTGTCATTCGCTCCTTGAAATCAGCGACCGTGTATTTCAAACCTTCAACTTCAAGCAGAACCGCATCTTCGCGGGAACACGTTGCTGTCACAAACAGCAAACCGAGCACAATGATTTTGGGATAGACATCCAATTTTTTCATAGCCTATTCTATATACTCTGCCCGCCAAGTCAAGACTTGATTTGTCAAAGCGGGTTTATATAATTGCATTACCATGGAGTTGATCGTTTATTATTTGGCTATAATCATCCTGGCTGCATTCATAATTGTCTCCAGGACATTCTCGCCGATCTGGTTGCTGATCGTTGCCCTGTCCCTGCTCTGGCCCCAGCGCAGCCGGAAATACGCGCGGTTGACTTTTGTCGTGACGATAATCGTTTTCTTCCTGTATTTTGTTTTTCATTATTTGAGCATATTGGTCCCCTTCATTACCGGTTTTGGTCTTGCCTACGTTCTGGCGCCTTTGGTTGAAAGACTCGAAAGAAGAAAAATCCCCAGACTGCTGGCGATCTTGATCTTCATCATCCCGTTGATTGTCGCCTTTCCCCTGGTGATCTTTTTGATAACCACCAGCCTGATCGACGAGATCCAGATATTGCTGACCAAGATCCCGATCGCGCTCAAGCAGTTTGAGACTACCTCGGGAGCGATTATCGAGCGATTGAGCCACATGGGCATTGATATCAATCCGAACATGATCGCTCGTACCATCACCAGCCATATCAGCAACATAGTGAATGGCGTTATCCTGACGGTCAACCAAATCGGGCGCGGTATCACTGGGTTGATCATGCTTATTTACTATTGTGTTATCATCCCGATCACCGCCTATCTTTTTCTCGCCGATCGCAATAAGATTCTGCACTGGTTTCGCAGCCTTTTCCCGGAAAATGAACACGATCGCATCGACCGCTTTATCGAGAGACTCAATTATTCATTGGCCGGATTCTTCCGCGGGCAGTTGATTATGGTCGGTCTAATCGGTCTGCTGGTCGGTTTCCTGCTCTGGATTCTCGGCATAAAATACTATGTTCTACTGGGCGTTATTGCCGGCCTGGGTAATTTTGTCCCCAATGTCGGTTTTATCCTTAGTCTCATTCCGGCACTGCTGGTTGGATTGACCAGCGCAACCCCGGTCGTCAGTTGCTTGAAAATCCTGGCCGATTTCCTGGGCGAGCAGTCGCTGGAAGCTACTCTGCTCGGCCCATGGATAATGGGCAAGCATACGCATCTTCACCCGGTCGTCATCATGATTGTCCTCATTCTCGGCGGCGCTTTCATGGGATTCTGGGGGGTTGTTTTTGCTATCCCCGCAACCATTCTTATCCGCGAGACGCTCAACCATTTTCTCGAGCTGAAACTCTAAGGAGCCTTCCTGCTCACATTACAGAGCGTCAACACGCGGAGGCAATGCCGCCATCCTTGACGCTGAATCCGGCTCGACATATAATATGATATGGTACACAAAAAGGTAACATGTTGAGCGCATTGCTGAATATCACGTTGACTGCGTTCTTACCCGCGAACATAGCGATCTATCGTTTTGAAGAAAACTACGTGGAGATTTGGTATCAAATTCCGGTCAGTCAAGTTTTTTCGCCGCAAGAATTGCAGTCCGCGCCATTCGATTCGATCTTCAAAGAATACCAATACCGGTTTGACATACACAACAATATCACGAATGATTCTGCCCAAATAGAGGGAACTAAAGGCGCGCTGATAAGGCATAATCAGCGTTCCGAGTATTTCATTGACTATATTCCGATTTTCCTGTACCCGGGCACGTTTGATTATCGCCTCACCTTCACCTCCGCCGGAGCGGCGTCAGTATTTGAGGGCAGAATCGATATGTCCGGGGACACGCTGATAATATCATGCAGCGACCTGATCCTTGGCAGAAAGAATGCCGGCGAAAGTTTTATCTGTCATGGACACGCCTTTACGCCGTCAATTGACGGCCGATACTCGAATTCATGTACGCTCTTTTCTTTTCTGGCGATATACGGCATCGTGCCCGACAGTCTCTACTATCAAAGCCGGTATACAATCACGGACCGTGCAAGCGCGGTGGTCTTCGAAAAGCAACGCCGGTATCTGAAACACGACTACTCTCAAATCGACACGCTTACAATCAGCCTCAATGACTACATTGAGGGACAATACCTGTTTTCAATCACGGTCACGGATTCCAGTTCAGGGTCGTCGTTTTCTCAAAGCAAGGAATTCCGGATTGTCACTTTGTTCGACGAAACTGCCGGCATGACGTTCAATCAGGATATTCATTATCTGATCAGTCGGAAAGAATTCGATGGATTCAGGCGCTTGAGCAATCATGATAAGAAAGTTTATCTTAAGAAATTCTGGTCGAAAAGAGACTATTGGCAGTTTGAAAAGAGACTGCTCGAGGCGAATGCGAAATTTTCAACGCCTTTTCTAATCGGCAGCGACACTGAACAAGGCAGAGCATACATTAATCTTGGACCGCCGGATTGGATAGACTACCGGGCGATGGAGCAAACGTGGAAACACGAAGATCTACGGCGGACAAAGATCGGCGGCTCCCGGCAGATCTGGCATTATGATGCGAAAGGACTCCGTCTGCTGTTTTGTGACACGGATGGTGACGGCAATTTTGAACTGCTCGGCGCCCTATCAGCGAAGGACGAATGGCAGGAAACATTAAAGGATCTCAAAGAGATAATGGGCTACATACGTTAGGCCCGGTGACGATAAAAAAGTTAGATAATGATAAGAACCTATACGATCAAGATCAACCATGCATGGTGCAAAGGATGTCAGTTCTGCGCGGCTTTTTGCCCGGAAAACGTGCTGGCAATGGAAAAAGCCCGGGCCGTGGTCATCAACCCGGAAAACTGCACGGGTTGCCTGCTCTGTGAAATATATTGCCCGGATTTCGCGATCGAGGTCCAATCAGAACATGAACCGAAACACGCCTAATCTGAAACTAATGAGCGGCAATGAAGCCTGCGCCGAAGCCGCGATCGCCGCCGGCATGCGTTTTTTCGCCGGTTATCCGATCACGCCTTCGACCGAGATCGCCGAGCTGCTTGCCCGGCGCCTGCCCAGGGTTAACGGCGTGTTCATCCAAATGGAGGACGAGATTGCCTCAATGGCTTCGGTGATCGGCGCTTCGCTGACCGGGGTAAAATCAATGACCGCAACCAGCGGTCCCGGATTCTCTTTGATGCAGGAAAATATCGGCTTTGCGATCATGGCCGAGATCCCATGCGTTGTTGTCAATGTCCAGCGCGGCGGCCCGAGCACGGGTTTACCGACCAATCCGGCGCAGGGTGATGTCATGCAGGCGCGATGGGGCACTCACGGCGATCATCAATCGATCGTTGTCGCTCCGGGCACGGTCAACCAGGTTTTCGAATGGACGATCAAGGCATTCAATTTCGCCGAGTACTACCGGACGCCGGTGACCATATTGCTTGATGAAATCGTAAGCCATATCAATGAAAAAACAATCGTGCCGGACCCTTCGAATCTCGAGATAATTAACCGCCGATACACGACCAGGACGCCGGGCGAGTATATCGCCTACCAGAATAATTCCCGCCTGATTCCGGAATTCGCCGATTTTGGACGGGGATATCGTTATCACGTAACCGGCTTAAGCCATGATGAGTATGGCCTGCCTTCCAATCATCCAGAAACTGTCGATCGGCTGATCCGGCGCTTAAACGATAAGATCGAAGCAAATCGGCAGAAGATCGTTGAAATCAGAAGTGAATATACCGAGGACGCCGAAACATATGTCATTGCCTACGGTTCAACCGCTCGCTCGGCGCGCTTTGCAGTAAAGGCTTACCGGGCAAAAGGGAAAAAGGTCGGCTTCATCCAGCCGCTTGTGCTCTGGCCGTTCCCGGGCATGGAGATCGCGGAACTGACCAGGAATGCTCGGCACATCATCGTTCCGGAGATGAATCTCGGTCAAATCGCTCCTGAGATCGAATGCGCCTGTGCCCGGCCGGTAATCAAAGTCAACCGGGTTGACGGCCGCATGATCACGCCGGAAGATATCCTGGCGAGGTTGTGAAATGTTTCCTTACGAAAAGTATACACGCCGCCAACGCCTGCCTCATATTTGGTGCGCCGGCTGCGGTTGCGGCATAATCTTGAAAGCCGTATTGCGGGCGGTTAACCGCAGCGGATTTGACCGGAATAAGATTGTTTTTGTCTCTGGTATCGGCTGCTCCTCGCGTACTCCCGGTTACATGGATTTCGACACCCTGCACACCACGCACGGCCGCGCCCTGGCATTTGCCGCCGGCATAAAACTCGCTAGACCGGACTTGAAGGTCGTTATAATAACCGGCGACGGCGATGCCTGCGCAATTGGCGGCAATCATTTCATTCATGCCGCCCGGCGCAATCTTGATCTTACGGTTATTCTGTACAACAATCGTATTTACGGCATGACCGGAGGCCAATCTTCGCCGACCACTCCTTACGGCGACAAAGCAACGACCGCGCCCTATGGCAGTATTGAACCTGATCTCGACGTCTGCCGGATAGCCGCAGCGGCTGGGGCGGTCTTTGTTGCCCGAAGCACCTGTTATCATGCGACTCAACTCGACAAATTGATCCTCCGGGCGATGAATAAAAAAGGCTTCAGTTTGATTGAGGTTTTATCGCCGTGTCCTACCTACTATGCTCATCCCAATCGGCTCGGCACAAGCCTTGATCTGCTTATCGGCTACAAGCAAAACAGTATTGCGATCGAAAAAGCGCGCCGAAGCGATCCATCAGCATTAAAGGACAAGATTATCACCGGCATAATCCACGAAACCGAAAGGCCGGAGTTTTCCGAGGAATATCACAAGCTGCAGCAAAGATTAGATGAAGATAGGAGGTTAAGGTGAGCTTCCGTTATGAAATCCGCTTGAGCGGCGCCGGCGGTCAAGGGCTGGTTCTTGCCGGGCAAATAATCGCTGAAGCCGCGGCAATCTACGACGGCAAGAACGCAACCCAGAGTCAATCCTATGGGCCTGAAGCCCGAGGCGGTTCGAGCCGTTCTGAAGTAATAATATCCGATGACGAGATCGATTATCCCAAGGCCGTGAATATCGACCTGCTGCTTTGTTTCACTCAGGAAGCATGCGAAAAATACGGCAAAGACCTCAAACCGGACGGGATATTGATCATCGACAGCGATTTTGTTTCGACTCCGGAAGACCGCCGGTGTCTGGTCTATGCCCTGCCGATCGCGGCCATGGCTGAAAAGGCGGCCGGCCGATCACTGGTTGCCAATATCGTCGCCCTCGGCTTGATAACCGGCATCACCGGGATCGTCACTAAGGAATCCATGGAACTTGCAATTCAGTCGCGCGTGCCGCGGGGCACCGAGAAAATGAATCTCAAGGCTTTTGTTTGCGGGTTTGATAAGGCACTCGAGCTCAAGGGGAAACAGCCTGACCGCTGATACGGCATGAGAAGGTACATCAGCCGGATCAGGGACCTTTCCCGCGAATTCGGCAATCATCATTATAAGCAAATGATGATGATCCGAAGACACTTACCCGATCTGATCCGGCGCCTTGAAGAAACCAAAAATCGGGAGAACGTACACGTGCTTCACCCGGCCTATGATTTCGAACCCGAAATCCGTACCGTGGCTCGATGCGGGAGCACGACCGCGGAGAAGCTCGATCTAACCGGAACTTTTTTTGCGCTTCAACTGCTATACATAAATCGTCAGGCGATCGATCTTCTGCAAATGGGTTCACGCAAGGCCGCGGATGACCGGTCCACGGTTTACCGGAAATTTATGATCAATGCCGGCAATAATTTCCGGCACTTGACGCGCTGTTATCTCGAAATTCTCTTTGATCTTTTTGCTGGAGAAGCATCCTATCCCGGTTTCGTAATACTCGGCGTCGGTACGAAGTCCGATCAGGATGATATTGACATAGGCATTATCGACGCCGGCGAAGGCGATCGAAAATCCTTGAATCGTTTGATCGCCCGGGTCAGCCAGGAATTCTTCAAGTATGCGACTTCTTTTCACTTCCATCTATCCGAGCATATCGGCACCCAGTATTACTCGGCATCGATCGCCGAATACAAAAGAGAACTGGAAAACAAGATCGGCGATTATGTCATTGTCAGCGAAATGCTGAACGCGGCGGTCATCGCCGGCGAAAGGGCGCTGTACAATCAATTCCGCAAAGAGATAACTGCCCGCTATTTCTACCGCCCGGGTGAAGATAATCGCTATCATGAAGGCTACTTGCGCGGTATCATCGGTGAAATCCAATCGCTGCTTGCCAAACCGATAAGCCGAAAGATGATCCATCTCAAAGAAGACGGACTGCGGATCATCAAGAACACGATCGCCGCCCAGAAGACGATATACTGCGTCGATGAAGTCAATGCTTGGCAAATACTCGACCGCCTGAAATACTCCAATCCCCAGCGGCTCAATGAATATTATCTGCTCGAACGGTCCCTTACCTTTTTCGAAATCTTCCGCTACCTCTATCAGCTTTTTTCCGCCCAGCAGGAAGAATTACCGATTGAACGAACCGCCCTGCGCAATATACGGCGCGTGTCAAGAGCGCTCGGCTATTCCGATATCGGCATCACCGACGCAACGACCAATTTACTGGTCCACTATTACGAGCATGTGCAAAATGCCCGCCGGGTGACGCCGGTGCTGATTAACGACATCAAAGAACACCTGAACACAATATCGAAATTCCGTTGCTTTTTGACCACCGAACATCCGGGCAATATGACGCTCGAGTTCATCAAGCAATTCCGTTTCTTTGTCGGCACGTCTTTCTGGGACGACGTACTCGACAATCTACGTCAGGACTCGATATTGGCGAAATTTACCGATGATTACCGAGCACTGACCCGGACGCAGCGGGATCGGGTAGTAAGAATGTATTTCCAGTGGTTCAAGTATGATCTCAATTCATTTATCAAAATGCTGGTTATTCTCGGCAACAACCGTCAAAGCAGCGGAATCTTCAACGAATTGAATGATTATCTTCTTGAACGGATCGCATCCATTCCGGATATTATTCGCGGCATCGTGTATATATTCAACCGCTTCCCAACCCTGATCAATGGTTATCTCGCGTTGAACCGCGAAGATCAGCTTGATGTTATCGCCGGACTATTCCGGAACAAGAAATATGAAAGCGAGATTTTGACCCTGATCGCCGGGTTTAACCATCTGATTAACCTTCACCGTTCAAGCAGTTCTTTCTTCAAACGTTTCTTTATGCGGGTGCTCAATCGGTATCCGGAGGCGATAAGCCTTCTAAACGATGACCGCAGCCTGACCGAATACGCGGACGGCATTTACAGCGACATTGAATCAATGCCCACATTCGATGAAAAGAGGGAAAAACTGGGCGATTATTACGATCTGGAGATGCTTCGAGTAGGGATCAAGACGCTCAACGGCGCTTCGCCCGGTGTCAGCAATAGGGAGTTTACGCAGTTTTCGGACAACTATGTCCGTACTTTGTTTGATCTTTGCCGTCGTGAGGTCGACGCCGAAACCAGAGGCCGGATTGTCACCGAAGATCTGTTCACGATTTTCGCGGCCGGCGGCCATGGCCGCGAACAGGGTTATGACGATGACTTCGATGTGATCGCGATACTCAACTCCGACAATCCGCAGATTCATAAATATTGCAGTCAAATTGTGATCAAGATGAACCGCGAGATCACCAAGCGCGGGACGATCCCGCATCACCGTTTTGCCGATCATTTCGGCAGTTACGTGATAACCTTTGGCCAGCTCGTGGATTTTCTCCAGCGGCCGAACCACGACATATTCGTCGAGCAATCATTGCTGCTCGGCGCTCGTATGATCGTCGGCTCCAATCATATCGAAAGAGAGTTCCACAACAGCATCATCCGCACCCTTATCTTCAGAAGAGGCGGCGAATACATAAATGTCATGGCCGAAGAAATGCATAAAAGGCACGAGCATTATCAAGGTCCCGACTCGACTGCCGGTATCAACATCAAGGAAACGGCCGGTGGTTTGCGCGATATTGAAATGCTGATGCTGATTTTCAAAGCCCGGTTCCGGGTCAAGGCGCCGGTCAACCTGAAAGTCTTCAGATTGGTGCGAAAAATGGGATTCGAGATGAAATCAGATCTGAAAAAACTAAGCCGGGCATTCGGTTTCTTGAAACAACTCCGCGATGTATACCGCTTGACCAACGGCGCCTCCGACCTCATCATCCCGCATGCCCTGGACAACCCGGCGCGGATAATGGGCTACGAAAGCCGACAGGAATTGTTTGACAGCTTTCTTGAGACGACCGCCGCGGTGACCAGAATCATCGACCGATTGCTGCTCATCCTCAGGGCCGCGCCATGAAGGAAATCGACCAACTGAACAAGATCATCGCCGAAGACAACCGGTATGCGATCGAGGCTTATCTTTTTGTCTTCGAGGCGTTGGCATACACGCGCCAGCGGCTGAACCGCGACACCCATGTAAGCGGCCGCGAACTTTTGAGCGGGATTGTCGAACTAGCCCACCAGCATTACGGATTAATGGCAATAACCGTTTTCAAACACTGGGGCGTGACGAAAACCGTCGATTTCGGCCACATTGTCTTCAATCTCGTCAATGCGGAACTCCTGCGCAAAACCGAAGAAGACAGCATCGCCGATTTTGACAATGTCTTTGATTTTGACGAAACCCTGATCAGAAACTACGAAATCAAATTCCGCGATACTTGAAGAAACTGATTACGCAAGCGTCTCCAAACTGCGATCTCGACCTTGCTTAAAACGTTCATATCTTCCGGATCTCAAAACCCTTCCCCCAGGCAGCGATCCGGGCGCCCATGATGACAATAACACCATCTATGCTTTCAATGCTTTGGCCGGTTGCAATCGCCGGGTCAAGATCATCGATCTCATTCACGCGGTTGCCGATTGCGGTCGCGGCGGCATCGGCGAGAGCGCAGTCCTCGGCGATAACCGTCACCGCATCCGCTTTGCCAAAGCTCAAGGAATGTCCGACTGTACCCGACGAGGTACAGATGCCGACACCGTGCCGGGCATCAACTTTCAATCCGATCTTCATTGACAACGGCGAATTGCCGGCATAGACCGCGGCGATCACCGGCTCCGGACTGCGGACGTAGACATCGCCGCCATTCTCAATGATCAAGGTGTCGCTGAAGCAGCTCAATTCCCGGGCAATCAGCTGATTTACCGCACCGGCAACCGCGGCCATCGGCCCGACGCCGGTCTTTATCGCGGCCCGGGCCATAATCTTGACGATATCCGGCGCTTCGGCCCGGACCGCAACCGGGATCAAACTGCGGGCGAATTCGGGATGCGATGCAATACAGGTCTCAAGTTCCTGGCGGATCCGGGTCAGAGCATCATAAGCCGGCGAACTCAGATCGGTCTCGGCACGAACGCATAAGTCGCTTTCCCGGTACTGCACGAAGAATTGCTTGAGTTTCGATTCGGCGCAGCAATGCCGGTACCAACGCGGTTGATATTCTGCGGTTTTCACGGTTTGATCTTGAAGGAAATCTCAATCGCGCGATACGGGCACACCCGGAAACACTCTTCGCAGCCAATGCAGCGCGTGATCTCCAGCTCAACGAGCATCTCGGGTGCCCGGAAATAAAAAGCGTTAGTCGGACACACGGCTGAGCATACTCCGCAATGAACGCACTTGTCTTCAAAACGGATAATATCCTGGCTTAACAACTCGGTTTTCACGCCCAGCTTGTGCAAGTACCCCAACCCTCTTTTCAAGCTGGCGCTGGTACCGCTCAGTTCAAGCACTAACAAACCTTCCTTGTCGTCCGCCGAGAAACTGGCTTTGAGAATATTGAACATGATATTGTATTTCTTGACCAATCCATACACGACTGGTTTCTCAGTCAGGAACGGTGGATAATGCAGCACGACTTTTTGTGACACGGTCATCTTTCCCCCTGTTGGTTAACGATATTTGCCGCCGAAACGTTTGAATTTCAGACCCGATTCCCGACCCGGCAAAGCCGCGCTGGGCACGGTCAAGGTGAATCTCTTCTGCTCGATCCAGGTTTTCAAGATTCGGGCGATTTCCCGCGCCTTTGCATAACTGGATATCGGGAAACTCGGTATTTTCCTGCGGTTGATTGCGATATACCCCGACTTTAACGATGCATAATCGACCTCGGCCAACACGCGGTTTGTAAATTCGGGATAATCAACGGCATAATCAACCACCGGCGCGAGAATATCGGCATCGGTGATACAGGTTTGCCGTAAGAGGTCTTCATCCAGGATCGGAATCGGAATACCGATACCAAGGGTCAGGCTCACCCCGTAGCCGATTATCGAAGCACCTCTCAACCATTCAGGTCGCATCTGTTTTAAATCGCCGATCAAGGCGAGCGTACCGGCGCTAGCTCTGGGAACTCCTTTATCATTGCGCAATGCATCCGGGTTATGCTGGGTGCCGGGCCAGGCAACGTAGCCGATGCCGCCGCCAAGAAAAATGCGCGTGCCGATGCCGATCGTACGATAGTCCGGGTCATTGATCAGCGGCGACAGCTGGCCGGCCGAGCAATAATTGGCATTGCCCATGCCGGGTTTCAGCACGCCGAGATAAGTATACAGCTTATCCTTACTCGTATTGACCGCAACATTGTAGTTTTGATAGCAGTTGCGGGGATTGAACAAGAATGCCTCATTGATGTCCTTAATCGTAAAACTACCTTTCATTTCTCTGCGGGGATACTCCTGGGTACCGTAGCTTTGAGCTTTGATTCTGATTTGTTTTCCGGCGACCAGATCCTCGATCAGATGACCACCGCCATAAGGGAATGAACCGGGATGAACCGCATTAGCCGGATCATTATCCGGGATCTGCGTCGCGCCGACATATAGATCAACTGCCGCAATGCCGCAGAAAACCTCAAGGTCATTAAGCCAGGCCTTGCTGATCCTCATGCGCGGCTTGGTATGACCGAGATTCAAGAACGCTCCCGATGAACACATCGGGCCAAAGGTTCCGGTGGTTACGATATCTACCTTTTGGGCGGCGGTCTTGACGCCGTCTTCTTTCGCAACATCGATTATCTCTTCGGCCGTGAAAACCACGGCCTTGCCTTGTTTGATTCTTTCATTGATCTCTTCAATCGTCTTGGACATGGTCACCTCCTGGTTGCCAAGATTACAAATCCATTATCGAGGTGATGAGTGATCACTTAAGCAAAAAACTTTCCCGATCGGGAAAGTTAGCAGGAATGGCGCGCACTCATCTATCCCTTTACGGGCGGGAATTGGCACCCACCCATGGCGGGTTGCCGAGGTTTCACAGGGCCCGTCCCTCCACCTCTCTTGATGAGAATCAACTTTCAAAGAACAAGTATATCATTATACGCAATCGGCATAAGATGTCAAGAGGGCGGTTTCAATCAAAAATAATCTTACCGAAAGAAATGCGGCCTTTTTCATGATTCAGTCGACGGGATCATCGTTGACATGATATGCATTTTCCGTTATTATGAGATACTTGAAGGAGGTACCCATGCGTCAAACAATGCGCATCATAAGCTTGATCATTATTGCTTCAACCTGCGTTTTTGCCGGCAGAGATCGGCAATTACAGACTTTGAAAGAAGAATTGACCCGTGCCTTTAAGGTCTTAAGCAAAACCCAGCCGGCACCGGCATATTTTTTGCAGTATGAATTGTGGGAGAAGCGTGAACTATATCTCAATTCCTCGCTGGGGGCGATTTTTTACGACTATGATAATCACAACGCGTATGTCGATATTGACGTGAGAGTGGGATCGGCCCGGCTCGACAATACGCACGAGATAAGAGGCGACGAACATGATTATATGTCATGGATACCCAGGACCCTGCCCGTGCCGGTCGATCAGGACCCGAACGGAATCAAGGCGCTGCTATGGATCGAAACCGATCGGGCTTTCAAGGATGCCCAGAAAAGATACACTAAGATCCTGGCCGAACGCCAGGTCAAAGTGATGGAAACCGATACTTCGCCTGATTTCTCCGCCGCGCCGGCAGTAAAGTTCGCCGAGAACATCAAAGAGATTAATATTGACACTGAATCCTGGCGTCAACGGCTTAACGCACTATCGATGCACTTCAAACCCCAGGGATGGATTTACGGCTCGAGCGTTTCTCTGCGCGCCAATGCCGAGACGCGTTATATCGTCAACACCGACGGTTCGATGATCAAAGAAAGCCGATTAGCATACCGGCTCAGCATATACGCCGCGACCATGGCTGACGACGGCATGGATTTGTATCTCTCGCAATCATATATCGCCTACTCGCCGGAAAAACTGCCCGGCGACGCGGTAATCGCGGCGCAAATCGATACCCTGATACAACGACTCTCAGTTCTGCGCAGCGCGCCCATGGTCGAACCGTATATAGGCCCGGCAATACTGCTCAACCGCGCCAGCGGAGTTTTCTTCCATGAAATATTCGGCCATCGCATCGAAGGACATCGTCAGAAAAGCGAATTCGAAGGTCAAACCTTTACCAAGAAAGTGGACGAACAAATCCTTCCTGACTTCATAAGCGTTTTCGATGATCCAACTATGAAGGAATTCAAGAACATTGACCTTAACGGCCATTACCTCTACGACAATGAAGGCGTTGCCGCTCAGCGGGTGGTTGTCGTTGATCGCGGTATCTTGAAAAACTTCCTGCTCAGCCGTTCGCCGATACATGGTTTCCCAAGATCCAATGGGCATGGACGACGCGAGCATGGGCGACGCGTGGTCTCACGCCAGGGCGTGCTTTATATAAAGTCGGACAAAGAAACGTCTTTTGAGAATCTGCGACAGACATTGATCGAGGAATGTAGAAAGCAGAACAAAACCCACGGGTTGATCTTTCATGATATTTCCGGCGGATTCACTCAGACCGGCCGGGGCGGCACTCAGACTTTCAAAGTAATACCGTTGTTTGTCACGAAGATATATGTCGACGGTCGACCCGATGAAGTCGTGCGTGGCGTTGATATTGTCGGCACGCCTTTGCTTTCCTTTTCAAAGATCGTGATGACCGGCGATGATTATGATGTGTTCAACGGGTCCTGCGGCGCCGAGTCCGGTTGGGTGCCGGTATCGGCGATATCGCCTTCAATATTCGTATCGGAGATTGAAGTCGAGAAAAAGGCTAAAGGCCAAGATAAACCGCCGATACTGCCCGCGCCGGAAAATCGGCTTAACCCCGGGAGGCAAAAATGAAGAAGATATTACTGCTTATCGTCTTGGCGGCCGTCGGCAATGCCGGTGACAATGAAGACCATATTCTGTTCAAAGCCCTGGCCGACGAAATGAACCGAAATATCGACCAGTTGCAGATCGACAATCAACCCAAACCTTATTATCTATCATATCGGGTAAACGATATCGAAGGGGTAGAGATCAAGGCCGTTTTCGGCGGATTATTACAGAAGAATCCTTACCGCCAGCGCGTATTGTACGCGGATCTGAGAGTCGGCGATTATGATCTTGATAACAGCAATTTTGCCTGCCAGGTCGGTTCGTCGAGTACGATCGATGCCGATCAGATCAACTTACCGCTGGAGGATGATTATGACGCGATCCGTAACGCGGTCTGGCTGGTCACTGACGGCACATACAAAAAGGCACTTGAACGTTTGTCGAGAAAAAGAGCCACCCTGCAGAACCGGCCGCAGAACGACCGATCGGCTGATTTTTCTTTGGCTGAGCCCTGCACAATCGTTGAACCGATCGCGGTCATGGACATCGATATAGAATACTGGCAGAACGCGGCAGTTGAATTGAGCACAATATTCAGGAGATTTCCCAAGATACAAGAATCAGGCGTCAAGTTCGTCGCCCAGACGAACAACCAGTATTTTCTCGACAATGAACGCAATCGCAACCGTCATGCCCGGACTATCGCCGGCATCGAGGTCGATGCCAGAACCCAAAGCCGGGACGGTGATCCGCTCGAAGACATTATCGTTTTCTACGCATGCCGGGCAGGGGATTTGCCGTCATTGAATGAAATGAAGCAGGCGGTCGCGGCAATGGCGGAAACCCTTTCCCTTCTTGCCGGTACGACCAAGGAAGAGGAATATTCTGGCCCGGTTATATTTGCCGGCCAGGCAGCGGCGGAGTTGATATTTCAGGTTCTGGGCAAGGGTGTATCCGATCCCAAAGCGCCGCTTTTCGAGAATGATATCCTTGCACAGGCCGGCGCCAACAAGGGCATGGCTCATCTGGTAAGCCGTTACGGCAGAAAAGTAATGCCCGATTTCTTGTCTGCCTGGGATGACCCCGGTTTGAGAACATGGAAAAACACTTCCCTGGTCGGCAGTTTCAGTGTCGACGATCAAGGCGTAGAAGCGCAGCGGGTCAATATCGTGACCAACGGCAAACTGACCGGACTGATGATGAGCCGAACCCCATCCAGTAAAATAAAAACATCGAACGGCCATGCCCGTTTCCGGAATGAACGGTACGCGCGACGCAGTATCGGTATGATCGGAAACCTGATTGTCGAATCTCGCCAATCCGTCAGTTTCGAAGATCTGAAAGAGCATGGATTGAATCTCTGCCGCGAATACGGCCTTCCGCACATTATGATAGTAAGCCGTTTGGCTCCGGCCAGGCCGTTAAGCACAAAAGAGCGCTATATGCGTTACTTCACCCGGGGAGGTTCGACCGAAACGACACTATTGTCGGCGCCGGTGATTGCCTACAAGATCGACACTCTGGGAAACATCTCGCTGACCAGAGGCCTCGAGTTTTGCTCGGTAACTAACCGGCTGCTCAGGGATGTTGCTGCCGCCGGCGATCAAGATTATGTCTACAATTGCATCTATTATGACGAGGAAGGCAATAATTATCCGGTATCAGTCGTGGCCCCGGCTCTTTTGATCGACGAGATGGAACTAGTGCCCAAAGATCCAAAACCTTCTCATCTACCGGTATTTGCCCATCCGTACTTCGTAAAATAGTGTTCTTTGGTCGCCTCTTCAAGAGAAGAATGCAGTTGTTCTGCATTAACCATCAATGTATTTCGGATATCATTGATCCATGGGAGAAAATATGATTCATCGCATTCTGGTGATAAATCCCGGCGCCGGTTCGACCCGGATCGCGGTTTTTGAAAATGACACCGGTATTTTCGAAGAGAACATCCGGCATCCGGCTGGTCAGCTCCTCAGATTTCCTGAGATCATTGATCAGTACGACTATCGAAAAAAAGCGATTCTTGATTTTCTGGATGCAAAAGAATTCGACCTTCAGACCGTAAGCGCAGTCGTGGGCCGGGGTGGTCCTTTTAAGCCGCTGATCAGCGGCACTTATCAGGTTGACGAGCGGTTGATCAACGACATAAAGCGTGGTAATTATCAATCTGAACATCCATCTTTGCTGGGCGTAATGATCGCCAAGGAGATCGCCGATCAAATCGGCAAGAAAGCGTATTTCGTCGACCCGGTCTCGGTCGATGAATTCTGGGATCTATCGCGCTTCTCCGGAATAAAGGAAATAAGTCGACAAGCCTTGAGTCATGCTCTTAATGTGCGTATGGTCGCCAAGAAGGCTGCCCGCGAACTCAAAAAACCCTATGAAAAATGCAATTTCGTGATCGTCCATCTGGGTACCGGCATTACGGTTGCGGCTCATTTGCGAGGCAAGCAAGTTGATTCGTCCAACGCCAATGAAGACGGCCCTTTCTCGCCCCAGCGAAGCGGTACACTGCCAACCATGGCCTTGGTACGACTGTGTTTCTCGGGGAAGTTCACGGCTGATGATGTGAAAAGAAAGATCAACCGCGAGGGCGGTATGCTTTCGTATTTGCGCACGGATGATATGCAATCGATTGAAGCCAGGATCGATGCGGGAGACAGTGAAGCGGCCGCCGCCTATAATGCCATGATCTATCAAATCGCCAAGGAAACCGGCGCCTATGCCGTTGTCCTAAAAGGTGAAATCGATGCGATAATAATAACCGGCGGCATTGCCCATTCGGAGCGGTTTGTGAGCAAGCTGAGAGAGTGGATCGGGTTTCTATGTCCGAAGATCTTTGTTTATCCGGGTGAAGGCGAGATGGAAGGACTGGCGCGCGGCGTCCTGAGGATACTAAACAAAGAGGAATCGTTGAGGTCATACGAATAATTGACATTTATACCGGTATGGATAGAATACAATCTATGATCGATAGGAGGAATCGATGAGAAATATGGTCAATATTGGATTTGACGAAATACCGAATCAATGGTACAATATCATCCCGGATCTGCCTGAACCCCTGGCGCCGCCCATGGATCCGAAAGACGGACCTTCAAGAATCCAGAACCTGCCGAATCTGATGATCGCCGAATGTTTGAAACAAGAATTCGCGGCCGAAACTTGGATCGATATCCCGGGTGGGATAATGGATCTTTTCTCTAAGGCCGGGCGGCCCCGGCCACTGTTCCGGGCAACTAATCTGGAGAAAAAACTCGATACGCCGGCGCGCATGTATTACAAGAGCGAATTCTTCAGCCCCACTGGCAGCCACAAAGTGAACACCGCCCTTGCCCAATGCTATTATGCGAAGCAGCAAGGTTTTGAACGGGTGACCACCGAAACCGGCGCCGGACAATGGGGAACCGCGCTTTCGTATGCGGCAGCCGTTTCCGGTTTGAAATGCACGGTTTTCTGGGTACGCAGTGTTTACAATTGGAAAGAGGACCGCCTGAATTTCATGAAACTTCTGGGGGCCGATGTTTATGCCTCGCCCAGCCCGGTGACCAAGTTTGGCAAGACTTTGTACGATAAGAATCCCGAGCATGTCGGGTCTCTTGGTATTGCCATTTCCGAAGGTCTTGAAGATTCTCAGAACGATCCCAAGGCAACTTATGTGCTCGGTTCGGTTTTGAACCATGTTCTTTTGCATCAAACCATTATTGGACAGGAAACACAGAAGCAATTCGAGATCTTCGACGATTATCCGGATGTCGTCATATCCTGTCTGGGCGGCGGTTCCAATTTCGGCGGTTTCGCCATCCCATTTCTTGGCGATGTCTTGACCAAAGGCAAAAAGATCAAGTTCATTGCCGCCCAGAGCAAGGTTGCGCCGAATTTGCAGGGCAAATACGAATACGATTTTGCTGACTACGCGGAAATGACGCCGATGTTAAAAATGTATACGCTCGGGCATAAATGCGATATGGAGCCGATCAAAGGCGATGGACTGAGATACCATGGTTGCTCGCCGATCCTGAGCCAGTTACGAAATAAGGGTTATATCGATACGGTGGCATATCCGGGCGACGAGAAGTACGTTTTTGAAAAAGCCAAGCTCTTCATGGAAACCGAAGGATGGCTGCCCGCCCCCGAATCAGCGTATTCGGTTTGCGCGGCGATCGATGAAGCGCTGAAATACAAGGAATCGGGCGAGAAGAAAACGATCGCCTTCAATGTCAGCGGCCATGGTTTTCTCGATATCCCCGGTTACACTACGATTCTGGGAACCAAATGAAGGACTCTTCAGGGCTAATCCAAGCAATCTGAGAAGTGGCGACAATATTATCCGGCAATGAAGCGGTCGCGCGCGGCGCCTGGGAAGCGGGTTGCCGGGTTGCGGCCGCCTATCCGGGAACGCCCTCGACCGAAATCCTTGAGAACATATTGCTATATCCGGATATCTATGCCGAGTGGTCAATCAATGAAAAAGTTGCACTCGAAGTAGCCGCCGGAGCGTCCTTCGCCGGCAGCCGCAGCTTAGCGGCAATGAAACATGTGGGACTCAATGTTGCCGCGGATCCGTTCTTTACTATGGCATATTCCGGGGTGACCGGCGGCCTGGTAATTGTGAGTGCTGACGATCCCGGCATGTGGTCTTCACAGAACGAGCAGGACAATCGCCACTACGCCCGACACGCCAAAGTGCCGATACTTGAACCGTCCGATTCCCAGGAGGCGAAAGACTATGCCAGACTCGCTTTTGATCTCTCGGAGTACTTTGATACACCGGTGCTATTGCGCATGACGACCCGGGTGTGCCATTCTTCCTGTATTGTCAAGTTAGAAGACCGCCTTGAGAAACTGGTTACCGGCTATGTCAAAGATGTTAAGAAGCGGCTTTTCTTGCCGAGTCATGGCCGGGCCCGCCACATTGTCGTCGAAGAACGTCAGAAAAAACTGACCGTATATGGCGAGACTTTTCCTGGCAATCGAATCGAATGGGGACAGAAGAAAATAGGCATAATCACGTCCGGCATCTCGTATCAATACGCCCGGGAGGTTTTCCCGAAAGCGAGTTTTTTGAAACTTGCTTTTACCTATCCCCTACCCGAAAAACTAATACGTGAATTCTGCCGTCAGGTCCGCAAGGTCGTTGTTATCGAGGAAGGCGATCCTATACTTGAAACCGAAATCAAGGCGATGGGAGTGAAAGTAATCGGCAAAGAGCGAATCCCCACTTGCGGCGAACTGACACCCCGGGTAATAAAAGAGAGTTTCGATATTGAGAAACCACAGGTGAACGCCGAGCCGGTACCGGCCCGTCCGCCGGTCTTGTGTCCGGGCTGTCCGCATCGCGGCGTGCTATATGTCGTCGACAAGATGAAACTCGTCGTCACCGGCGACATCGGCTGTTACACGCTGGCCGCTTTGCCGCCCTTGAATGCAATGGATACCTGTATATGCATGGGCGCTTCGGTCACCAATGCGCATGGTCTGGACAAGGCATTGGGCAGGGATTTCAGCAAAAAGATGGTCGCGGTGATCGGCGATTCGACATTTTTCCATTCGGGCATAACCGGTCTGATCAACGCGGTCTATAACAAAGGAGATCTCAATCTCATCATACTCGATAACTACACAACCGCAATGACCGGCCATCAACCTCACCCGGGTATCGGTAAGCTCGCGCGCGGCGAAACCGGAAAACGGATACCGCCCGAAGACATTGCCCGCGGTTGCGGCGTGGAATTCGTCAAGGTTGCAAATCCAGATAACCTGAAAGAAGTCGAGAAATCGATCAAGGAAGCGCTTGATTTCGACGGAACTACGGTTCTCATTTTTCGGCGTCCCTGCGCATTACTATTGAGAAGAAAAACGCCTTATTACGTCGATCTTGAATCCTGCAAAGGCTGCCAAATCTGCATGCGTATTGGCTGTCCGGCAATAAGCCTGTCATCCTCTCCGGAAAAAAAGAAGGAAACTGCGGTGATCGACGCGGATCTGTGCTTTGGCTGCGGGCTATGCGCTCAGGTCTGTACTTGCGCGGCGATCCGCCTCAGGGATGTCGTGCGATGAGCCGAAGTAATAGAGAAGTTACTAACATCGTTATATGCGGCATCGGCGGTCAGGGCATAATTCTGGCATCCAATGTTCTATGCCGCGCCGCGTATAATCAAGGTTTTGACGTGAAAAAGAGCGAAGTTCATGGCATGGCACAACGAGGCGGCAGCGTGATCACCCACGTGCGGTTTGGATCCAAGATCTACTCACCGCTGATCGAGGAAGGCACCGCGCATTATATGCTCGCCTTTGAAAAACTTGAGGGTCTGCGATACCTCCATTATCTTAAGAAGAACGGGAAGATAATCGTCAACAACCGGGCAATTCCGCCGATGAGCGTGCTCACCGGTGAATCCAGATATCCCGACGACATCGCGCTGAAACTTGAGAAAGCGGGTAAGGTATATTTGACCGACGCAGGGCACAAGGCTTGCGAGCTCGGCAACGAACGCGTAGTGAACACTGTGTTACTCGGCGCACTGGCGCGTTTTTTGAAATTCGAGTCCGAGGCATGGCAGAACGCATTACAGGAGAACATTAAGGTAAGACACCTCGATCTCAACCTCCGGGCATTTGATGCCGGGTTGAATTGGTAAAGTCATCTGCGTAGTCGCCCGGGATTTTCTTTGATTATTGACTTCGCTCCTCGTCGATTTATAATTGATCATAAGATCAGCTTAACGCCATGGCTAAGATCATTAAAACCCGAGGCATAGTCCTAAATACCAGGAATTTCAAGGAATCGAGCTTATTCGCATCCGTACTTACTTCAAATCACGGCCGAATACAAATACTGGCCAAGGGCTGCCGCCGGCCGCACAGCAAGCTTTGCGGCACTATGGAGCGCCTAAATCTCAACGAAATCATATTCTACAAGCACGAAGAGAAAGAAACCTACAATTTAAGTGATGCGGTTATTATCGATGATTTCGCTAAATTGCGTAATGATCCGCAGCGTATGAGCGCAGGTTTGGTCTTGAGCGAATTCCTTGAAAAAACGCTCGCCTTAGGACAGCATGGTGAAAAATCATATACCCTCATATTTTCCTTTCTACGCCGGTTGCAGACAATTGAACCGAAGAATATTCGCCTGTATGTTTATGTTAATTTATTGCGTGCAATTGCCATCGCCGGCGTCAAGCCGCATCTTGATAATTGTGTTCGCTGCGGTGCGACTATCGACTACAACCAATCAAAGATCGATTTCAGCGCGCTCGGCGGGGGTGTGGTTTGCAACCGGGATTATGATGACACGATCATCAGCCTTCAGTCATCAACGGTAAGTATCATGAACTCAATATTTAAACAGCACAAAATAGTCGGCAACAATATTATCTGCGAAGAAATGCATATACTGGTCCCTGAATACATCTTTCATCAATTTGGTCATCTTACTTTACATACATTAAAATATTTAAAATAGCAAAGATTTGCATGGCTAAAAACTTCTAAGTAGGTACACGACTTTTTCGTTTTTTAAAGAAGATAAGATTTGGGCTCATTGACTCATATTCGCCCGAATTGCTCTTAAAGGAGAAAAAAGGGGGTTATCGTGATAACTGTCGATAAATCAACATTTATGGCGCCACCCCAGGATTGCCGTTGTTCAACGAGCCGGGT
>JBBIHN010000006.1:0-29203 GCA_037446995.1 Caldifarciminota bacterium | reverse complement strand
TTCCTTGTTCAATACTTCGATCACGCCGATCGTCCGGTTGAGCAGAATCAAGGGCGCGGCGATTATTGAACGGGTTTCAAAACCGGTCTTCTCGTCGATCTTCGGATAGAATTCTCCGTGTTCGTGGGTGTCGTCGACGATCATCACCTTGCCGGTACGAACGCACGCGCCGGCAATACCCTTGTCCAAAGGCACGGTGAGGTTTTTCAGCCGCTCCGATACTTTACCGGTGGCACTGGCGAAATAAAGCTCACTGGTTGTTTCGTCGAGCAAAAGCAAAGAACTGGCTTCAGCCTTGAGTAGGCTCTTCGCGCTGTCAATGATGATTTCAAGAATTTTACCAAGTTCAAGCGTGCTTGATAACGAGCTGGTCATCTGAAAAAGAATCTCCAGCTCTTCACGACCGATCTTGTGGATCAGATGTTCCATGAATCAGTATAACATAAAGTATTTGTAAGTCAATGCAAATAAAATCCTTAACACCTAAATGCCTAAAATACACCCCCTCACCCCACGCCTCTCCCCTTTTCACATTTTCACTTCTTTATTGAACATTGCGGATTTTTTGATATACTTCTGGAGAGAGGTTTTATGAAATACAAAAAGTTCGGCTCTTATTTCGTTCTGCGCATTGAAAAAGGCGAAGATGTCATTGAAGCGCTCAAGCAGTTTGCCTGTGAAACAAAAATTTTTTCGGCTTTTTTCTTTGGCCTGGGCGTGGGTCAGGACCTCGAGCTCGGTTATTTTGATGCTGTCAAAGAAAATTATCATAGAAAGAAATTCAGCGGCGAATACGAATTTACCAGCCTCTCCGGAAATATTTCAAGATTCACCGATGAACCGGCAGTTCACTGCCACGTCACGATCACGGATCAGAATTTCCAGGCATGTGGCGGCCATCTCTTCCGCGCTACGATTCCGGCAACCTGCGAGATCGTTGTCTTTCCATTCAACGAACCATTAATGCGCTTTGAGGACGAGCCGACCGGACTGCGTTTGCTTGATATTTAACTGATAATTTCGGCCGGAAACCGCTATTTGCCTAATGGTCTGTTCGTTGACATATCAAAATCACCGCCTATAATACCTGAATGGATCTATTTTTCGAAAGTTTGATTACCCGGCGGACGTTCCTGCAAAAATGCGGACTGATCGCTTTGACGAGTTCGATACTACCATATCTTAACCGGTATGGCGCTGCCCAGGACGCCCGGCTCGGCCATGTAAAACCGCGGCCGGCAATGTATTACAGCAAACTGAAGGGAAACAAAATACAGTGTCAGCTATGCCCGCATCAATGCATAGTTCCGGCCGGCCGGCGCGGTCTTTGCCGGGTCCGCGAAAACCGAAGCGGCGAATACCTCACCTATGCCTATGATAATCCCTGCGCACTTCATATCGACCCGATCGAGAAGAAACCGCTTTATCATTTTCTTCCCGGAACCGGCTCCCTCTCCCTGGCGATTGCCGGCTGTAATTTCACCTGTCTGAACTGCCAGAACTGGGAAATATCTCAGTCAAAACCGGAGGATACCTTCAACTATGATCTCTCCTCCGAAAGAATCGTCGAACTGGCAATGCTCCATCGAACTCCGACCATTACTTACACCTATACAGAGCCTACGGTGTTTTTCGAGTATATGCTTGACACGGCTCGCCGGGCAAAAGAAAACGGCGTTTTGAACATTTATCGCTCCAACGGTTATATCAATGAAGAACCGTTACTGGAGCTCATTCCGTATCTGGACGGCGCCAATGTCGATCTCAAGGGCTATGACAATGATTTCTATAAAAGAATAACCGGCGGTCGGCTTGAACCGGTTCTGCGCACGCTGAAAAATCTAAAGGCGCAAGGCGTCTGGCTCGAGATCACCAATCTGATCATCCCGACAAAGAACGATCACGATTCAATGATACAACAATTATGTAAATGGATATTCGACGAGCTCGGCGCCGATACCCCGCTGCATCTGTCACGTTTCTACCCGCATCACAGGCTTTCGAATCTGCCGCCGACGCCGATTCATACGTTGAAAAAAGCGACTAAAACCGCGAAGGATGCGGGTTTGCGCTACGTATATATCGGCAATGTCGCGGGCGTCGATGAATTGCACACCTATTGCCCGTATTGCCGAAAACTATTGATCGAACGTCAGGGGTATGCGATCAAGATTCATGGTCTGGTCGACGGCAAATGTAAATACTGCAAAAACATAATCCCCGGGCAATGGCGATAACTCATGTTTTGCGTATCTTATCCGCAGACCCCGCCGGTCTGATCCAGCAATCATATCAATATTGACAATACGGCAATAGTAAATAAAATAAGACAATGCGGGAACGGGATCTGCGCGAAGATTTGAAGAAAGGCGAGATTAGAAAAAAGTATCTGATCGTAAGCCGCGAGCAATTACTGATCGATAATCTCCTCAAGACGTTCAAAGAAGACCTGAATATCGACGAAGCCTTTGACTGTGAGTCAATGTCGATCCGGGAAGTTCTAATCGACGACATTATTCCCCGGCTGTTCCTGACGCCGTTTGCGTCGAAATACCGTTTGATTATCGCCAAGAATCTTGAAGATATTGACCTGCGTACCCTTGCCGGGATCGGCCAGTCGTTCCGGGACCTCAAGTTTGCCAATATCCTGATTATGACCTATCGAGCCGACCGGTATGATCACCAGCTGATTCGACGCCTGACCGGCGCCTTTGCCGGCACCGCGATCGTCGACATTGACGCTGAGCAGCCGGACATAGATCGCTGGATCAAGGCGAAAATAACAAGGGATGGCATAGACCTTCCGGCCGATCTTCAGGCCTACCTCGGGGAAGAATTCAGTAACGATATCACCGGGCTGAAGAATGAATTCGACAAGATCGAGAATTATCTTCACGAAACCTCGTCCCTTGACTCCCGGACCATCAAGGATCTCGCGCAAGGCCTTTGTGAAGTCAACCAATACCGGGTCGCGAAAAGCTTTTTCCGCGGCGACGAAGATACTCTTGCTGCCTACCGCGAGATCGCGCCTTTTATCAGCAATGACGCCGGCATGGTTGCGACAATGGGTAGAAACCTCCTCTTCTCGGCGACCGGCCGGCAATCCGGAGTCAATATCGATCAGCAGAAAATGCGTCAATTGTTAAAGTCCCTGATCGGCATCGACCGAAAGATAAAGACCGGTTCGTATTTCCCGAAGTTGATGTTTGAAATGATGTTCTTACAGAACACCTCTCTTTACAAGAAAGGAGTTTCACATGGAAAACAGCATGGATGATCTGAAACAGCTGGAGGAAAAGAGAAATGACATTATTCTCAAGTTAAGAAAGATCGAAGACCGCAAAAGCCATGTCAGCCATGAGGTGTATGAAAAGGTCAAAAGGGAATATCAGGAAAAACTTGCCAATCTTGATCAGGAATTGACCAGCCATGTCGAATTGATAAAAGTCGAGTTGCAGCGGATCGAAGAAAGTCAAGCCAAAGACAGCGCTCAGAGCAGGGACTTGAAATTGAGAATGGAAGAGATCGAGCTGAGATACACAATCGGAGAATACGATGAAGAAACCTATCAGCAGCAGAAGAACGAAGTCGGCGAAGCAATCAGCGCGCTGGAGAACGAATTACAGGGCATGGGAAAAAGGAAAAAGTGGCTGCAGGACATAATCGACATCAAGGGTATCGAAAAGAAACTCGATGAGGACAGACCGGCGCCAGAACGGCAAGCTTCGGCCGACATCAGCATTGACGAGCATATTCTAGAACAAACCCTGCCTGAAGAGACCCTGAAACTCGACGAGATCATTGCCGAAGAGGATGCGGTTCGCCCCGGCGCCGAGGTTGACGCGGCCACCGTAACAAAAACTGAAGGCTCCGCGGAAACTGAAACGAAGCAGAATACGGTGGCCTGCCCAAAATGCGGCCATCAGAACGCGCAGGATTCATGGTATTGCGAAAAATGCGGTGCCGAAATCCTTGATACGCCGATCCAGTAACAACTAACGATACCATTCGTTGCATGGAATACGACCATCGCCGCATCGAGGCCCGGTGGCAGGCATATTGGCGGGAAAACAATGTTTTTCGTACCGCGAGCCGGCCAGGGCGTAAGTATTACGCGCTCGAGATGTTTGCCTACCCGTCCGGCGATCTGCATCTTGGGCATTGCAAGAATTATGTGATCGGCGATATCTACGCCCGTTTCAAACGGCGCACCGGCCATGATGTCCTGCACCCGTTTGGCTGGGACGCATTCGGTCTCCCGGCCGAGAATCGGGCGATTAAGATGGGCATTCACCCTGAGATCTCGACGACCGAGAATATCAACCTGTCCCGCGAATCGCTGCAGCGGCTGGGTATCAGCTACGACTGGGAGCGGGAAATCATAACCTGTATGCCGGATTACTATTGTTGGACCCAATGGATGTTCCTGCTTCTGTTCAAACGGAATCTTGCTTACAAAAAAGAGGCTTATGTCAACTGGTGTCCAAGTTGTCAAACCGTTCTCGCCAATGAACAAGTAATCGATGATCACTGCTATCGCTGCGATACCGCGGTGGTTAAACGCAAATTGAACCAGTGGTTTTTCAAAATCACCGAGTATGCCGACCGGTTGTCGAGCGATCTCGATACCCTGCCCGGCTGGCCCGATAATATCAAGACCATACAGAAGAACTGGATAGGCCGCAGCCAGGGCTGCAATGTAATCTTCAAAGTTGCCGGCCGGGAACTATCTTTTGACGTATTCACGACCCGGCCCGACACGATCTACGGCGTTACTTTCATGTCGATTGCGCCTGAGCACGCAATGATCGAAGAATTGATCTCGGGTTATCCGGGTGCCGACTCGGTGCGCGCCTATGTTCGGGATTCGACCAAAAGAACCGCGGTCGAACGCGCCGAAAAGGAAAAGGACGGTGTCTTCACCGGCAGTTACGCCGTCAACCCGGTCAACGGCGAAAAAATACCGATCTATGTCGCCGACTATGTATTGTTCGAATATGGCAGCGGCGTGGTCATGGGCGTGCCCGCTCACGATCAACGCGATTTCCAGTTCGCCCGCAAGTATGGAATCCCGATCCGGATCGTAATCCAACCCACGGGGCAAACGCTTGCGCCGGCATCGATGACTCAGGCTTATGAAGACCATGGAGTCATGGTCAACTCCGGACCGTTCAATGGCATGGACTCGATTCGGGGCATTGCCGCGGTTATCGAGCACATTGCCGCGAATGCAGGCGGCGGTCCCGCGGTCAACTACCGGATCAGGGACTGGTTGATCTCAAGACAAAGATTCTGGGGAGCGCCGATCCCGATTATATACTGCGATCAATGCGGCATGCAGCCGGTTCCGGAAAAAGACCTGCCCGTAATGCTCCCCCGCGACATCAAAGATTTTGTTCCCAAGGGCAAATCTCCTTTAGCCGGCGTCGACTCATTCATCAACGCGGTTTGTCCGTCTTGCGGCGCGCCGGCTCAGCGGGATCCGGACACGATGGACACTTTTGTCTGCTCATCATGGTATTTTCTGCGCTATCTTGATCCGCGCAATGAATCGTGTTTCTGCGGCAAAGACAAATCTGACCAATGGCTGCCGATCGATATGTATATCGGGGGAACCAGCGAGCACGCCACCGGGCATCTGATCTATTTCCGCTTCTTCACCAAGGTTCTCTATGATGCCGGACTGATCGCGGTCAACGAGCCGGCACAGAATCTGTTCAATCTGGGTATGCTTATGAAAGACGGGGAGAAAATGTCGTCGTCGCGCGGCAATCTCGTGCCGGTCCGTCAGTTCATCGACGATCATGGCGCCGATGTTGCCCGTATCACCATTGTCACCGCTGCGCCGCCGGAGCGGGAGAGTGAGTGGACCCAGGAAGGGGTGATCGGCTCGGAGAGACTGCTGAGCCGGATCTACCGCCTTATTACCGAGCACCGAGAAAAAATCGTGAAAGTAAAACCCGCTGTCGAATCGGCTGAAGACGAAAAACTGATGATCAAGATCAACCAGACGATTCATAAGGTCGGCGCCGACCTTGATGCATTCAAGTTCAATACCGCGATCGCCGCCCTCTGGGAATTGCTCAACGAATTGTATACCGCGCCGGTGAAGAGTGAAGTTTTCGGCTATGGTTTGTTTGTTCTCGTTGATCTCTTGTCACCCTTTGCCCCGCATCTCGCCGACGAACTTCATGCGATCGCCGGCGCCGACGGCAACCTGACTAACATCCCCTGGCCCGGATCGGATCCGAAATATTTGCGCGGCAGAACGATAACCATTGTGATCCAGGTCAACGGCAAAGTCCGCTCCCGTCTGGAGATTGACGGCAGTTTTACCGAGAAACAGGTAGTTGACCGGGCGTTAAAAGATGACAAAATCAGCCGTTACGTTCAAAAGGGAAAAATACAAAAAACCGTTTACGTTCCCGAAAAACTGCTGAACATCGTTATTTAGACTGGGCAAACCTTTTCATCTTACCCGCATACTCGCTCAGTTTTTTCTCGACCAGATAGTTTATACTCCCTTCCTCGTAACCTTTTTTCAGCTTTTTCCCCGCTTTAACGCCGGTCAGGATCTCGATCCCTTCATCGATTGTCTTGACCGCATGAACGTGAAAACCTCCCCGGGCAGCGGTATCGACGATCTCCTGCTTCAACATCAAGTCCCCGACATTACCGGCCGGGATGATCACGCCTTGTTTGCCGTTAAGGCCTTTTGCCTTGCAGACTTCATAGAACCCTTCTATTTTCTCGTTAACGCCGCCGATCGGCTGGATCTCGCCGTTCTGATTGACGGATCCGGTCACGGCGAGTTCTTGAGTTATCGGAACGCCGGACAATGCGCTCAGTATTGCGTAGACTTCGGCGCTTGACGCCGAATCTCCGTCCACCTCGCTGTACGATTGTTCAAATCCGATCGTGGCATCGATTGCCATCGGTTGTTCCTGGGCATATCGGGCGCGCAAGAACCCGCCGAGAATCAACACGCCCTTGTTATAGGTTCGGCCGCCGAGATTCGCTTCCCGTTCAATGTTGATGATGCCGGCGCGGCCCAGCGATGTCTTGGCCGTGATCCTGGCCGGACGGCCAAAACTATAACCGCCGACCTGATAAACCGACAGGCCGTTAACCTGACCAATCACTTTGCCACTGGTCTTGATCATAAGAATGTCTTTTTCGATCAGTTCCTGGATTTTGTCCTCGAGCATATTCTCTCTTCTGCGCCACGCCTGTATGGCCTGTTCAACGTCGTCCGGCTGTATCGTCTTGCGCTTGGCCTTTTTTGCCCAATAATCCGCCTCCCTAACCACATCGGCGATAACATGGAATCTTGTCGACAGCTTGTCCCTGCGCCCGGCAAGCCGAACTCCGTATTCGACGATATCGGCAATTGCCGGCTTGGAAAATGACAACAGGTTCTCCGAACCGCAGATGAATTTGATGAAGGAAGCATATTCATTGATATTGACCGGTGAAAGCTCCATGACCGTGTCAAAATCGGCTTTCACCTTGAAGATCTTCTTGAAATCCTCGTCACTATAGTAAAGCAGGTAATACAACCACTGGGCGCCGATCATGACGATCTTAACATCAATGCTGATCGGTTCGGGCTTAAGGGCCGATGTTGAAAACAGATAGAAAGGATCGAACACCTGTATGTCAACCATCTCGTTGCGCAGCGTCCGCTTCAAAGCTTGCCAGACGCCTGGTTCGGTCAGAGCGTCGAACGCGTTGATCACCAGATATCCGCCATTGGCGCGCAGCAGGGAGCCCGCTTTTATATTCAGGAAATCGCTCAGGAAAATGCCCGGTCCGGCCGGGTATCGCTCGATCGTGCCAAAGAGATTCTTATATGAAGGATTGGTTTCAAAAATGATCGGTATTTTCCTGGTTTCGGCGTTATCGACCAGTATATTGACGCTGAATTCCCGGAAATCCTCTTCCTTGTCTTCTTTCTTCAAGAATCGATCAAGACCGCTGATGATCGCCTCGCGCACCTTATCAAGATATTCGCCTAATTTCTTATTTTTGAACCGTTTGCGGATGCCGTCGATCAGATGATCGACGACCGGACTGACTATTCCGTCATTCAGTTTCTTGATTTCGGCATTGACTTCATCCTGAATATCGCGGGTCTTGCTGTAAAGCGCGGCCATGCCGCCTTCGAATTCGCGGATCTTGTCGATCATTGTTTTATACTGCTGTTCTTTTACTCTGCCTTCTTTGACCAGCGCCTCAACCTCTTCCAGTTTTGCCGGTTTGCCCTCGATCACCGGCAGAATTGCCGGTTTCGTAATCGGGCCGAATTGCAGTTGGGCTAATTTGAACCCCTGCCCCTCGACCATCTGTTCGAAATCGCGTACCAGCAAACGCTGCTTATTCTCGTATTTACTGATAATCGCCTGGCGCTTCTGCTGATAATTTTCGCTGCTGAACACATTGGGAATGCTGGTTTTGAGATCATTGATCAAGTCCAGCATCGATCGGCGGATTTTCTTACCATCGCCCGCGCCGGTTTCGATCAGCCTGGGCATGTCCGGATTCTGAAAGTTATTGACGTAAAGCAAATCCCGCAAGGTGTCTTTTTCGACTTCAAGTTGTTCCAGCAGTTTGGTGATCGCCGTGGTGCGTCCGGTGCCGACCGGACCAGTAGCGAAAATATTGTAACCCGGATACTTGACGCTCAGCCCCAGTCCGATCGCATCGATCGCCCGCGGCTGACCAATAATACCCTCGCACGTCTTGACATCGTCTATCGAATCGAATCTCAGCACCTTCGGGTCGCATTGCCAGCGAAGCTCGGAAGGTTTAAGACCGCGGAATTTCCTTTTCATCAAACCTCCTTCGTTGTAATGTCCGGAAAATTCATTATAATCTATTCAATAATGAAGTCAATGAAGCACATTATAAAAATTCCAGAGACACAGACATGCCCTGCGATCGGTCTTTCACTTCCCACTGCCAACTTATCAGGTTTTAACTTGCCGAAATGTTGACAAATTGAGCCAAATTATTATAATATTATCCTAATTCACAAAGGAGGCATGATGGACAAAATCACTATTAGTGTAATTAAAGCCGATATCGGCGGTTACGTCGGGCATTCAAGCATGCACCCGAATCTGATGACCAGGGCAATGCAAATCCTTGACGAGCACAAGAAAAAGGGATTGATCGTTGATTTTCATGTCACTCATTGCGGTGACGATCTGGAGTTGATCCTTACTCACCGACAGGGCGACGAATCAGCCGAGATCCACAAAATGACCTGGGACCTGTTCGTGGAATGCACCAATGTCGCCAAGGAATTGAAACTCTACGGCGCCGGACAGGACCTGCTTTCCGACGCGTTTTCGGGCAATATCAAGGGTATGGGTCCGGGCTGCGCCGAGATGACAATCGAGGAAAGAAAAAGCGAGCCGATAATTATCTTTGCCGCGGATAAAACTTCACCCGGCGCCTGGAATATGCCGATGTATAAGATGTTCGCCGATCCATTCAATACCATCGGGTTGATCATCGATCCAAGCATGCATGATGGTTTTACTTTTGAAATACTTGATATATTTGCGAATAAAACCGTCAATCTCAATACTCCGGAAGATACTTATGATCTCCTTTGTCTGATCGGAGCGTCAGAGCATTACATTCTCAAAAATGTCTACAAAAAAGACGGACTCATCGCCGCCACCACTTCCACCCAGCGCGTGAATCTCATGGCCGGCCGCTATGTCGGCAAAGACGATCCGGTTATGATCGTCCGCTGTCAAAGCGGACTGCCGGCGGTCGGTGAAGTGCTGGAACCGTTTTCATTCCCGTATATGGTCACCGGGTGGATGCGCGGATCGCATTGGGGGCCGTTTATGCCGGTCGGAATCGGTGACGCCCACCCTACGCGGTTTGACGGTCCGCCGCGCGTGATCGCGCTCGGTTTCCAGCTGACCAACGGCACGCTGATCGGACCGCGAGACATGTTTGCCGACATCAGTTATGACCTTGCCCGGCAGCAGGCGAACGAAATGGCGAATTATATGCGCCGTCACGGCCCGTTCGAGCCCCAGCGGTTGCCGCTTGCCGACATGGAATACACTACCCTGCCGCAGGTTCTGAACAAACTGAAGGACCGTTTTAAATAGACGCCGCGATGTACTCGCTGCTGTGTGCGCTATTACTGAACCAGCTGGTTGATCCAGGTGCGACCGGCTACACTTTCCTGAAACTCGGCGTCGGGGTGCGGCCGGTTGCCATGGGAAATGCCTTTACGGCTTTAAGCGACGACGGCAACGCGGTATTCTGGAATCCAGCCGGTATGGGAATCGTCAGGAGTTATTATCTTACCGGCATGGCGATGAATCACCTTCATTTCATCAACTACTACAATCTGACCTCGGCAATTCCGGTCACGAGATTCGGCGGCCTCGGTATTGGGTTGTGCTATCTAGGTGCCAACGATATCGAGTATTCTGAACGCGGCGAAGTCGGCGGCCAATTCACCAACTCGGACATGCTTCTCAACCTTGGCTACGGACATGATTTCGGCAGAAAAAGAACCATTGCGTTCGGCGCGGCGGTCAAGGTCATAAGGAGCCAGTTGCACCGATACAGCTGTTTGGGCGCGGTCGCCGACATTGGAGTGATCCTGAATCCGGTCAAATACATATATCTGGGAACCGTGCTGAAGAACTTCGGTTCGCCGCGGCGTTTCATTGAATACTGGGAATATCCGCCGGTCAATTTCCGGCAGGGAATCGCTTTCAAGATCCCCTTTGCCGACAATCGTTTTGCTCTCGCCGCCGATTATTCCTGGTATCCGGACGTATCGCCGACCGCCTCGGTCGGCGCCGAGTTCCGAATTCGCGCCCCCCAATTTATGGAATCAATTGGTCAGGATCGAATCTCCGGGTTCTCTTTGATGGCCGGCTATCAAACCGGCTATCCAACGGGTACCTGGTCCGGCTTTTCATTTGGCTTTTCAATTGAGCTAGTGCTGGTCCAGGATCTGTATCTTGATATCTCTGCCCTGTTTCTTTCCTACGGTTATTTAGGAAGCTCTGAACGTATCGCCGTAGGTATAAATTACGCGCCCACAAAAGAGGCTCCCAGGCAGCC
Source organism: Caldifarciminota bacterium (assembly GCA_037446995.1). Lineage (GTDB taxonomy): Bacteria > Hydrothermota > Tepidihabitantia > SM23-42 > SM23-42 > RBG-13-43-14. The sequence goes on along the minus strand of JBBIHN010000006.1, from coordinate 18,094 downwards.
GAGTAATCGCCGCCGGCGTTCCAAATGAAGACCCCGGCGGCGCCGGCGTCAAGAGCTCCCATGATCTGAGTGTAGATATAGTCGTTGCTAAAAGTATCGGCTTTATAATCAAATCCCTGTACATATGGTATCAAACGAACATTTGGCGGTAATTTCTCTCTTGCCTTGATGACCGAATCAAAGTATATCCAGTAGTTCCGCCAGTAATCATTGTCCCAGCGCCGGAAACTCTCGCCAAAATGCGATGGATAAAGCATGGGAAAAATATGGTCAACGTATTGCCCCATCTCGACGATGCATTGACCTTCATTGCGCAGCGGATGCCATACGGCGAATCCGAAAATACATATCCCAATCTCGGCTTCAACCGCCTTCTTCGCCGATATCAAAAAATCATGCAGTATCTGATCGCGGCGAGTGTCAATATCGTACAGGGCGATCTTTGAAAGATCGCCGTCGGTCGGAAAACAGATATAGTCATAGGCAATTGCCGTAACGCCTGAATTGGCTACTTCGCGCGTAATATCCAACAAATAGTCGCGCATTTTCTTGCTGTAAGGATTTGCCCAGGACATGTTCTTACTGTCCTTCCAGACATCGCCTCGGGCATCGAGCAGGGCGCAATCCGGATCTTTGGTCGTATAATTGTCCCGGAAACACACGATCCGGGCGATCAGCTTCACGTTATGAGCCTTTGCCCGGTTGATTAGTTCATCAAGTTTGACATACCGCTTGACCGCTTTGAGTTCCCGGGCATATTCAAGCTTTGAATCATAAACCAGATATCCGTAATCACTTTTCAGATCGACCATAATCGCGTTTATCGCGCCCGAATCGGCCCAGGCAAAAACCTTATCCATGTATTCCGGCCGGCTGGCTTGATAGGGATTGACATAAATACCCCTGATCAAAGTATCGGCGAAATCGTCAAAAATTATTGATTGGGCACAAAGAACAATCAGGATCATGCTTATGGCAGTAAGTCTTGCCCAAAACGACAATCAGGGCGTGATATTCATTATACCGACCAGCCGCGGCGGGAACATTGACATGGAAAAGACGCTGGATTCGAAGGTAATCATCCGAATAACGGCACAGGCGGTGCCGGGCAAAAACGCGCCGCGTATAGGAATCGATCACAAAAACCGGACGGTTCAATGCGTACAACAATATCGAGTCCGCGGTTTCGTCGCCGATACCGTTAACTTCTAGGAGCTCGGCCCGCAGCTTTTCGGTCGGTACGCTCGACATTCTTCTCACCGATCCGCGGTATTTATCCAAATAGTATTCGACAAACGATATCAAGCGCCGGCTCTTGATCCGATAATATCCGGACGATCTTATCAGTCCTGGCAGGGATCTCCGCCTCGCGTACATTCGTGCCGGGTTCAGCATCCCGGCTTTTCTCAAACCGGCGATCGACCGCTTGACATTCGCCCAGTTTGTATTCTGGGTGAGCAGCGCGCCGACCATAACTTCAAACGCGCTGCGACCCGGCCACCAGTTTTGCCGGCCGAATCTTTTTAACAGTAAACCGTATAGTTTGGATAAATCCCGGCCGGCGATTCTCCGGTTTTTCCTGCGGATCAGACTCTCTCCCGAAAAATCGAGTATCAGTCGATGTAATAGTCGACCAGAATATGATCGCCGGCATCGTCGACATACCTTACAATTCCGATACCGGGCGCATAGTATTCATCGCGGTTAAGTGTCTCGACAATGACCGTATCCGGAGAATCGATTCGCTTCATCATCTGAAAGGTAATGTGATATACGTCGGCGTCATATTCGGCGTGATATTCAAATCCCGCGACCCTGGTTTCAAAAACGAAATCGGCCCTGACCTTAATTCCGGCGATCATTATCGAATCCAGGATCGAATCTCTGAAATAGTAGCCGCTGACCAGCGGCCGCTCGTTCCGGACGTAGAAATCCTCAATGATCGGATAGGCAGTGCCGCCGTGACAGTACACGATCTCCACGTATTCCTCAACTGCCTTATTGCTTATCAACCAATACCTGAAATCGCCGCCAAAGCTCACGGTCACCGCCTCCCGCCCGAGTACGGTCAAGGGATCAAGCACTTCGACGCGAATCGTATCCTGCCCATTGTAATATGCCCACCAGTTGTCCTTCTTGAAAGGAAAATAATCGCCGGCCGAACGTTCGATAATGCGGTTGTCGCAGCCGATCGAACCGATCAGAACGATCATCAATATTGCGTGGATCGGTTTAGTATCCATATTGTTCATGACCTACGAAATCATAGGCGAACCCGAATTGATAACCCAAAAAACCGCCGTGAGTATCAAAATCGGTCAAGCCGTTGTATAGTAAGCGCAGATATATATTGACCGGCGACATCGATATCTTAAGCTGACCGCCGCCGCGATAAATGAAAGCATATCCGATTTCTGCGTTACCGGCCAGACTTCGTTTTAGATAGGAACCGGCCAATCCGACATAGGGCGAAATTACCCATCCGCCTTTATACATCGCCGCGGTCAGTTCATAACTCATGATTGAATAGCGATTATTGTCACCAGGATAATAGTCCATTCTGAGACCCGGATTTACAACCACGGCGCCGAAATCGATTTCCGCTCCGAGCCCGGCATGAACGCCGTGACGGATATTGCTGAAGCCGACGATCGGCGTTTCATAACCGCCGTCGATATTAATCGCGATACAGAAACATAATAAAGTGATCATGGGCAATCATAATAAAAACGTGTTGAATTGTCAAGACAATAAAAACACTAACCACTACTCGCTAATCCATAATCGCCAATCAATAAATATTCTCTCCTTTTCCCCTTTTCATTTTTTCCAGTTACCGATGACCAATTACAGAATCAGAGGCAGTTCTTGATTCCCCGAGAAACATCCCTATAATTGTTATATGAAAGCAATGCAGTTGAGAAAGCAAGCTCCGCTTGAAACCGATCCCATAAAACTGTGCGAATTGCCAATACCCGAGCCGGCCGAAAACCAGATACGCATTAAAATTAACGTTTGCGGTGCTTGCCGTACTGATTTGCACATCGTTGAGGGTGAACTGCCCGCCCATAAAATGCCGGTGATCATCGGGCATCAAATCATTGGAAGAATCGATAAAATCGGCAAAACGGTCAGATCCCGGCAGTTACATGACCGGGTTGGCATACCCTGGCTTTACCGGACCTGCGGTGATTGTTCATATTGCCTCGGCGGTCGGGAAAATCTCTGCGATCATCCGCAATTCACCGGCTATGACGCGGACGGCGGTTTTGCCGAATATGCGGTTGTCGATCAGGATTTCACCTACGCGCTACCGGACAATTACGATGATGCCGAAGCAGCGCCCCTATTATGCGCCGGCGTTATCGGCTATCAGGCGTACAAAGCCGCCGGCATAGACAAACCCGGCCGGCTCGGTCTTTTTGGTTTCGGGTCATCCGCTCATATTCTGCTCCAGGTCGCACAACATCTCGGCCATGAATGTTTTGTCGTTTCCAGGGCCGATCGTGAACTGGAACTGGCTAAAAATCTGGGCGCGGCCTGGACCGGCACTATCGATGACAATATCGGTACCGAACTCGATGCCGCGATCGTCTTTGCGCCCAGCGGCGAGTTATTGGTAAAGGCGCTGTCCAAGATACACAAGGGCGGGACCGTGGTCTCGGCCGGCATATATGCGAGCCCCCTGCCCGGCTTCGAGTATTCGGCAATTTACCCGGAAAAAACGCTGACTTCAATCGCCCATACATCGCGGGCAAATGTCCGGGAATTCATGGAAGTTGCCGGAGATATCAAGATCAAAACTCATATTAACGAATACCGGCTGGCGCAGGCGAATCAAGCCCTGCTTAACATGAAAAGGTCGTCCGTGTCCGGATCAACGGTCATTCGCATCGCATAGTAGAATACCGCCGTACAAATCAAGTAGAACTACGTATTGACGATTCGACCATATTCCCGGTATCATATCAATATGAATAAAAAAATACTGACCGCCCTGCGCTTCGTGCTTATTTTCGCCACGATCATGGTGCTCGCCTATTCTCGTCAGGGGCTGAACGTATTGACGCCCGGTTACACGCTGGCCCTGGTATATCTGTTGTCCAATCTGGCTCTCTTCCTGATTCCGGAGAAGAAACTTCAGACCAGTTGGGCTCTTTTCTCGATCTTCATGTTTGACGTCATCGCGATCTCCGTCGCCATCTATTTATCCCAGGGCGCCCAGACCGATCTTTATCTCGTCTATTTCCTGGTGATTTTCATGGCTTCGGTCGGCCAGAATATGAACCGCAGCATACCAATAGCGATTGTCGCCTGTTCCATATACGGCTGGATCATCTATCGGACAAACCCTGGTATATCCCTTCTCGACTCGCGCATCCTTATTCGAATACCATTTCTTTTTATGATCGCGCTCTTCAGCAGTTATTGGTCGCAATCAACCCGGCGGGAACTCAAGAAAAAGGAAGAACTGGAGCGGTTCAACCGCGAGCTGGAAAAGGAAGTCGCCCGGGTCGTTGCCGAGGAAATAGAATTACGCCAGTATTCAGAGAAAATCATCAACTGTGTTTCCAGCGGCGTGATCGCGATCCGCGAAGACGGGATAATCACAACCCTCAACCCCGAAGCGCTGCGGGTCTTCGGCTTATCTTCCGAGTCGATTGGCTACGACGTCGGTCAATACGAATTCCTGTTACCGCTCTGGGATAAGATGAAGCACGCGCTCGAATCGCAATCATCCGTCGCGCGCGACGAAATAACGCTGAAAATAAAAAACCGGGAGGTGCCGATGGGTTTTTCGTTGTCGCCGATCAGCGGCGCGGCTGGCCGATTTTCCGGCTGCGTTGCGATCTTCAAGGACCTGTCCGACATCCGCGCCCTCGAACACCAGCTTAAGCATGCCGAACAGCTTTCCTACCTGGGAAAAATGGCAAGCTGGATAGCCCATGAGATCCGCAACCCGTTGACCGCGATCGACGGCTTTGCCCAATTACTGGAGACGACCGTCGACCGTGACAAGATAACGAAATACTCGATCGAGATTCACAAAGGATCCCAGCGAATAAGCCATATCATTGAAGATATCCTTGCTTTTGCCCGGACCGAAAGAAAGATCAAATCCATGGAAGTCGATCTGAGAAAAATCGTCGAATCGATCGTAGAAAGCATGCCCAACACGAATATCAAAATCTCCGGGATTTCAAATCCGGTGTGCAAGGGCGAAAGTGAATCGTTGAGACGTGTTTTTGTCAATCTGATCGGCAACAGCGCTGAAGCAATCGCCGCCGACGGTGAAATCAGTGTCGACTTTCAGGAGGCCTACGGTCATGTCATTACCGAAGTCAGGGATAATGGCATCGGCATGAGTGAAGACGATATGAAGAAAATATTCACGCCCTTTTTCACGACAAAACAACGCGGCACCGGCCTGGGGATGTCGATCGTAACGAAGATAATCGACGAACACGGCGGCCGCATTGAGATCGAAAGCCGGCGGGGCGTCGGCACGACCTGTCGGGTATTTATTCCAAAGAAAGACCGTGAAGGTGCCGCCGTGAGCAAAAGTGAGGAGGAATCATGAAAAAACGGATTTTAATCTGCGACGATGAAGAACCTATCCGTATGCTGCTCGCCGAAACTTTACAGGACCATTATGACGTTACTACCGCCGTCGGCGGACATGAGGCTTTGAAGTTAATCACCAAAGAGAATTACGATCTGCTCATCATCGATATCAAAATGCCCGGCACGCACGGACTGGAAGCCATTGAGCGCATTCGGGAGCGTAACAAAGAAATCCCGATAATCATCTGCTCGGCCTACCGCCTGATGGAAGACGATATCGTCGTCAAGACCTCGGACGTCGAGGCTTTCATCACCAAACCGGTCGATATCAAACAGCTGCGAATGAAAGTCGCCGAAATCATCGGATCATAAATGAGAATTGGAGAACTGCTGCTGAAAAACGGAATCATCACCAAAGAACAACTAAATGAAGCATTGGCGCTGCAAGGAATCCGAAAGAAACGCTTGGGCGAAGTCCTGATCGATCTTGAAACCGGATTGATACTCGTCACCGGCCCGGCCGGCAACAGGGCATGCAAAACCTGGAACAGACAAAGCGCCGTCTGGTATCAGAAGGCAAACTATCTTCCCGGTATATCGAAGAGAAAGTCACGCTGTACTGATGACTGTTGAATCCATCCGCCTCAACCTTGACACCCCCCTTAATTCAAATATATTATCAAATATGGCGCCCGGTATAAATACCAAAATTTACGCCGTCCCGGCGGTTTTTCAAGCCGGCATAATGGACTGGCTGTGATTTATGCCCGGCCATAGCGTATACCGCTTCTTTATTGCCGACGACCACGCGATGGTGCGCAGCGGATTGAAACGCATTCTGGAAGAAAACAAGGAATTCAAAGTCGTTGGCGAGACCGGTAATGGTCTTGAGATCGCCCCGAGGGTCAGGCAGTTAAAACCCGACTTTCTGCTGCTTGACATATCCATGCCTAATCTGAGAGGCATTGAAGCAATACCAAAAATCCGTAAATTCGACAAGAAAATCAAGATCATTGTTCTATCTATGCATAAAAACCATGACTATGTTTACGAATGCCTGTCAAGCGGAGCCCAGAGTTTCATCCTCAAGGACGACGCCGATGTTGAACTGCTTAAAGCCATCGATGAAGCTTTGCACGACCGCATCTATGTATCGTCCTCATTTTCAGGCGAGGTGATGCAGGATCTCATGCACCGCGCGTCGAAAAAAGAACGGCCGTTCCGTTCATCGGTCTTTGGAAAACTGACGGCCCGTGAGCGTGAAGTCCTGAAGTTGATCGCCGAGGGCAATACCAACAAACGAACCGCCGCAAAACTCGGCATCAGCGCGCGCACTATCGAACATCACCGGCGGTGCATCATGAAGAAACTGAAAATCACGAACGCGGTCAACCTCATTAAGTACGCGCTCAAGACCGATCTCGTCAATTATCCGTGAGCGCCGATACAAACGAATATCTGAACATATTGTCGGTATTGCCCGACATTGTTTACCGCTTGGATGCCGCCGGACGCTTCACCTATCTCAATCAGTCAGTGCAAGCGCTGGGCTACGAGCCGGAACAGCTGATCGGCAGGCATTTCGGCGCGATCGTGCATCCTGAAGATGTCAGGCGGTTCGGCCGGCAACATGTGCTGCCCAAGTACAAAGGCCGGGCTACCGGCACTGCCGGCTCGCCCAAGCTCTTCGACGAACGCCGAACCGGCAAACGCAAGACGGTCGGCCTGGAAATAAGGCTTCTTCCCAAACACGCAAAAAAAACAATACCCGGCGAAGTCACTGCGATCGGCGAGTGCAGTGCCACCGGTTATTATGACGGGAAAACCCCCGGCGCACCGGGTAAACTGCGGGGATCGATCGGCATTATCCGCGACATAACCGTCAAAAAGGAAACCGAGGCAAAACTCCATTATCAGGCCGATATGCTGCGGCACGTTTCCGACGCCATTATCTCAACCGATTCGGATTTCAACATTCGAACCTGGAATCGCGCCGCCGAAAAACTGTACGGTTTCGAATTCCATGAAGTCGAGGGCAAACCGCTCCACAAAGTAACCAAACTCCGGTACCCCGGCGACTCGAGCAACGCGGTGGCAGAAAGAATCCGCAAAGAAAAACAGTGGCGCGGCGAGGTTATTCAAGAGACAAAAGACGGTCAAACCATCTACGTGGAATCATCGGTCATCACTATTCTTGACGGTTCAGGTATTCCCAACGGCACAATCGCCGTGAACCGGGATATCACCGAGCGCAAGAAGATCGAGCAGCTACTGCTTCGCGAAAAAGAACATCGAAGAGATCTTGCCCGGCATATAATCGAACTGCAGGAAAAAGAACGCCTTAACCTGGCGTCGGAAATCCACGACGAACTGCTTCAAGGCTTGACCGCGATACTCTATTTCATGCAGATGATCGACCTCAAACGCCTCGGCAAGGCGGCGCGCGAACAAAGAATGAAGCTCATACGCATGATCAAATCCAGCATCGAACGCGGCCGGATATTGATCAGCAACATCGAACCGTTGCGCAAACCCGAACTCGGTTTGATCCAGATTCTGAAAAAATTAACCCATGAAAGACCTTTTATCGCTGCGGCGCGGGTTGATCTGATATGCCCGAAATCCATGCCCAGATTGGAGTTTACGGTCCAAACGAATATCATCCGGATTATCCATGAAGCCTTAATCAACATCGGCAAGCACGCACGGGCAAGCAAAGTGAAGATTGCCATCTCGGCGACCCGGACCAATCTCGTGATCGAGATCAGCGATAACGGCATTGGTTTTGACATCAACAAAGCGTCCCGAAGAAAAGGCCGTCATTTCGGCATGTCCATCATGCAGGAAAGGGCTTATCTTATCGGCGGGAAACTGAATATATCGAGCAAGCCGGGTCGGGGAACGACAATACGCGGAGAATTTCCCGTCTCGACTCCGCGTTTAGCACTATTGACTCAGTAGAAATACCCAGCCGATAGATTTGAAGGCATTGACCACGGCCGTATTCGACATCATCGGGGCATGAGATTTGACCGGCGGTCCGGGAAAATTTTATGCCGAAAAAATCGAAAATCCTGATCCCTGAAAACGACCGGCGCACCCGAAACCTGCTTCGGACCAGGCAATCAAGTCCGTATTAGTTTGATGTTATAGGATAACAGTTCCCGCCTTACGAATTCATATATTTCTTTCTTCATGCCCAGGTATTCCGGCGGTACAACGCCGTAACCCGGAAATTGCTTGACGCATTGCGCGAAAATCGCCGCCGAATAAGCGGTCATTCTCGCCATCGATGTGATGTTATTCCTGCCGTCATAACGGTCGAGGCAGAGATAGCGCCGTTGCTTACCCGCTCTTTGCAGTTCGATAATCATCACCGTGATATCTTTTATCGACCCCCGGCCCAACTCCTGTTTCAAAAATTCGATCAAGTATTCGCGGCGATCGATCGCTCTGCCGCCGACAACCGTGGGCTTGCCGGCGGCGAGGCCTGCATCCAGTATGGCTTTTATCAAATTCGCGTGTCCGGCATAACGAATGGTTTTTTCCTCCATATTCCGCGCCCGGATCGTTTTCAACAATGTTCTCAGTCCGTCAGTGTAAAAACATTCCAGCCGGCCGATCCCGCGCACCGCGAATTCCTCCAAACCGCTCAGGGTGGGAACATTTTTGATCCGGCCATTGACCATGATCCGGGTCGGCCGCGTGTATTCGGCCAGCAAGTCGACCGGTGACCAGGTGATACGGTAATTGAAGGGCGGTTCAGGTTTCCGGGGTATGCCGCCGACCATGATCTTGACCCGATCGAGTCCGCCCCAATCCTGATATGTTTTGCCGACCAGGACATTGCCCAGACCCGGAGCATAGCCCGCATCCGGCACAATTCTTATCTTTCTCCTCTTTGCCGCGCTGTGTAAGGTGAACGGATCTTCGGCAAGGTATGACATGTCAACCAGATCAACCCCGGCAGAAATAGCGCAGTTCATCAAATAGTACCCCAGGGACGCGGGCAAAGCGCCGACGAGAATATCGTAAGCCCGGGCCGCTTTCAAAAACCGCCTACGGTCTTTGACGTCGCACCGCGTCTTCTTCATTCCCGGCAAATCCCTGACCATCGCGAGATTCTGGTCGTTCGCATCGAATAGCGTCACCTGGAATCCCTTTTCGCACAAAGCCCGGGCAGCGATCCTGCCCTGCATCCCGGCACCGACAATGGCTATCTTCATAAATAGATTATATCCAGAAAGAACCCCGCTTCAAGCGCCGTGATCGCCGCCCCGGTGATCATTTTTTAACTCGATTGACAAAGGAACAAAGTTCAATAGACTTGGACAATGGAAAAAGCGGGGCAGTCGATTCTTCAATACGAAATAATGAAAAGAATCGCGTTTACGAATCATGCCGTGCTTTATCAAGTAAAACACGGGGATGCCGTCGCCGCCTTGAAGATCGCCCGTTCGGCGAAGCCGCTCGATACCGAAATCGTCACCCGCGAATACCAGATCCTGAAAGATATCAAACATCCCAACATTGTCGAGGTCTTCGACTACGGGCAATTCGAGGAGCGGAGTTTCTTTACTCTTGAATACGTTGCCGGAATGCCGATCAACAAAACATTCTGCGGATACTCCAGGGCATTGATCGACGCCCTTCTCCAGGTCGTCAGCGCGCTCGGCGTGCTCCATGGCCAAAATCTCGTCCATTGCGACCTCAATCCGGAAAATATCCTGTATGACGCGTCGAAGAAACGCGCGGTCCTGATCGACTTTGGTTTTGCCGGTGAAATCGATTCGGCGATCGAGCCGGCCGGGACCATCGGTTATATCGCTCCCGAGGTACTCAAAGACATTGCGATCGACCAGCGCAGTGATGTTTATTCGCTCGGCATGATAATGAGAAACATCGTCGAGCCGGAAGAGAAAGCCGGCGAAGGCACATCGAAAGAACCGGAAGATCTCGCGATGATGCGCGAGCGCATGACCGCCACCGAGCCGGCGCTTCGTCCCAATCTTCCTGAGATCGGCCGTATTCTGGCAAAACACTCTTCGCGTGAAGAACCCATCCGATTGCAATGCAGAATCAACACGCCAACCACGGTCTATGTCGAACTGCCCGAAATACGCCGGGCAATCGACGCTCACAAAAGCGGTTTGTTGGTATTGCGGGGCGAAAACGGAACCGGCAAGACCAGAATCATCAAGGAACTAAAATTCAAATTCAGCGCCCGGCAATGCCCGGTTTTTCACTACTCGGCAAAGGAGCATGTCTCTTTATTAGATGCGCTGCTGCGATTTACCGGCATCCGGAAAACCGACGCCGCGAAGAACGATAAATTCCAGATCTTCGAGTTGCTATGCGGCGCCCTGCGCAAAATCGCGCGCCCGCAGCAGTTGATAGTTCTGCTGGACGAAATCGAAAATTTCACGCAATACGAGCTCGAGCTCCTGCATTATCTTGTATATGGATTATCGAATTCGAACGCGCTTTTTATCGGCGCCGTCGCCCATGCCGCGCCGATCCCCGTGCCGGCCGCCGAACAATTGGATGTCCGATGCTTTGACCCCGGCGAAACAAATTCACTGATCGCCCGAACCTATGTCCCAATCCGAATATTTTCGGGCAGCGATACCCCCGGCCTGTCAAGATTCACAAAATGGCTGCATGCTCAAACTAACGGCAACCCGCTCTTTATCGTCGAACTGCTGCGTTCGTTAAACGCTCAGGGTATTTTATCCTACCAGAACGACGAATGGAATATCGACCTTCAAAGGCTTAACCGCGCAAAAGTTCCGGAACATCTGGAAAATCTGATTGAGCAAAAAATAAAAGGCCTGAACAAACGGCAACTGCTCATTCTCGAGCTCACCGCTTTCTCGGATACACCTTTGCCGGTTACCTTTCTTGGTATGATGCTCGCGGAAAACGCCGACGCCGATATCGCCATGCTCAGTGCCAGGGGTCTTCTCCATGATATAACTGACGGCTCAAGGCATTGCGTGTATGTCCCCAATCATTTTATGAAATCCGCATTGCACAAAAGATTGTCCGATCTAAAAAAGAAAGGGATCGGGCAGAAGATGATTCGTCTGATCAAAAGCACTGGTCTTGCCGAACAACGTCATTACGTGCGAGTATGCGCGCAGTTTGCCGAGCCAACCAATACCCAGGAGGCCGCTGAGTACTTGACCGCGGCCGCGAACAATGCCGAGCGGGTGTTTGACTATGATCAGGCGATAAATTATCTGTCCCGGGCGCAGAGAATATACCGGAGGAAAGATATCGGCAAGTACCGCGAAACAGCCGTTCATATCGCCGAGTTACATTACAAGAACGGCGCCAACGACAAAGCAATGCGGCTTTATCAGGAGATGCTCGGCGCCGCATGCCAGAACATACGTGCCCGGGCAAGCGCCGGCATCGGCAGAATCCATTCGATGACCGGCAAATACGAAGACGCCATTCAATATCTCGAAAAGGCGCTGAAAGAGAAGCCCGGCAAAAAAGACCGCGATTATCTGACGATTTCAAATCAGATTGCGTATGCCCTGATATCGACTCATCAATTCGATCGCGCGGCAAAAGCGCTGAACGCGAATCTAAAGCAGGCAAGCAGGCTTGGAGATAACGAACAGTCAGGCGACGCTTTATGCTATCAGGCAGTCAATGAATGGCATAAGAACAACCTGAAACTCGCGATTCAAAAAGCTGGCCGCGCGCTTGATTTTGCTAAACGCCATAAGATGGATATTCAGACCGCCTATGCCGAAGGAATATTAAGCTCGCTTTTTCAGCGCGCCGGTTCGTATCAAAAGTCCCAGGCGCATATTAATGCCGCGATCGCCGTTTACGAGAAAATGAACCTGGTAAATTCCCTTGGTCATGCTTTGCTCCGTAAAGCCAACACGCAGATGATGCTCGGCGAATTGAACGCCGCCATTGAATTGTATCATAGTGTGATGATCAGGGCGTGCCAGATCAAAAACGACCGACTGCTTTGCTTTGCTCAGACAAATCTGGCGGCAGCCTATGTGGAGCGCGGCGATTTCAATGCCGCGCTGGAATATTATCAGAAGGCGGCAAAACATTATCCTCATGATTTATATTCAGGGAACGGCATTGCCTGGGTGAAATTAATCCAGGGACATATCGCGGAAAGCAAAGAACTGATAACCAAACAGCTGAACAGCAAAAATGCGCCGGCAAACGCATTTGCCCTTGCCGCATTGATCTATCTTGCCGATCAAGATCGCTCCAAAGCCGGCGCAATGATCAAAAAAGCCGCCGATTTGCTGAATTCGGAAAACTATGATCATCACGTTTTTCTTGAAATATGCAAAATAGCCGTCATGTATTATCTTGAATCATGCGATTATTCCCGAGCACTAGAATTCTCCGGGAAAATCATCGCCCGGACAACTGACCCCATGATCGCGCGTATCTGGGCAGAAGCGGTTACCGAATTATGCCGGTGCTTTCTGGCCGAAAAAAGCGAATTAGATCTTGAACAGGCATTGCTTGCCTTGAAAACCAGGGAATATTTATACGATTATGCGTTGATCGGCAAATGGTATTTCCAGGCATTGCTTAGTCGCGGAAAAAATGATATTGCGTCGCAGAACATACGGCTATTGGACCAAATCGCCGAGATATTCGCCCGGATCGGCGCCGAGCCCGAATTGCCCAAAATTAAAGAAATGCTATCCGTCTTGAGGCCGGCGCTCGTTTCCGAACCGTCTGGTATTGATTATCTCCGCATTTTTTCCAGTCTTGCCACTATTGTTCATAATGATCTGGGTGATGAACGGTTTGCCGCCCGGATCCTTGATCTGATCATCGAAGCCACTGATGCCGAACGCGGGGCTTTGTTCTTGACTGCGTTGCAGGGCATGAAACTATCCTGCGGCCGGAACATCGATAAAATAACCCTGCAGGACGCTGCCGAGCTTTCGAGTACTGCGGTTCAGGAAGCAGGTTCCAAGGGCATAATATACACTTATAATGCCCGATCCGACCCCGAATACAATACCCGGCGCAGCGTCATCCTGAACAAAATAAGGGCAATCATGTGCATTCCCTTATTCGTGGACAATGAAACGATCGGCGCCGTATACGTGGATTCCCGCGTCAAGGACGGGATTTTCAATGCCCGGGACGAATCTTTCCTGCTCAGCGTCTGTCAAATACTGGCTTCGGTCATACAAAAATCCATAGCCTTTGCCCGTCTTAATGAGGAAAAACAACTGCTGGAAGAACAGTTAATTAAGGATATCGGCACCGGCTACCTGCTCGGCAAGTCCGCGCCGATGAAAAAAGTCTATCGGCTGGTCAGAAAGATCGCGGCAACCAATGCACCGGTGCTGATACTCGGCGAAACCGGCACGGGCAAAGGAATGCTGGCGCGCTATATACATAGCCAGAGCCGGCGCAAGACCCGGTATTTCCAGATCATAAACTGCGGCACAATACCGGAAAACCTGCTCGAATCCGAATTATTCGGGCATAAAAAGGGTTCGTTTACCAGCGCGGTCAATGACAAGCCGGGCTTAATGGAAGAAGCTCAGGGAGGGACGATTTTCCTCGACGAGATCACCAATACTTCGCCGGCTTTTCAGGCAAAAATCCTTGAGGCGATCGAGGACAAAAAAATTCGCCGGGTCGGCGACACCAAAAGCGTAAATATCGACGTTCGATTCCTGTTTGCCACTAACCAGAATCTCGATATCGAAGTCGAAGAAAACCGCTTCCGCAAAGATCTCTTCTACCGGATCAATGTTTTCACGATCGAGGTTCCGGCGCTGCGCGACCGAAGCCAAGACATACCCGTGCTCGCGCAGTATTTCATCGAGCGCGTCAGCCGGGAAATCAGCAAGAAAATAACCGGTTTCACGGCCGAGGCTTTGAAAAAAATAAAGAACTATCAATGGCCCGGCAATGTGCGCGAACTGCAGAACGTAATCGAAAGGGCCGTGGTGCTGGCAAAAGGCGACCTGATAACTGCCCGCGATCTATTCCTGGGAATCGGTCCAGACGAATTGCTGCCGCTTACCGAAATCAAAAAAGAAAGTCTGATCGAAGCATTAAATGTCAGCGGTCATAATATCACCCACACTGCCAGGATATTAGGGCTTAACCGCAAAACCGTTCAAAGATACATGAAAAAGCATAGTATCAAGAAATAAACCAGGCTTACTGCGACCATCGGCATTACTGCGACAAAATGTCGCAGTAATGCAAAAGCAAACATAAACCTGGCAACGCTTTGCTGAACTCGACAAAAGTGCGACAAAATGTCGCACTTTTGTTGTCTCCATAATACATGAAATCACGCCTTTCACCCGATTTTTCGAACATTCATCACCGGGCATAAGATATGCATATACATATTTCAAAGGAGTCAACATGAAAAAACTAACGACAATAACAATCATCTTACTAATACTGGCCGCAGTATTCGGCTTGACCCTGCATCAAACCAGCATCAGAATGCAGGACCAGTCTCCGGTAATTGCCCGGGCGCTCGATTTTCTGAGCCCGGCAATCGCCTATGCGGACAGCGATACGGTTCGCGGCCCAGGCCCAATAGAACCTCCGCCGCCGCCGATTTGGTAAAAGACATAAGGCTTACGGGATGTGAATCATGAAATCAGTTCACATATATGAAGTGAAAATGCTCGACGGCTCGCGCTATCAAGGCGAAATCGCCTACCGGGACGATAAAATGGTCGTGCTCCGGCTAAATCCCCGGTTTCCAAGCCAGAAACTTCGCTTGTATTACAACGGCATTATTTCGATACGCGAACTGGGCTGGCGTCGTCATTACGCCTACTGTTAAGCCTGGGTCATGGCCGGCTGCATTATCGAGTGGTAAGCCAAAATGACTTTAAACGAGATTGTCCTGATTATCTCGCTCGCATTGGTCAGTGCCGCGATCATCGTCATTATCCGGTTATGGTCGGGGCTCAACCGTCATGCAATGCAGTTGAATTCCCTGCTTGAGGTCGACAAGCGGATGATCTCCGGATTAAGCCATCAAGGTATCATGAATGCGATCCATGACAAACTGATCCATACCATGCATCCCGACGCATCGGCGATTGTTATCAAAAACCATAGTGAAGAAGATCGCGTCATTGCCCATAATCTGAGCAATAATCTCAAATTGCTTCTCATCAACTCGGAAAACGGTATTGTGCATGCGATATGCGAACATCGCAAGATCTTTGAGCTAAAATCAATCGATCCCGACGAAAACGAATCATGCCTGCAGAGCATCCGCCGCGAAGGTTATCGATCGTTTCTCGGCGCGCCGATTATCACGAAAGGCGGCGTGTCCGTGGGAATCTTATCATTGCTCGCGAGGCGGTCGCGCGCCTATTCCCGGAACGAAAAAGCTTTTGTCAACGCGATCGCCAGCCAAATAGGCTTGGCCCTGGATCGCGCGCAGTTGATCAACCGCATCCAGGAAATGCACGTCGAATCGGTCAAGGCATTGGTAAAAGCCATCGAAGCCCGGGACCCCTATACTGAGGGTCATTCGGTTCAGGTCTCGGATCTGGCCGTGAAAATAGCCCGGGTCATGAATATGAACGAAAGGGAGATCAAACTAATCGAATTTGCCGGTCTATTGCATGATGTCGGCAAGATCGTGGTTCCGGAAAGCGTCCTGAAAAAAACATCGGGACTGGATGAAGATGAATGGACAATAATCAAACAACACCCCGGCTGCAGTTCAAATATCATCGAACCGATCGTTAACCTGCGTCCGATCCGGTTCTGGCTATTATACCATCATGAACGATGGGATGGCAAGGGCTATCCCGAAGGCATCAAAGCCAATGCTATTCCTTTACCGGCACGTATCCTGTCGGTCTGCGATACCTATTCGGCAATGACCAGCGATCGTCCGTATCGAAAAGCCATTGATCATGAGTTTGCCGTCAAGGAACTGATCTCGGTTTCCGGCAGCCAGCTTGATCCTAATATCGTACAGATTTTTGTCAGCCTCGAGCAATTTGCCGAGGCGAAGAACGTTCAGGGGGAAATAAAAATCCAGTAGTTCCTAAATAAAAGCATAGCCTCTCCATAAAAAGGAAGTTGGACTACAAAGTCCGGCTTCCTTTGAATTTTACCGACCAAAATGCTGAGTTATGGAAAAACTACTGACTATTTGTTCTCTGACTCGGGATCCTTGAAAAAGGCGCTCTGGCTCTCGGCCTCTTCCTGCTTTTTCTTCTCCTCAACGCGCCGCCTGACCTTTTCTTCGCGCGCCCGCTTGTCCGACTGCTGTATCAATTGAGTCAGGATCCAAAAAACGATCACTGCGCCGACCGCGATCAGTAAAATTATCAGTGGACTCATAAGACCTCCCGTAACGTCATCTCGTCATTATTTTAATCATTTTTCAATACCAGTCAACGCTCAGAATTTGTCATAGGCGAAGATCTCACTGCCTGGTTTACGGCCCCGGTCCTTGGCTTCTTCGGCCGGATAACCGATCGGCGTCAGGGCAATGACGGTTACCTTCTCGGGGACGGAAAGTATCTTTTTCACGTCCGCCTCGACAAAGGCGCCGATCCAGCAGGTGCCCAGTCCTTCATTAGCCGCGGCAAGTATCATATGGTCCACCGCGATCGCCAGATCCACCGGTCCCGAACTCATGTATCCGCCCATTTTGCCCCAGGCAATGTCATTGAGTATGCAGGCGACCAGGATCACGTCGGCATCGGCCATCCAGTTCTGGCCCCGGCAGGCCTCGGCGACCTGCTTCTTTGTCTCATTGTCCCGGACGATAATGAATTTCCAGGGTTGAATGTTCTTGGCTGACGGCGCGACGCGCCCGGCTTCGAGAATACGCTCCAGCACGTCCTTTGGTATCGGATCCGGCTTATATTTTCTAATGCTTTTCCTCTTTTTGATCACTTCATAGAAATCCATGAAATCCTCCCTTGCTGTTCAGTGCAACCATGTTTGTCATTGCGAGCCCTGAGCCTATCGAAGGGCGAAGCAATCCCATTCTTATCCACGCACGATTCTTCAAAGGTGCGTGATGCTGAATTTCACCATCGCACCACAAAACAAGTGCGAGTGATAATCGCACGCGCCCGAGGCGATTCGAACGCCTAACCTGCGGAGCCGGAGTCCGCCGCTCTATCCAATTGAACTACGGGCGCAAAGGGGGGCACCCCCTTTTCTCCAAGAAGTTTACGGAAACATTAAACTTCTTGGAGACATCAGAATCCCCCAGCTATTGCCGGACATCACGGGAGATCTGAGAATCTATTCCCTCCGTGCTGCGATCCCCGTAGGCATTGCTATATCTTACAATCTTATGCCTTACTTAAGTTCGCTTGTTCGGCAGAGCCGAACACTACTCACTAAGCGCTAATCACTATGCGCAACCTTGTATGAAAAGCGTTTACTGATGTCGTATTATAAAGGATTTTGGGGGTTAGTCAATAAATAATGACACGACTTTTGTAAATTCAATGAGAAGATAAATTTTGGGCGAAGCAAGGCTCATCTGAGCCAC
>JBBIHN010000005.1:0-29327 GCA_037446995.1 Caldifarciminota bacterium | reverse complement strand
CGAGCCCGAAGGGCGCGGCAATCTCTTTATTTTGCGAGCAAATCTGAGATTGCTTCGTTCGTTTCACTACCTCGCAATGACTTTTTCACCAGACCTCATGCAGTTTCATTGACATCATCCTTTTTTTGACTATAATCTCCAATGGGTTTTTTGATACTCAGCAGTAAGGAAGCATTGAGTAAGCGGATCGGAAACACGAAGGATATCGAGACTGCAGTAAAAAAATACATTAAGGCAAGACCTGAGTTTGACATAAGATTCTTATATCATGACAAAAACAATGCTTTTAGGGTCAAAAAATGCAAGAAAAAGGCACCTGAAATACGCGATTTTGTTAATGAAATCGAAGCAAAGTGGGGAAATATCGATTTCATAATGCTTTTGGGCGGTGACGAGGTTGTTCCGTTCTTCCGGTTGAAAAATCCGTGCGATGATGAAGATAACCGCGTGTATTCGGACAACCCTTACGCGTCCCGGGACGACAATTTCCTGATCCCGGAACGCGCCTGCAGCCGCATTCCGGATAATGAAAGCTCCAGCTTCATGATAAGACAATTGTCAAAACCGGCGGTTGATTCCAGTACGAGTTTCGGCATGACCGCAAAGATCTGGAGGGAGGCATCGGCTGAGGTCTACAGGTTGATCGGCGGGCCGAGAAAGCTTAAGGTTTCGCCGCCGGTAAACGCGGACAATTTCGACAAAAAATGGCTGAGGAAGAAGAAGTATCTATATTTCAACGTTCATGGCAGTAAAACGTCGAGCAATTGGTATGGGCAGGACACTAATGATTATCCGGTCGCGTTGAGAATCGATAACGTCGAAAATGCGGGCGGCCTGGTCATGACCGAGGCTTGTTACGGCGCCAATATTCTGAAGAAAAGCAGTTTGAACGCGCTCTGTCTGCATTTCCTTGACCAGGAAAAGATCGGCGTTTTCTGCGGTTCAACGACGATCGCCTATGGTCCGATAATGCCGCCCTCTGGAGAAGCCGATCTGATCGCAAAATATTTTTTTGAATATTTCAATCAAGGACTGACCGCGGGCGAAGCCCTGAAAAACGCCAAGGTCGATTTTGCCCGTAAGTCATTGAGGACAAATGGTTTTCTTGATGACGACGACCAGAAAACGCTTGTGCAATTTGTCCTGTACGGCGATGTCGCTTATCGCGTCAGGAAAACGGGTTAGCGCGAGGAGCGTGGATCATGGAAAAAAGCAAAATCAGCAAGATAATCAAACAGACATACAAAAATTTTTCGGAGTTCAAAGGCGTCAAGCCTTTGATTGCCGCCCGGATAATAAAACCGCAGACGAGCATTTACCGGAAACTGTCAATGGGGTCGCCAAAGACGGCGAAAAAGATCACAACCTTGAAATTCAAAAGAAAAATCACTACCGCCGACCGCGTGGAACTCGAACGAATACTTACCATAACCGTTGATGAAAAAGGACGGATCGTGAAAACATCCATGTCCAGATGATTGCCGGGACCGAAGATACCAGATACGCGTACGCCATCGGAATTGTCCGCAGCCGGGAGGCCCGTTTGATCGATCGCGGCCAGTTCGAACGACTGATAAACGCCGGATTAGATAGTTTCGGCGCGATCCTCGCCGACACACCGTATGCGGCGGAACGCGATCTTTTGAAAGCCGTCGATCTCGAGGAGAAAGCGACTCGGAATTTTTTCAACACGTATTGCTTGCATGAAGAGGTGCGGAAATTACTCGACTGGCCCGAACAAATACATAATCTCAAGGTGACGATCAAGAACGGGAGCGCGGATATGCTTTACGAGCATTCGGGCAATGAAGCGGAGTCCTGGCCCGAGATCGCCGCGATCGTCGAACGTTATTCGTCAGAAAAAGATCCTTTCATCCTTTCATCCGGATTGGACCGGGTTTTATGCCGCTATTTGACGCAGAACGCATTATTGACGCCTTTTTTCACGAAATATTTTCAACTTTGTTTCGATCTGGAAAATATCAGAAGTTTTTTCCGGGCGCGTAATTTTGACAATCGCCGGGAAATATTCGAACCGACATACATACCTTACGGCACCCTTGAATACCGTATGTTCGGCGACAATCTGGACGCGGCCATTGATGCGCTGGCCAAGGTTTTTTTTACGACACCGTATGTCTTTCTTGTTGAAAGAGGCGGATTGTATCTTGAGCAGAACCGGTCTTTTTTGAGACTGGAACGCTTATGCGAGGAACGCCGGCTTGAATTCCTGCGCCAGGCGCGTTTCATGACTTTTGGCGTCGAGCCGTTGTTTGGTTATCATCAGATGAAAACCGCCGAGATGAAGAAGTTGCGTCAGGTGTACTGGGGTAAGATTAATGAGGTGTCAATGGATCAGTTGAAAGAGAGCATTGCGGATGTCTGGTAAAGCGATTGCGATCATCGGCGATCGCGAGACGATCATGCCGTTTCTGGCCACCGGCGCCGAGGTCGTGTATATAACAAAAGGCGAAGGCAGAAGAGTCGTTGAACATTTGATCGACGGGGGTTACAAGATTATTTTCTTCACCGAGAATTACATTGAAGAGCTTGACGATATTCTGGCACTGTATCGGAGTCAGACTGTTCCCTGTTTGATCCCGGTGCCGACCGGCCGGGGCGGGACAAAATTGGCCGTTGAACGTATACGCGGGGTCATCAAAAAGGCGGTCGGCGCCGATGTTTTTGTGGAGGAAAAATGAGAAAAGGAGAGATTACAAAAGTTTCCGGTCCGCTGGTCGTCGCCAAGGGAATGAAAGGCAGCAGGATGTACGATGTGGTGCGGGTCAGTGAAGAGCGCCTGGTCGGCGAGATAATCGGGTTGGCCGGTGATTCGGCGTCGATACAGGTGTATGAGGACACGTCGGGCATTGGTCCCGGAGAGCCGGTGTTTATGACCGATCAGCCGCTTTATGTGGAACTTGGTCCGGGGCTTATCGAATCGATATTCGACGGTATTCAAAGGCCGCTTGACATAATCAGGGAAAAGACCGGCGACAATATCAGCCGCGGAATTGAAGTGCCGGCACTTGAGCGTGACAAGAAATGGCATTTCAAGCCGCTCGCGAAAAAAGGTGACGCGGTCGGCCCGGGCGATATAATCGGTGAAGTGCGCGAAACGGTATTGGTCGTGCACAAAATAATGATATTGCCCGGCGTGCACGGCCGGATCAAAAGCCTGAAACAAGGCGAATATCTAATAACCGATAAGATCGGAGAACTTGAGACCGATAAGGGAACGGTCGATATCACGATGCTGCAGCGCTGGCCGGTGCGGCAGCCAAGACCCCACAGCGAGAGATTGTCGCCCACCGTGCTGCTCTCAACCGGTCAGCGGGTCGTGGATACTTTTTTCCCGATCGCCAAGGGCGGGACCGCCTGCTGTCCAGGACCGTTTGGCTCGGGGAAAACGGTCATCCAGCATCAGCTGGCAAAATGGGCCGATGCGGAGATAATCGTGTATGTCGGATGCGGGGAGCGGGGCAATGAAATGACCGACGTGCTTATGGAATTCCCGGAATTGAATGACCCGCGTTCCGGCGAGCCATTGATGCGGCGCACCGTGCTTATCGCCAACACATCGAACATGCCGGTCGCGGCCCGCGAGGCTTCGGTGTATACCGGCATCACGATTGCCGAGTATTTCCGAGATATGGGGTATTCGGTTGCGGTGATGGCTGATTCGACTTCGCGCTGGGCCGAAGCGATGCGCGAGATATCAGGACGCCTCGAGGAGATGCCGGGAGAAGAGGGTTACCCGGCTTACTTGAGCGCCAGGATCAGTTCTTTCTATGAAAGAGCCGGTCGCGTGAAAACGATTGGCCGGCCCGACCGGGAAGGCGCCTTGAGCGTTATCGGCGCGGTTTCTCCGCCGGGCGGCGACCTGTCAGATCCAGTGGTTCAGGCGACGCTGCGGGTTGTAAAAGTATTCTGGAGCCTTGAGGACCGATTGGCTTATCAGCGGCACTTTCCGGCAATATCCTGGCTAAATTCCTATTCGCTGTATAAAGACGAGGTGAGCGAGGACATGAACCGGCAGACCGCAAAGAACTATGATGAGTTATCAAAAGAGGCAATGCGCTTGCTCGAGCAGGAGGCCGAACTGCAGGAAATCGTTCGTTTGATCGGCGTTGATGCTTTGTCGCCGGAGGACCGGTTGATCCTGGAGGGGGCGCGTTCGATCCGCGAAGATTTTTTGCATCAGAACGCCTTCCATGAGATCGATACTTATGCATCATTGATGAAACAATACAAGATGATCGCGATCTGTCTAAAATATTATGAGCGCGCCCGGGAAGCGCTGGAGCGGGGCGTGCTATTTAACCGGATCATCGAAATGCCGGTCCGGGAAAAGATCGCGCGCATGCGCTACCTGCCGGAAAAAGAAATCAATAAGATCGATGAGATAAATAAGGAGTTGGATGGTGCCTTTAGTGAATTGACGCGCCAGGCGAAAGCGAAAGACGAAAATGTAAAACCAGCCGAGATCGAGGAGGGCAGATGATCAAGGAATACAGCAGCATACGCGAGGTTGCCGGACCGCTTTTGCTGGTTGAGGGCGTTGAACAGGCAAAATACGAGGAACTGGTTGAGATTTATACGTCGGACGGCGCCAAGAAACGGGGCCGGGTACTTGAAGTCAATCAGGATAAGGCGTTGGTGCAGATCTTTGAGGGGTCGAGCGGCATTGATGTCGCTAAGTGCCGGGTACGGTTTCTCGGCCGGACCCTGCGTATCGGTGTTTCCATCGATATGCTGGGCCGGGTTTTTGACGGTCTCGGACGCCCCAAAGATGGCGGACCAGAGATAATACCCGAAGCCCTGCTCGATGTGAACGGCGCGCCGATCAATCCCACGGCACGGGATTATCCGAACGAGTTCATTCAGACCGGCATTTCATCGATCGACGGCATCAATACTCTGGTCCGTGGTCAGAAACTGCCGATTTTTTCCGGGTCGGGCCTACCCCATAACCGGGTCGCGGCCCAGATCGTGCGCCAGTCGAAAGTGCTGGGCAAGGAAGAAAAATTTGCCGTGGTTTTCGGCGCCATGGGCATAACCTTTGAAGAAGCGAATTTCTTCATTCAGGATTTCACCCATTCCGGCGCCCTGGAAAGGGTTGTTCTGTTCTTGAATCTGGCCGATGATCCGGCAATCGAAAGGGTCTCGACGCCGCGGGTTGCGTTCACAGTAGCCGAGTATCTGGCATTTGCCAAGGACCTGCATATTCTGGTCGTGCTTTCGGACATGACCAATTACGCCGAGGCTTTGCGCGAGATATCGGCCGCGCGCAAAGAAATACCCGGACGCCGTGGCTATCCGGGCTACTTGTACACTGATCTTGCCAGCGTTTATGAGCGTTCGGGAAGAATCAAGGGCAAAAGGGGTTCGATCACGCTGATCCCGATACTGTCAATGCCCGAGGACGATAAGACGCATCCAATTCCGGATCTTACCGGCTACATAACCGAAGGCCAGGTGATCCTTTCAAGATCGCTGTACCGCAAAAAGATATCGCCGCCGATCGATGTTCAGCAGTCGTTATCGCGCTTGAAGGATAAGGGGATCGGCAAAGGCAAAACCCGGGAAGATCATGCCGATTCCTTTAATCAGCTGATCGCGTGTTATGCGCGCGGCAAAGAAGCCGCCGAATTATCGGTGATTCTTGGCGAGGCTGCCTTGTCCGATCTGGACAAAATATATTTGAAATTCGCCCAGCGCTTTGAAGAACAGTACATTGCTCAGGGCGATGAAGAGGAGCGGACGATCGAACAGACACTGGATCTGGGCTGGAAATTGCTGCGCCTGGTGCCGCGCGAGGAAATGAAGCGGGTAAGGGACGAGAACCTGCAGAAATATTACGATAAAGCAGACAAAGCGGATGCTTAAGACATTATGGATATGATATTCCAGATAAAACACAATTCAAATTCTAAATTCGAAATCCTAAATCATAAACAAATACGAAATTCGAATGATCAAAACCACCCACTCGAGTTTATCGTTTGGAATTTTATGTTTCGATATTATTTAGAATTTTCCGCCTCTGCCAGAGGCAGACAAGATAGGCGGATCAGCTTCATTGAATTTTATTTAAAGAGGCTGAAGTGATTAGGATTTAGAGTTTATGAAACTGGATATACCTCCGACCAGAATGCAGCTGCTGCGTTTGAAAAAGCGCGGCGCGATCGCCCGGCGCGGACACAAGTTATTGAAGGACAAGCAGGATGAATTGATGAGGAATATCCTGGAATTGGTCAGCCGTATCAGAGACGCGCGCTTGAGACTGGAGCGGGATTTGCGGGATGCCTTTGCCTATTTTTATTTCGCGTCGAGCAAACAGGCGCCGAAAGCGACTGACGAAGCCTTGCTGCGGACGACCAAGACAATCGACGTTGAATACGAGAGCAGAAGGATACTTAACTTAAGGACACCCAGGTTCAGGAAGCGCATTGCCGGCGGGTTGATCGGGTACGGATTCATGACCACATCCGGGGATCTCGATCTTGCATTACTGAAGATCGATCGGCTGATATCGCACATGCTGGAGCTCGCCGAACTGGAGAAAACCTTAGAACTCCTGGCGGCCGAGATCGAAAAAACGCGGCGCCGGGTGAATGCCCTTGAGTACATTTTGATACCGTCGATCGAGGAGACGATAAAGTACATCAATCTGAAATTATCGGAAATGGAACGCGGCGATCTTACGCGCTTGATGCGGATTAAAGAGATCGTCCGGGAAAAATAATTGGAGGTTTTATGGTCGAAGGATTGATCTTGATTCTTGTTCTGTGTTTCTTCACCTTGATTTTCGGTATTGTCAATAAACTGCTGGTTATGGTAATACCGCAGATCGTGGCGATCGCGGTGATCCTGTATCTGTTGATCATGGTGCGGGTGAAGATCAGCCGGGCCGAAAAAGAGAAGTTAAGGGCAAAGATCGACGACCTGGAGAAAAAAATCGGCAGTTTAGGCGATAAACAACATACCGCTTAGCGATTACCGAGTACTGCTCTTTACTTCCTATTTTCAAGCTGTTGATTTGCTGGTTTCCCAGCGTGTAGCGTTTAGCGTTTCCTACGGCGACCAGTCCGGCGCGTTGGCAGTGAGTCCGCTGGTCAACCTGCGAAGGCGCGAGCCGTCCCAGTTCATCGTGTAGAGTTCGTAGCGGCCGCTGCGGTTCGACGAAAAGACAATGTGCAATCCGTCGGGCGACCAGCTGGGTTCTTCATTGTTGCCGCTATAGGTCAAACGCACCGGCGCGAAATCATTCGGGTCGGTGATATATATTTGCTGAGAGTTGTCCGCTTCCCGCGACACATAGACGATCAGATCGCCGCGCGGCGACCAGGCCGGCGAGGTGTTATAACTGCCATGATAAGTCAGGCGGCGGACATTCCCGCCGTTCGTGTCCATGATATAGATCTGCGGATTACCGCTTCGGTCGGATACAAAGGCAATCTCACGCCCATTGGGAGAGAAGGATGGGGAGGTATCGATCGCCCGCGTATAGGTGAGCCGGTTCATCCGCCGGTTCTCGATGTCCATTACGTATATCTCTGAATCGCCATCCTTGCTCAGGCTCATCGCGATCTTGGTTCCGTCCGGCGACCAGCAGGGAGCGAAGTTCAATCCGTCATATGCGGCGATGACTTTGATCTCGCGTTTTGCGAGATCAAAAAGGTAGAGAATGAGACGGTCGGTTCCAAAAGTCGAAAACAGCAGCCGGTTGCCGTCCGGAGCCCAGGTTGGGAATATGTTGTATTTTCCGTTCCTGGTTAGGACCGTGAAATTATACCCGTCATAATCGACCATTGCCAGCTCTTTGCTTGCTGCCGTGTAGTAGGAAAAAGCGATACGGGTGAGAGCAATGCCCTTTTCGCCGGTCAGCATCTCGATAATGTCGTTCGAGATTTGATGGGCTTTGCGCCGGAGCTCACCGCTCAATCCATAGGTTTTTCTCATGATCGGTTCGCGCGACTGGAAATCCTCAAGGATGATTGCCAGCGATGTGTCGCTTGCCGACCCCTTGAGAACCACGGCTTGATTGTCGGCATAATGAAGCGAAAATGTATCGCTGACAATGGTAAAATACAATGAGTAATCAAGGTCGTTCTTGATAATGACTTCCATGTTTTTGATAACGGTGATCTTGTCGAGCGGCAGTCCCTGGCCGGTAAATGGTTCGATCATTATGACGATTTTACTGCCGCCATAATCGGTCAAGCGCAGATATACCTCCTGCGCCGACAGTAAGGTAATATTGGTGAGAATACAAATTGCTGTCAGTATCAGTTTTTTCATAGAACTTCAGTTGCTTCTTATCATCCCTTCACCTTTTCTCGTCGTTCTATTGCGCGGTCAGGAACTCGAGATGCACCTTCAGGTAATCGTCGGAGAATTCCTCGGGTAAAGGCGGCAGTTTCTTGGTCAAGGTTACCGCCCGCATCGCGGATTCATTATAGATCGAGTTGCCGGATGTTTCCTCGAGCCGAACATTGCCGACGCGGCCGTCCTTATCGACTTCGAAATAGATTATGCTCTTAAGGATAACATCCTGTCCCCTGAACGGATTCTGCCAGTTCTGATTTATCTTTCTGAGCAGGATATTCAGGTAATAGGAGTAGGTAAAACCCCGGCCGCTGCCAGTATAGATCTTTGGCTTTATGTCCGGCAAGCCCTTTTTCACGTTTTCGGCAACGCGGTCCGGCTCTTTAGGGGTTTCCTTTTTCGGTTCGATCTTCGGTTCATCCTTTTTCTCGGCCGGCGTTTCCTTGACGACGTCTTTCCGGGGCGGCGTTTTCTCTTCGGTGACCTGCTCGGTGACCAGCGGAACTTCGGTTTCTTTGACGACATTCTCCGTGCTCAGCACCTGAGGCTGGGGCAACGGCGCAATACTGACTTTATATATCTCCATTCTCGGGATGTTTTTCATCGCCCGCTGGCCGCTGTAGATGATCAGGGCGAATACAATGATGTGCAAGACCGAGGAGATCGCGGTGAAACGGTTCATTCGGCGAGGATCTCGGCGACGAGCCCGATCTCTTTGACGCCCGCCTTGCGCATATGGCCGATGATCTGGACAACGTATCCGTACTCAACTTTTTCATCGGAGCGCAGATACACGATCACTCCGGGCGGTTTGGCGCCGAGTGCTTTCCTGAGTTCATCTTCGAAACGAACCAGCGCGATCAGATCCGATTCGAGATACAGTTCGCCGTTCTTTTTTATGGTCACGGTTATGCCTTGTTCGTCATGGGGCAGAGATGCGTCGGTGCGGGGAAGACTCACGTCAATGCCCGGCGTCATCATCGGCGCGGTGATGATGAAAATCACCAGCAGGGTTATCGAGACATCGGCAAGAGACGTGATATTGATATCGCCGATTATATTCTTATTGTTCATGCCTGGTCAGCAGTTTCCCGCGTAAAAGGCCGAATATTTCGTTGATGAATTTGCTCAGTTCAGTATCGAGCTTGTTTATCCGGGTGCGGAATATGTTATAGAAGATCAATGCCGGAATCGCGACCAGCAGCCCGTAGACCGTAGTCACCAGGGCGTCGGATATGCCCGGCGCGACAACCGTGATATGGGCCGATCCGCGGGTTCGGATGTCAAGAAAAGCGACCATGATGCCCCACACCGTGCCGAGCAAACCCAAAAACGGGCTGACGCTGACAAAGGTGCCCAACGCCGGCATCATTTTCTCGACCTCGGCAAGCTCGGCGAGCTTGGTTTTGTCCATTGCCAGCCGCAGGTTGTCGGACAGTTCATTCAATGCCGCATCGGTTCCGCCAACGTGAGGGGCTGCGCCCGCCGGCAGGCTCGATGCCAGTTTCTTGTATTCGTCAAGACCGCTGCGGAGAACGCGGCCATAAGGATTGTCCTCGAGCATATTGCCGAGAGTTTCCATTTCTTTGAGCGTATTGCGAAAACGATAATTCGACAGAAAATCTTTTCCCAGCCTAGAAATTTTCGAAAAATCGAACAGCTTCTTCAGGAAAATCGCCCATGACCAGATCGAAAATACTATCAGCACGGTTATGATGATCTGCGCCATCAGGCTCGAATCGAGAAAAATCTGGAAAATGTTCATATCTATCCTTGTTTAAACTATTTTAACTTATCCCGCGCCAGGGCGGCCTCAGGCGAGTTCGGGAAATCTTTGATCACGAGACCGTAGTATTGCCGGGCGGTTTTCTGGTCTTTGGCCATTTCATAAACCAGGCCGATCTTGTACAGCGCGGTCGGCCGCTTGTTGCTTTGCGGATACCGGTTGATCATGTCTTGAAAGGCATTGACCGCATTTTGGCTCTTGCCCATCGCCAGATAGCATTCGCCGATCCAGTAAACGGCATTGTCCGACAACGGCGAATCCGGGGCGAGCTGAAGATAGGATTGAAAACCGTTGATCGCTTCATCGTAATTGCCTTTGACATAATTCATGTAGGCGGCTTCATAGATCAGCCGCGCTTCGGGGCTGATGCCCGATAAATCATCGGAGTCGACAACGGCTTTTCTTGAACCGAGTTTCTCGCTGATCATGGTCAGCTGGGACTCCATGTCGCCAACCCTTGAATTGAGCATTTCGATTTTTTCGCCGAGTTCGTTCGCCTTGACATAGTAGTCAATGCGCAATAACTTGATTTCTTCGCTTTGCTCGTGGATCATGCTGTCGATCCTGAGCGTGTAAAATCTCAGGCTGTCCATTTGCCAGAAAATATTGCTCGCCCGGTGGCGGCCGATACAGCCGCTCAGAAGCAAGAAGAAAGCCGATGCTAAAACAAAACCGCATCGGCTTCCGTTCAATTTCAATGCCGACCCCGCCGGTGCTATTTCAGCGATTTGAATTCACAGCGCCGGTTCATTTCCAGATTCTTGGCGTCAAGCGGCTTTTCCTCGCCGTAACTGACCGTGGAAATCCGATCCGGAGTGATGCCGAGTTTCAAGATATAGTCACGGGCGGCCTTGGCTCTTTTTTCGCCCAGGGCGAGATTGTACTCGGCCGTGCCCAGTTCGCAGCAATGGCCTTCGATCGTGATCTTGGTTGCCGGATAGATCTTCAGCATATCGGCGTTCTTCTTCAGCGTCTCGGCCGCGTCCACGCGGATGTCGGATTTATCCAGATCGAAGAAAATCCGTTCCAGGACAAGCACCGGCTTTACCGGTTCGGGTTCGGGGAGCTTCACGTCTTCGAACGGCACTTCGGGTTCGGGCTGGACAACCTGCTTTTTCGGACAGGCGCTGAAAAGCACGATTATCAGCGACAGCATTATGGTTAGTTTGGCATATTTCATTGATACCTCCATTCTTGGTTATCACATATATATTATATATATATAAAGTATTTTGTCAACAAAAATAGAAAGTCCAAGTTTCATTCTGTATGCCCATTGGGCAACGGTTTCTAATTAAGGTTTAGTATGTCAATGACGGTTCTTCATCAGTTTGGCGGGAATTCTTGAATTGCCTTGCCTGGGCGGCAAAGGTCTCCAGCCGCATCGCGTCGACCGAATGATCAAGCCCGTCAAAGGCAAGCGACAGAAGCGGAAAGTCCGGATGGTTCTTCTTTATGCGGCGGTAAAGGGTGGCGACGATATTGCCCGGCATGCAGGTGAAAGGCATGACATTGATCACTCCGGCAAAATTCTCTTCGATCGCCTCGAGCGTCTTGCCAATCGTCAAGATTGTCTCGCCTTCATACGAAGGATGAACAATATCGCGGGCGTGGTCGAGAATCGCACCTATTGGCGGATCCGGCGCAAGGTCGAATATTTCATATATCTGTTTCTGGCGCCGGCGCATGTATCGGTCAAAACCATAGGTGAAAAACGAGCGGCGGTATTGCTTGAACCAACGACAATTGCGGATCCGGGTGAAATTCGTGTAGAAGAACCATTCGGCGATTGACGGCATTGCTACTTCGCAGCCCATGGATTCAAGCTTGCGTTCGATGAAATTATTGCTGAATTTCTGCGACCGGACATAGATCTCGCCGACGACCGCGATCTTCGGTTTTCGCGTATCCTGGCCGATCGGCAGATATTTCATACGGATGGCGGCGTCATTTAATACCGATATCATGCCCTTGCCGTTCTTCAGCCGCTCGCAAATCCGCATGAGCGCACTTTGATATATTTCATTGACCGATCCGGTATTTACTTCATAGGGCCGGAGCTCGCGGCATTTGGCCTCCAGGGCATCGACCGCGCAGATGCCGTCCCAAATCGAGGTCAGAAATTTCATGCCCATTTTGCCCAGGTCATCGAACAAGCTCGGTCCTTGATTGGGCGCGTATATCGGCACCTGATCCAGGCCGAATTCGTCAAGGATTATCCGGTGCAGGCGGTAATACTGGCCGAAGCGACACGGTCCCGAACCTTGCGCCATGAAAAAGGCGCTTTTGTCCGGATCAAAATCCGGGCTCTGGATTTTTTTAATCATGTCGCCGGCCGTGATGATTGCGGGCAGGCATTCGCGGCCGCTGGTGTATTTGCGGCCAACGATGACCGACTGCTCATCGGGAAACGGCAGGACCTCTGTCTCAATGCCCGCGCCCTGCATGGCGCCGGCCAAAACCTGCGCGCTGTCGCACATGTCCGGGATATAGATCTTTCTTTTTTCGCGCAATTCGCTGCGGGCGGCGATCCGGAGCGCCGGGCTGGTGCGCGGCGCGTTGCCGACACTGTCGAGAAATGCCTCGCACCGGGTGATGAAACCGGCATCGGCCGAGTGCTCATCGATCTCGATCATCAGGAACGGTTTGTTCTGCATTTTTTCCTTAAAGAACCGGTTCAGGAAAGAATCCGGTCCGCATGAGAAATTGGAAAGATAGACCGCATGCAGGCGGGGATCTTTTCTGATCAGTTCGGCCGCGGCAAGGAGTTTCTGCCCGTAAAGCCAGTACATGTTGGAAAAATCGTCACGGAGCTTGGCGTAATCAAGGGGTAAAAAATCGATCGGCAGTGCCGGCATGTTCAGATCGCGGAGTTTTTTCGGCAGGTCGAGGTTCATGGTCAGGTCATAGCCGTTATAGGGGCGGGAACAGATCACGGCCGCGTCCTGATCAAGGGCATCGACGACCTTTTTACCCAACTGCGCGATCTCCTGGTTAATGCGCGCCTGGTGACCGGTCCCATCTTTTATCGCGGCGCTGACCTCGGCTCGGGTTTTAGCGAAGCGCCGGGCAAAGTCATAAAGCGGTTCCAGGACGCCGGCCGGGCCGCGGTCAAAATAAATATGCGGGGTATGAATCTTTATGTCCTGGTCAAAGACCGCCCGGGCAGTATAGGGAAGGGTTTGAACGTAAGGGCAGACAAATGACCGTGAAAAACCCGGGTCCGGGCGGTCCATCGAGATCACGCTCGGAATGAAAAATTCGCTGATCCCTTGTTTTATCAACTGCTGGATATGGCCGAACGCCGCCTTGACCGGCAGGCAGGTGTCGGCGACCGCCAGTTCCGCGCCAGCTTCAATGGTTTTGCGATTGGTCGGCGCGGACAGCACTGGTTTGAAACCCAGTTCAACCAGGAACCGGTAGAAGAACGGGAACAGCTCATAAAAGATCAGGGTTCGGGGAATGCCGATTTCGATTCCCTCGACTTTCTCGGTGCGGAAAAATGTTTCGTCGCGCAGACGAAAATAATCAGGGTGTACGCTCTCGGTTTTTTTCTCTTTTTCCTCGTAGCGTTCACAGCGGCCGCCATAAAAGATCGGGTCCTCGCCCTGGATGACGATTTTGTTTATCTCACATTCGTTGCTGCAATACTTGCAGGCGAAGGTCTCGGTATGAAATTTCCGGCTGATCAGGTCAAATCCGCGGAAGCGCGTTCGCTTGATGCCGGCGTCGCGCGTCAAGAGCGCGATGCCGATCGCGCCGGTTATGTCATAGTTGACCGGCACAATGATTTCTTTGCCGAGGATTCTTTCGAACGCGGCGACCACGGCCTTGTTAGCCGCGACCCCGCCCTGGAAAAACACTTTGTCGCCCACTGGTTTGCCGCTCACGACCCGGTTCAGGTAGTTG
Organism: Caldifarciminota bacterium; assembly: GCA_037446995.1. Classification (GTDB taxonomy): domain Bacteria; phylum Hydrothermota; class Tepidihabitantia; order SM23-42; family SM23-42; genus RBG-13-43-14. The sequence continues at coordinate 15,301 of JBBIHN010000005.1, read as the reverse complement.
AAAACGATCGAATAACCAAGCCCGGCAAGCAGATTTTCTTTCTCTTTAATGTCTTTTTGATGATGGACGACCTCGGATCCGATAAAAACGGTGCAGCGTTCCCCCAAGTTTATTGGCGCGTCTGCTCTGAGCGCGAGATCGCCGAAGTCATTCAATTTTACGTCAAGAATGGCTGCCTGTTCTTCGAGAAAGGAACCGGTACCAGCCGCGCAGACCTTGTTCATTTCAAAATCGACCACAACGCCATTGCGCAAACTGATATATTTCGAATCCTGGCCGCCGATTTCAAGGATCGTATCCACGGCCGGATCGATCTCGACCGACGCCCGCGCCTGGGCCGATATTTCGTTCTTGATCAAATCGGCGCCGACCAGTTCACCGATAAGGTAGCGACCTGAACCAGTAGTGCCGGCACCGACGATTTCAATATTGCCGCCGATTTCTTTTTGCAGTTCAGTTAAACCCTGCATTACAACCTGCATTGGACGGCCTTTGGTCCATAAATATCGCCGGGCAAGAATACCGCCTTTTTCATCGATCAGAACGAGATTGGTCGAGATCGAGCCGACGTCGATGCCAAGAAACGCCCGGGCTTTGGTCAATGGGTTTTGGTGCTGGATATTCAATGACCATTTTCTATGTCCATCCAGCGGTGGTAGGCGTCGGATCAGGTCCGGTCGTTTCAGCCACTTCTGAAAATCCTCAATGCCCTTGTACGCGGCGCATTGTTCCTGGCGCCGGGCGTGCAAGACCGCGCCGATCGCCCCCAGGCAGTTAAAATGATCGGGAATTATCAATTCCTTTTCTTTCAACCCGAGAATTTCATGCAAAGCTTTTTTAATACCTTGATTCGCCGCGACGCCGCCGACGAACGCGACCGGCGGCGCGATCTTCTTGCTCCGGGCGATCACGCTTTTGAAATTGCGCGCCATTGAATAACAGAGACCGGCCAGCAAATCTTCAGGACCGGTCCCGATCTGCTGCAAATGTATCATATCGCTTTTAGCGAATACCGAACAGCGGCCGGCAATGCGCGCCGGATTTTTTGCCTGGACCGCGATCCGGCTATAGTCTTCGATCTTAAAGCGCAAGCGCTGCGCCTGCTGGTCGAGAAAGATGCCGGTACCGGCGGCACATATGCTGTTAGATGAAAAGTCCTTGAGTCCGTTTGCGTCGACGCTGATCAGTTTTGAGTCTTCGCCGCCGATCTCGATGATCGATTGAATCGCCGGGCAGAAAGCGATCACGGCCTCCGCGGTAGCCTGAACCTCATTCACGTATACCGCGCCCAGGACATCGATCAAGGATTTGGTCATGGTTCCAGTGAGACACAGTCGGTCCATGTTTTCGATCGAGCCCAGGAGCCTGCCGAGCAGTTCATAGGGTTTTCCCTGATGGATCAGATATTCGGTATGGATCAGGTCATTATTGCGAAACTCGGCAAGCTTCAGGCTTACCGAGCCGATATCAAAACCGAATTCGCGCATCAAAAGATAGTTACGGTGTATAATAAAGACCGAGCGAGAAATGGAAATCGACCATTGATTCTCTACGGTCGGGGGTGTCCCCGTCATCGGCGGTCAAATTGTAATTCACCGAGAATTCCGGCGCGATCACGAGATTCTTTTGTATTAAATCCACGCCCATGGCGAATACCAGGGAGACATCGTTTTCCAGATCGTCGATGTCGTCCTTGATCACGGTTCCGTCCCTTCGGAAACTCAGGACGCCGTCCAACTGCATATTGAAGCCACTGCCAATGGCGAAGTAAGGAGCGGCCGTAGGCGATATTCTGGGCTTCAAAGCGAAGGTTATCGGCAAATACATATTAGAATAAGATACTGACGTTTTCCATTCGGTACCGAGCACAATCACGCTGCGTGAATAGCGGGTCGACTTGAACATCGGCGTGATGTCAAACGCCGCGATGTTGGCAATGTCTATTCCCAGGCCAAATCCGGCATGAAAGCCGATGCCGTTGAAATTGTCGTTATCATCGTCAAAATCATAGATGCCGTAATTCATGCCCATTTTTCCGCCGGCGCGGACATTAAGCGCCGATTGATCGTACTGGCTGAAGCCGGCCGCGGCTAAACAAAGCGCGAGAATTATCGTATTTTTCATGTAACCTCCAGGGTGTATTATAGGGTAAAAAAGGGCGAAGTCAACACCCCCTCTCTTTTGTCCTCTCCCCCTGTAAGGCCTGTTCGCCGCTGGCGAAGGGAGAGGGTTAGGGTGAGGGCGTTTTTGGCTAAAAGAAAAGGCGGGCGCGAGGCCCGCCTTTTTTGAATCAACAGTATGAACTTATGGAGTTACGCACCAGCGCAGGCCGGCGATCGGCTGGAAAGCGAGGTCCATTGTGACTTGTGTGCCACTGACAGCATTGACTTTTATTTTGCCGAAATTATCAGTAGCATTATCCCAGCCATTATCAGTCGGGTCGATCCAGAAATAGTATACGGCGCCCGATACGATGTCGGTCTGTGAAGCATAACCACCAGGAGCATCGGCAATATCCTGGGCATCGAAGTCAGTGCTCCCGCTGTTCTTGGTTACGTTAACTTCATTATTATAATTGCCGTGATGGGGCGAAAAGAATCTTTGAGGAGTGCGTTCGATATAGTAATCAAGATATGTCCAGTTTGTGCTGTCGCTGACCTGATAAGCGACCGCGGTTCCAGAAATGTTGAAACCGAAGCCACTGGGATCAGGAGCAGGCTGGCTCATATCATATACTATAAGACCAGTGGTTATAACCGGCGCGCAATTGATGGTTGCCGGGCTGCTTTCGTCGGAGCCGGCATAAGCGGTAACTCGATACTGTTTTGCCGGAACCGTTGCATTGTACGTGGTTGTAGTCACTTCGGCTATTGAGTCGCCATCTGCGTAGATGATGTATCCGTCGGCGTCGGCGATTTCAACCCAGGTCAGGCGAAGGGTCGAACCTTGATCAGTAACCGTGTAATCAACATCCGGCGTGTCGAGAATCACTTCTCCTTCGCAGCCGGTCAGCATCATTACGGCGATGACTGCAAAAGAAATGGTTAACAGTTTCTTCATCATATCCTCCTTAGGTTATTACTGTACCGGTGGCGGGGTCGGTGGTTTAGGCGGCTTAGGAGCAACCGCTCCGCCTTTGTGATACTTGTCGACATGGGCATTATAGATTGCGGTCAACGAATCGATTGCCATCTGGGCATTGCCGAGATCGGTTTTCACCGCCTGTAATTCGGCCTTAACAGCATCCAGCTGTTCCTGAGTTGCAAAACCAGCGCCGGCAGGCGGCTGGCAGCCGATCACGGTTAGCGCAATAACGGTGACCAGCAAGATCGCGATCTTTTTCATTAGATCCTCCTTTTTCTTCGCATTGTTTGCCTGCTCCATAACGGATCAGGCGCGCGCATGGGCCTAAGTGGAATTGAACCACTCACCTCACGCTTATCAGGCGTGCGCTCTAACCAACTGAGCTATAGGCCCATTTTGGCTCAGCAAGTTGATAATTATACCTATATATGTCATATTGTCAAGTAGGGCATAAAATCAAAATACCTAAACTGCTTGATGCCTGATACCTGATGCATGATTCAGGATCCGGGACTATTTAAATCCTAAGGGCTGATATCTGAACTCTAGCCAAATCCAAGTATTTGAAATTCTGGATGCTTTGAATATTGTAGTTTAGTATTGTGAATTTGTTTGGGATTTCGGATTTAGGATTTAGTGCTTAAAGTGAATTTGCTCGGCAAATTCACTTATATATTTACTTTCCAGATTCTCATTATGTTCCAAAACCAGGCGTTTGGCATTGAATATCGAACCGAAATAAAAACGCTGGAACAGAAAATTGAATATCAGGCCGGCATCGACGTATTTTTTCTTATTTATCGCGTTGTACAGGAGCAGAACGGATCCGGTATTCACCAAAAATGCCTTGATCCCGGTTTTAGGATCGCCGGCATAGGTCTCGCCCAGCCCCGGACAGAATGCGGAAAAAAACATCGCCGTGTTCGCGTTTTTGGGTTTTAGCTCAAGGTAGCGGTCGATGATATCGGTCAAAACAGAATCGTCATTCTGCCGGAGGATATGCCGCGCCTTTGTCCATTGATGCTGGAGAATGTGGGTGTAGGCGAGAAGCCGGTATTCTTCGGTCGCGGACAGCAGTTCCTGAGCGCGATAAGAATCGCCGAGATCGATATATTTGTTTGCCAGGATCTTGATCTCGTCTTTGTTCAGAGGCGTGAAATCGATGGTGAAACGCTGGAGCTCGAAATAGGACAGCGCATTGCCCTCATGGTGCAGGCAGAGCGCGTAATTCAGGCGCTTGGCGCGCCGGTCCCTGAGCTCGGGGTAGAAGTAGAATTCCCGTGCGTACTCGATACGAGCCGGTTCATAGAAGCCGGAATTGAACAGCGAATCCGCAAGCGACGCGGAAATACTAAGCGATAATAGAAACGAGAGCGACATTAATAATCAAACTCATTATAGACATCAAGGATATTATCTCGATACTCCGAGTTTCTATAGTAATTGTAATTGCGCGCGGCATTGACCCCGCCGTATATGTTTCCTGCATAAAATAGGGCAGTTGCTGAAACAGCAATGCCAAATTTGAGATCTTCATCGGTTTGATAATAATGATATGATACAACCCCGAGCAGGGCTACGGTTAGAAAGGAGAAGAAGCCATCACCTAAGCGATCCGCATACGCGTGTCCGGCGCCCGGGATGATTGACAGGAGACCGCCGAGCCATGGTTTTTTCAATTTCGGCGGGGGCCGGGAATATTCCAGATAATCGCTCATCTTTTTGAAATCGAACTGACCGGCGTATGAGAGGCCGATGAATTTCCTTGATTGCGGTTCGTGATCCGCGTTCGATCTAACTAAGAAGGCGCTTGCCGAATCAAATCGTGCCGCGTGATAAAGGACAATGCCCTGCCAGTAGGCAGGATCGCCGGTCACGCGCGCGCGGATCAGGGCGTCGTCAAAGCGCTTGAGTCGGATCATGCAGTCAATGATTTTTGTTTGGACATCGGTTTCGACCGTATCGCTCAAGAACCGGTAACGGCTGTATTCTTGCAGGGCGGCCGCATAATCGCCGGATTCATGCAGGTGTCCAGCGAATTCCAACACCTTCGTCGGGTCAAAAAGTTCGGATTGAAAGAAAATGACGAATTGTATCAGCATAACTCAGGGTATTTCCCTAGTATCATCATATTCTTTTATGGGTCCAAAAATATAGTTATTGTCGATCGGGTCATAGATACGGTTATTTCTAATTCCGTGATAGTAGCGTCCCAGATAATACGGCGCCCAGGGATTGCAGCGCATCAGCCGGTCTGCGGCCATCAATGTTCCCGATGGCGCGCCGTATTTGGCGATAGCTTCATTTCCAAAATGCGAACATGACGGCGAGAAATTGCATGCCCCGCCCTGAAGTGACGACAATGTTTTCTGATAAACGCTGACCGCGGCGCCGAGCACGATTTTTACGGGGCTTGTAGGCAGCGGCGGCCTAACGGCAATGAGGAAAGCGGCAAGCAAGGCCATGCATAATTATAGATATTTATGCGCTAAAATCAAGCAAATGTTCGACCCCAACGGCATATTGATTTATCGGCCGATTCATGTATTATTGATCATGTTTAAACAATATATCGAAGAGCTGAAGGGGTTTGACCGCGAGACCCTGATCGTTATCGCCTATTCTACATTTATCCTTTTGTTCGGTATCTATTTCCGGCGCGTCATTACGATCTTGCCCCGGGAAATGTTCCTGAACCGTCTTATGGTCCTGGGCATACTATATATGGTATCGCCTTTTATCCTGATGCCCTTTTTCCGGCGCAGGCCGGTTGATTATGGGTTTGCCTTTGGCAATGCCCGAAAATGGTCGGTCGAGATCCTCGTGTTCTATCTCCTCATGCTAGTCGTGCTGGTCATTGCTTTCAGGTTAACGAATTTGAAGAACATATATCCGCTCTATAAGAAATCGGCTCATGGCGTTCATTTATTTCTGATCTATCAAGCAGTCCAGTTTTCTCACATGTTTGCCTGGGAGTTTTTTTTCCGCGGATTCATGCTGTTCAGCCTCGAGAAGAAAGTCGGCAAGATCGCAGTACTGATCCAGATGATCCCGTTTGCGATCATGCATTATCGCAAACCCGAACTTGAGGCATACGGATCGATAATCGCCGGCATATTTTTGGGCATAGTCGCCCTGCGCGGCCGCAGTTTTCTGCCCTGCGCAATACTGCATTTCACGGTCGCGTTGAGCGCGGATATTCTGGGGATACTGATGTAAATTCTTTAAAGTCGGTCTACTTAGCTATTTCGACTACGCGCTTCTCGCGGATCAGGGTTATCTTTATCTGCCCGGGATATTGAGTCTCTTTTTCAATACGGCGGGCGACTTCCTGAGCCAGGTTTTCCGCCTCAATATCGGAGATCTTTTCCGGCTGCACCATTACGCGCACTTCGCGTCCCGCCTGAATAGCGAAAACCCGTTCGACACCGTCAAAGGACGCGGCAATTTCCTCGAGCGTGTTCAATCTTTTGATGTACGCTTCGATCGTTTCCCGACGTGCGCCGGGCCTCGATCCGGAGATCGAATCGGCGATCTCCACAATTGCCGCGTACGGTGAGACCGGCGCGATCTCCTCGTGATGGGCGCCGATCGCGTTTATGATGATATCGTTCTCGCCGTATTTCCTGGCAATCTCGGCGCCGGCGCGGGCGTGCGACCCTTCGACATTGGCGTCGGCGACCTTGCCGAGATCATGAAGCAGACCCGCGCGCCGCGCGAGCATTGCGTTGAGTTGCAATTCCTGAGCAAGCAGCGCCGAAAGGGCGGAGACTTCTTTTGAATGCTGCAGCAGGTTCTGACCGTAACTGGTGCGGTATTTCATCCGGCCAAGATGCATGATCAGCTCGGACGGCATGCCGATGATACCCATTTCCAGGATAATCTCTTCGCCGGTGTTCTTTATCACCTGTTCCAGTTCGGCGCGGGCTTCCTTGATCACCTCCTCGATGCGTGAAGGGTGGATGCGGCCGTCGATGATCAGTTTTTCCATGGCCAGGCGGGCGACCTCGCGGCGTATCGGGTCGAAACACGACAAGGAAATGGTTTCCGGAGTATCATCGATAATCACTTCGACTCCGGTAAGATTCTCGAAAGACCTGATATTTCTGCCCTCGCGCCCGATGATGCGGCCCTTCATTTCATCCGAAGGGATCGGCACCACGGACATCGCGGTTTCGGCGGTATGCGACGTGGCGCACCGCTGGATTACCTGCAGCGTGATCTCGCGGGCGGCGTTTTCGGCTTTTGCCTTCGCCTCTTCTTTGATCTGGTTGATCATGATCGCCGCTTCATGGCGGGCCTCGGCCTCGAGGTTCTTCTTCAGTACATCCATGGCCTCTTCTTTCGTGAGATTGGCGATTTTCTGCAAGGCTTCATTCTGTTCGCCGATCATCTGATCAAGACGCTCGGACTTGGCATGGATAATGCGCTCTTTGTTCTGCAAATCGTGTTCTTTGTTAATTAAGTCCTTTTCCCGGTCAACGATAAGATGTTCTCTTCTTTCAAGAACCGTCTCTTTATCGGACAAGCGTCTTTCGGCCTTTTCGATCTCCTTGCGTCTGGACAGGGTTTCCCGTTCGAATTTTATTTTCTCTTGATACCAATTTTCTTTGGCTGAGATTTCGGCGGATTTCACGTGATTAGATGCCTCCCGCCTGGCTTCTTCAATGATGCGAGCGGCTTCGAGCGAGGCTTGAGCCAATCGCGCTTTACCGAATCGGTTATAGATGTAAATGCCAAAAACAACGGCGACAAGCAATGCGCCGAAGCTGATTATTAATCCGATTGTCATACTGCCTCCTTCAAATGAACTTACAAATACCCCGCGGGTGCCGTGTGAGCATTAGTCTCTGAACCCAGGTTTAAGGTGGGCGCCGGTCGACGACGGGGAAAATCCAATCGCCGAACTTAGCTCCCTAAAAGTGGGTGTTGGCTCAAGACTAAATACCCATCACGAGCACCGCAGGGAACGTTTTAAGGAACCGTTTCATCGATCTTGAGGACCAGGGCCCTTATTTTCTCTTCCAATTCGGCAAGCTTTTTCTTATGCTGATCCTCGCGTCGCATATAATCATCAACTAAATTCAAACACGCCAAAACGGCGATTTTAGTTGTGGATGGCAACGGGAATTCCCGATGGATTTCCTTCATTTTCGCATCCACGATCTCGGCAACTTCCTTAATTCGTTCGGACTCTAAATCGTCGGAAATCACCCGGTAATCATTTCCGAAGATATTAACCACAATTTCTGTCTTTTTCAAGACGGCACCTCAAATCGCCAGGTTATCGATCTTATCAATCAATCCTGTCAATTTTTCTTTTATCACGTTATCCCGCGATTCAAGCCGGGATTTTTCTTGTTCCAACGTCTCTATTTTCTGTTTCAGTTCGCCGACAATCTTAACCAGATATTCCACCTTTTCTTCGAGTCTATTTATCTCTTCCAAATTAGCTCCTTTTTCTCAACTGCCCATCGTATTTAATCGTCACCTCGCGTTCGATTTTCTGAATGAAAGTATCAACTTCCCGGTCGGTGAGGGTGCGGTCAGGAGCCCGGAAATAGAGACGGAAACCGAGGTTTTTCTTGCCTGGTTCGATTTTATCGCCCCGGTAATAGTCAAAGAGATTGACTTTTTCCAGCACCGGGCCGCCGACTTCGTTGATCAAATTGATCAGATCCGGGACCTGTGTTGTTTCCGCTACCAGAAAGGACAGATCTCGCGTGTTTGCCGGGAATCTCGGAGGAGGGGTGAAAAAAGCCTCGCCGATCACGGCGAAAACTTTGTCCAGCGCGATCTCAAAATAGTAGAACGGATTTTTGCATATTGATTGTTCAATACAGCCCAGATAGCCGAGTTCGCGGCCATTGAACAAAAGATTCACTGTCTGACTGAATCCATTTTTGTTGACCGGAACAAAAGCAACTTCTTTTATCCGTAATACCGCCAGCAATCCTTCAATAACTCCCTTAGCATGATAATAATCGATAAACTGATCCAACTGCTGCCAGTGATCCGGGTATTGCTCTCCACCCATGATCACGGCCAGATGTTTTTCCTGGAACGGGTTCTTATTAATCAGAACATTGCCGATCTCGAACAATTTCAAGGCTTTGTTGCCTTTGGCAATATTATAGTTTACGCATTCGGCAAGACCGAGAAACAGTGTCGGCCGGAGAGCGTTGAAGCGTTCGTTCATTGGATTCTTTAGCGTGACAAAATCCTTGAAACCGGACTGTTCCAGGGTTTTGCTGGCGATGAGAGAAAGATTATAAGTTTCGCTGAATCCCTGCCCGAAAAGAAAGCTACGCGCGGTTTCCTCGAATTGCCTTGCCCGGTTGATCTTCGCGTGGCCGCCCCATTGGCGCGGCGGAACTTCCGGGATATTCATGTAACCATAGACCCGGGCAATTTCCTCAAAGATATCCTCTTCGATCGTCAAATCCCGACGGTAATGAGGTATGACCGCGGTGATCCTGTCCTTGCTTCTGGCGAGACACTTTACGCCGAGCCGTTTTAGAGTCCCGGCGATCTCCGTCTTCTTCAGCCTAAGGGAAAGCAATTGGTTCGATTTGGATACCGAGAAATCGACCCTGACCGGCTTGATTTTTTCTCCGGCGACGAGAAATCCGGTTTCCCTAGCCCCGGCACGTTCGGTAAAGAGCCGGGCGGTTAATGCCGAAGTCGCGTCGACGCTGGCAATATCGCCGCCTCTTTCAAATCGTGCCGATGCCTCGGTCAACAGTCCAAGCCTCCTTGAGGTATGGGCGATTCTCCGGGGATCAAAGTAAGCGCTTTCCAGGAGTATCCGTCTGGTACGGAATGATATCTGGGATCGCTGGGCGCCGATCACGCCGGCCAATGCTATGCTTCCCTCGCGGTCGGCGATAAGCAGATCAGATGGAGTAAGTTCGAATTTCGCTCCCTCCAGGGTGACGAATTCTTCGCCCTTTCGGGCGTTGCGGACAATGAGGCCTCCCCGAAGAAGATCCAGGTCAAAAGGGTGCAGCGGCTGTCCGGTCTTCAGCATCATGATATTGGTGATATCAACGATATTGTTGATCGCGTTCATGCCCATGCAATGTAACCGCCATTTGACGGCGAACGGCGACTCGGCGACCGTGACATCCTCGAATATTCGGGCCGTATATCTGGGACACCCGATTCGGTCTTTTATCTTCAACGGAAAAGAGTCTCGGGAATCCGTCTTCCTGATGCCGCGGCCGGTGAACAGCGTGGGAAATTTTATCTTGAAGCCGACCGCGATCTCGCGGGCAATACCCTCGACTGAAAGCCAATCAGGACGGTTGGGCGTTGCCTTGATATCCATGATAATATTATCAAAAAGATCGGCAAATTTCTCGCCCGGATCGCCGTTTTCCAGAACGATCACGCCGCTTGATTTTTCAGCAAGGCCGAGCTCTTCCTCGCTGATCAATATACCTCTGGATTCAACGCCGTGAAAATTCTTTTCTTTAACCTTGGAACCTTTAAATTCATCGCCGGCAGCGCAAACCAGAACCCGTTCGCCCAGCTTGACGTTGATTGCCGCGGTTACGATCCGGCAATTATGACCGATATCGACATCAAGCACGGAAAGCTGTTTTGAACCCGGATGGGGCGTAAGATTCTTAATAATGCCGACAACAACGTTCTCGGGAGCCATATATTCGACCGATTCGATCTCCAGTCCGAGACGAAGCATTTTGCGGTTCAACTCGTCGATATCAATTTCGGTGTTGAGTATTTCCTGGATCCATTTCAATGATGTAATCATGTTCAGAATTGCTCCAGGAACCTGAAATCGTTGTTGTAGAAATTACGGATATCGTCGATCACGTACTTGATCAAGGCGACCCGTTCGACGCCCATGCCCAAGGCATATCCGGAATATCGCCGGGGCGAGATCTTGACATTCTTCAGAACCTGAGGGTGGACCATGCCGCAGCCCAGCATTTCCAGCCAGCCGGTATTCTTGCATAGCGCGCAGCCGTCGCCGCCGCAGATCGTACAACTGATCGCCAGTTCACCAGAGGGTTCGGTGAAAGGGAAAAATGACGGTCTAAGTTCATAACGAGTTCCTGGTCCGAAAACATACTTGACGAACTCGCTGAGAATCCATTTCAACTCGCCAAAGGTTACTCCTTCATCGACATACAAAGCCTCTACCTGATGGAATACCGGAGAATGGCTGGCATCAAAGGCATCATAACGGTAGCAACGGCCCGGGCATATTATTTTGACCGGCGGTTTCTGCTTTTCCATGACCCGGATCTGCACCGGGGATGTATGGCTGCGCAGCAGCAGGTCGTCTTTAATGTAGAATGAAGAGAACATATCGCGCGCCGGATGATCCCGCGGAATATTCAGCGCCTCGAAATTATACCAGTCGTATTCGATCTCGGGGCCGGTTGCCACGGTAAAACCGTGGTTAGTGAAAAAATCGACGATTTCATTCTGGATAATGGTTAATGGGTGAATATGACCGATATAGCCTTTTCGCCCGGGCAGCAGCAGCTCGTATTTCACATTGACTTCTTTCTCAAACCCGCCGAATTTGCTTTCAAGTCTGCTGGCAAGATATTTTTTCAACGCGTTGATCTCATTTCCGAGCACACGACGCTCGTCAATGCCAAGGCCGGTCATTGTCTTAAAAAGCAGGTTGAACTTGCCTTTGCGGCCAAGATACTTTATCCGGATCAACTCAAAATCGCTGCGGTTTTCAGCCCGATCAAGCGCTTGATCGATCTCGATTTTGAGTTTTTCCAGTTGTTCACGCGTCATCAGGCACCGGATTCAGATTTGTTCATGCAAAGCTTTACCAACTCAGTGAATTGTTCGGGATATTCATAAGCAAGGCCGGCCAATGTCTTGCGATCCATTGAAATGTTATGTTTTTTCAAGGCGTTTATGAACTGAGAGTATTTTGCCCCATGTGCCTGCAATGCGGCGTTAATACGAATTATCCATAAAGACCGGAATACCCGCTTCTTCCGCTTCCGGTCACGATACGCAGATAGCCATGCTTTCATGACCGCGATGCGGGCGGTTTTATATAGCCGGTGTTTTCCGCCCCAATATCCCTTGGCCGCTTTCAACCATTTTTTTCGCCGCTTTCTCGTATAAGGCACATTTCTCGTTCTCGGCATGATCTGCTCCTTTGCAAAATTATAATCATATAGTTTTTTTTGTCAATTATTGGCTAAGACAAGCGCTAAATAAAGCCTTTGATTCTTTTCACATCAGCCTTTGATACTATGGCTGGCTGGCGTAGACGCCTTTTCCTCTTACGGCTTTTTGAAGTCTGAAGGTGTGTTTTACCAGCTTTGCGGCGCATGATAACACCGCTTTTCTTCTTTTTGAATCTTTTTGCCCAGGCTCTTTTTGTCTTCTGTTTTCCCATTGTCGCTCCTATTTTTTGTCCGGGATTAAGGTTACGTAAAGCGTGTTCATCTCTCGCGCGGTCGGTTTTTCCACCTTGCCCAATCCCTGTACGTCGGTAATTACACGGTTAATTACCTTGATGCCCAGATCAACATGCACCAATTCCCTGCCCCTAAGCCTCAGGGCTATTTTCACCCGGTCGCCGTCTTCCAGAAATTCCTTGATCTTGTTAAGCTTAACCTGATAATCATGCTCGCTGATTCTCAAGGAAAAACGCATGCCTCGTGCATTCATCCGGTGTTGATGTTTTCGGGCATCACGCTCCTGCCTCTTTTTCTCGTACAGATATTTGCCATAATCAAGCAGTTTGCACACTGGCGGCTGGGCGTTCGGCGCGACTTCAACCAGATCATAGCCGGTTTCCCGGGCAATGCGCATTGCCTCGCGGATATCAAGTTCACCAAGGACTTTGCCTTGTTCATTGATAACTTTTACTACTTGCGATTTGATACCTCGGTTTACACGCGGTAATTGCTTAATCTTTGCCTCCTGCTTCGTTCTTTATCATATTAAAAAACTCCTTTAACTCCATGGCTCCAAGATCGCCTTTGCCATGCTTGCGGACCGCAACCGTGTTGTTCTCGGTCTCGCGCTTGCCGACAACAAGTACATACGGAACTTTCTTGACCTCGGCTTCGCGGATACGGTAGTTGATCTTGTCCGATCTTTCGTCGATTTCGGCCCTGATGCCTCGATTGGTTAATTTCTTAAGCACGGATCGCGCATGCTTGGTTTGTTTATCGGTTATCGGCATGACGACGGTTTGAACCGGCGCCAGCCAGAACGGAAAAGCGCCGCCGTAATGCTCGATCAAACATCCCATAAATCTTTCCAGTGATCCATATATTGCCCGGTGTATCGCGACCACTTCTTTATGATGACCGTCCTTATCCATGTATTCAATATGAAATCGCTTGGGCAGGTTGAAATCGAATTGCACGGTTGTCGCCTGCCATTCCCGTTCCAGCGCGTCAAGAAGCTTAATATCGATTTTCGGCCCATAGAAAACCGCCTCGCCTTCCTGGCGTTGGTATTCGAGTTTCAGGCGCTCAAGCGCAGTTACCAGGCCGCGTTCTGCTCTTTCCCATTCTTCATCGGCGCCCAGATATTTTTCCTTATTGCCGGGTTCGCGCACTGATAGCTCAATCTTGAACCGTTCAAAACCGAATTTCTTGAGGATTTTCATGGTCAGTTCGAGCACCTTGACGATTTCTTCGACGATTTGACTCGGCTGACAGAAAATATGGGCATCATCAATGGTGATGCTGCGCACGCGCAGCAAGCCGTGCAGGGTGCCGGACAATTCTTTGCGATACACCATGCCGAGCTCGGCGAATTTCAGCGGCAGGTCTTTGTAGCTCCGGACCTTGGACTGGAAGATCAAGATGTGCCCGGGGCAATTCATCGGCTTAAGAATATATTCCTCATTGTCGACCGGCAGCACGAACATGTTGTCCCGGTAAAAATCATTATGGCCGGAAGTCTGCCACAAGTGACTGCGCGCGATATGCGGCGTGGACACAAGGTGATAACCGGCCTTTATATGTTCTTCAATCCAGTAATTCTCGATCAGTCTTTTAATGAAAGCGCCTTTCGGATGCCAGAACACGAGCCCGGCGCCGGCTTCTTCGTACATTGAGAATAACTCCAGTTCGGTGCCGAGTTTACGATGATCGCGCTTTTTCGCTTCCTCGATCTTCCTGAGATAATCATCGAGCATCACCGGGTCCGGAAAGGCGATGCCGTAAATACGATTCAGCATCTTGAGCTTTGAATCGCCGCGCCAGTAAGCGCCGGCAAGGCCGAGCAACTTGAAGGATTTGATCGCGCCGGTCGAAACAACGTGCGGACCGCGGCATAGATCGACGAACTCACCGTTACGATAGAGGCTGATCTCCTGTTCGACGATATCTTTTATCAGCTCGATCTTATAGGATTCATTCCGCCGGTTAAAGAATTCGACGATCGCATCGCGATTCATGGTTATCCGTTCGAACTTGATATCGGCCTGAACGATCTCGGCCATTTTTTTCTCGATCCGATCGAGATCTTCAGGCGAAAAAGGTCTATCCGCATCAAAATCATAGTAAAAGCCCTGGTCGATCGCCGGTCCGATCGCCAGTTTGACTTCCGGAAATAGAGCCTTGACCGCCATGGCCATGACATGAGAGGCCGAATGCCAGAATACCCTCTTGCCGTCGTTGTTACTGAAATCGATCAATTCAATGTCCGCATCCGTGGCTATTTCATGGCTGAGATCGACCAGATCGCCGTTCAACCGGGCGGCAACAAAACCGTCGGGTTGGATCAACTCGCATATTCTCATCGGTTTATCGAATGTTTTCGATTTTCCGTTGATTCTTACCTTCATCGCATTATTATAGATTTTTTTTATATGCTGTCAATAGTTGTCAATAGTTGGGCTCTTGGATGATCATTATCTCTGAGTCCTCTCCACTTTTCGTAAAATAATGTCAACATTACTATTTTACAGTGTCTTGTGTCATTGCGAACCCTGAGCTTGTCGAAGGGCGTGGCAATCTCAGCATGTTCCAAAGAGATAACATCACGACTTTTGTAAATTCAATGAGAAGATAAATTTTGGGCGAAGCAAGGCTCATCTGAGCCACCCGGCTCGTTGAACAACGGCAATCCCGGGGTGGCGCCATAAATGTTGATTTATTGATACTTATCACGATGAGTTCCTTTTTTCTCCTTTAAGAGCAATTCGGGCGAATATGAGCCAATGAGTCCAAAACTTATCTCCTTTATA
>JBBIHN010000004.1:0-29623 GCA_037446995.1 Caldifarciminota bacterium | reverse complement strand
TCGTGAACGGGTTGTATCGCGAGCACCATTGTGTAGCCGCTTATCGCATCCTCATGCACGCCTTTGCGGCTGTATGAATTCGCGCGGTTGAAAAGAACTTCGGTGCGTCCGGAATCGAGCTCGGCCGCGCGGTCAAAGCATACGATCGCAGCGTCATAAAACCCATGGTCGTAATGCAAATTACCCAACAGGAAAAGAGCTTCAACATTATGCGGATCGGATCGCCCGCTGATAATAATGATAAGCACTATCCGGCTGCTGCAGTTCATGGAAAATTTCTCCGATCCGGCGGCTGGCATCGGCATATTCAGGGTCAACCTCCAGGGCGCAAGCAAAATCCTGCTTTGCCTTATTGTATTCACCTCGTTCCCAATGCACCAATCCGCGATTAAGATATGCGGCGGGATCGTGGGCATAATGTCTGACAATATAACCGGTCAGATTGAGGCAGTTTCTCCAGACCGGCAACAAACTCCTGGTTAGCACCATAAAATACAGCACCGTCAGCAATCCGGCCGATATCGCGAAAATACGTAAGGTCCGGCGTACTTTGGCCCGGCTGAACATATCGACAAAAAACAAGGCGAGCAAAAATGCCGCCCCCGATGAAGCAAAATATGTGAACCGGTCAGCCAAATAGCCCAGGGTCACAAGCCGGCAATACGGGTGCGAGCGCCACCATATACAGCGTAAAACCAAAGACGATGTTCTTTCTGCGCCTAAGAACTATCAACACCAGTACGATCAAAACGATGACTACTATCGAAGAGATAGCATAGTAAGGAAAAGGGATAGTAAGTGCGTTTGATAAGTAAGGCTGCAGCAGTGCCGGCCAGAATGGCAGAATCTGCCGCAGGAAAAAGTAGAATACCAGTCGGTGCGAGGCGAGCAGCATACGGTATCCCACGCCGAAGACGCTCTCGCCGAGTTGATACTGATAGGTTTGACGAGCGATCCAGGCAACAATTCCAAAACCGATAGAAACTAAGATAAAAGGAACTTTCTCGAACCATCGGTCAAAAATCGAACGCCGGCCATTCAAATAATCCAACAGCAAGAGCATTATCGGCAAACCCAACGCCATCGCCTTCGATATCAACGAAAGGATGAATGAAACAAGGCACAACGCATAGATTATGAATTTGTCTCTGACCCTGATAGTTAGAATACGCGATCAACGAGAAAAAGGCGAACGTAGCCGCCAACAAATCTTTGCGTCCCGATATCCAGGCAACCGGTTCAATACGCAGCGGATGAACGGCGAAGATCAGAACCGAGATCAAAGCAACCGCTGAGCGCCGACTGATGCGGTAAATCAGCGCGAAAAGCAATAGGCAGTTCAGCAGGTGAATCAAAAGGTTAACCAAATGGAAGTACCAAGGCTGAAATCCATGAGTTGAATAATCCAATGCGTAACTCAATAGCGTAAGAGGATGATAATTGCCCAGCAGAAAAGATCCAAAAATTTGACTGATATTGCCCGGCTTCATGCCTTCTTGCACCATCTGATTTTCAACAGTATAGATATGATCATCCCAGCAAGATAGAAAATCGTAGTTGATCGCCGGGCTATAGATGAAGAACACGAAAATCAGCAATAGGATCAGAAGGATAGCAGTTTTTCTAACGTTTGAAGACAACAACAACTCCATGTCTATGCCTTGAGGATTACCTTGGCCAGTTCAATGCCGCTTTTCGTTATGTATTCCTGGGCCTTTGCATCCGTATGGTAGCCTGAAGTTTTCGTCGTCTGCTGGCGCAGTACGATCACATCGACCCCTTCGGTTTCTTTTCTTTCGACAACAAGCCTGGGGAAAACCGGTTCACCGACCTTGTCAAACAAGTTGAACCCATGTTTGGCAATGATAACAATGTAGAAATACGGATAAACCGCAGATTTTACCGAGTTCAAGGACACCTGTCCCTGCAGTCCGACGAAATCAGCCGGAGCATCCCTGAAACGTATCATGAACCGGGTGTCGTTCGGGTAGGAACCTTCTTCGGCCGTACCGATTTCCAGAAAGCATGCCGGGATCAACCACGGATCGCTCTTGACAATCTGAGACGAGGTTAACCGTCTGACGATCTCGATCTTGACGTCAAGACTGTTAGGCATCCAGGCGCTTTTCTGGCCGCCGATCAGCAAACCGCCGAAAAGGATCACGCTGTTGATCACCAGCACGTAGAGAATGAATGAAGGCCTGACGATTTCCGCGATCACCGGCGCGCAGACGATAAAGAAAAAGAATGCCCCGGCCACAAGGCCGATCGCGCACCCCGTACCCATGCTGCGGAATTTCCTCACTCGGGCGCAATGGTCGCTCACTTGATCGATCTTTGCCGGCGTCACCTCCTGCCATTCGAGTTTCGTCGAACTGACTTTCTTGACGCTGAACCCCCTCATGAAGTTGAGTATCACACAGCCAATGATGAAAGGCAGGCCGGCAAGAATACTCCTCGTCGCAAGCTGGAACGCAAAGGCGATCCAGATCAGCACCACGGACATCACCGTGCGCAGCCGGTTGTCGATCTTGTCAAATACCACGTAAACGCTATCTGACCGCATTCGTCAACTCCTGATGACCGACCGTGGACCAGTACAAAGGGCAGGCGCCCTTGCACGTGTTGAACTTGATGCAGGCATGGCATTGATCCGGCGCATAATCGTGGTTCCGGAAATAGCTCACCACCGCCGAGTTCCAGATCTTCTCAAAGTTATCTTTGAGTAGGGATCCGACCGGCGCGCGCCAGGATGAACAGGGTATCACATTGCCCATCGGGTCGACGCTGAGCAGACCAGTTATCGCCGCGCATGACTTGTTGCCGAACCCATGGGCGATCGGGTTAAAAAAACACATCGGCACCGGTGAATACCATAGAAAATCGATGCCGCAGCTGTTGGCTTTCTTTTTCACCCGTAAAATACGTTCCGATATTTCGGAGTACGTCACCCATAACTCGGGATGACCGGCCGCGCTGCCGCAGGGTATACATAAATTCATCGAAAAACGGGTTAACCCTAACTCCTTTGTCTGATCAACAAAACCCTCAAGAGAGTCAACATTGCGTCGCGAAATTGTTGTATTAGTATGCACCGGTATATCCTCTTTCTTCAGCAATTTGACCGCAGCGATCGTTGCCTGATAAGCGCCGTCCACGCCGGTAATGAGATCATGTATTTCTTGTCCAGGACCTTCGATTGAGACCTGGGCGCTTGACAGTCCGGCGTCTTTCAAGTCTCTCGCAAGATCGGCATTGAGCAGCGTTCCGTTCGTTATCAAATTCGTCCAGAGCCCGATACGGCGCGCCGCGGCAACAAGATGAACAATGTCATCGCGTAGCAGCGGTTCTCCGCCGGTAAAACTCACTGAGGGAACCCGCGCCTCGCAGTATATCTTTTCCAGTATTTTTATAATATCGGCGGTTTTCAACTCCGAATATTGTCTATCGCCGACATAACAAAAACCGCATTCTAGATTGCATCGATAGGTAACCGCCACTTCGGCCAGCACCGGATAATGGTTGATATCGCCGTCATACTCGAAATAGTGTACCGCCTTTCTCGACTCGCCGTCACGCAAGCAGCCGCTGACCGCCGCCCGAAGATCGCAGAAAAAAAAGTGTAATTCCTTGCGCCGGTCCGGATCATCGCCGACCGCCGCTAACAAATCATTGATCGAACGACCTTTGAGCATCGCGTCCAGCAAAGAGTACGCCGAATCGTTGAGTCGGTACGCCTGATTAGGGACAAGGATCAATAATTTATCCGCCTCGCGCACATAGATATAAGGCTTAACCGTACGAACGAATTCATCGACCCATGAAATATCGATGGATCGATCATCAAGTTGCCGTTCCGAAGAATGAATTTTGGATTCAGAATTTATTTCGGATTTCGAATTTCGAATTTCGAATTCATTCACTAGCGTGCTCCTCCGCTTACGCAGGCCGAATGGCAGGCTGAATGACAGGCGCTGTGGCAGGCCGAATGACAGGCGCTGTGGCAGGCCGAATGACAGGCGTCGTGGCAGGCGGTATGCACGTAACAGGCGCTGTGGCAGGCGTCGGACTTGACAAAAGCGCTGTAGCTTTTTATCGGTTGACTATAAATGACCAGGGCATCGGCCATTTGCCGATACTGATCTTCGCGGCCAAACGATCGGCCGCGCAAATAGGCGTAATACTCGGGATTCTTGTATTCATCGTCGATCGGCTGCTCAGACGAAGGCGCGCCGATTTTGTCTTCATAATACGACTTGGTCGCCTCAAGATCGCAGTCCCATGCTTTCCGGGACACGGTCTCGACGACCTGGGTGATCAACGCCTTGAACCCGGCCTCGTCAAGCGTCCCGTCGGTCCGGATCGCATCAAGAAACACCGATTCATAATAGCGCAAACCGGATGGCCTCTTAAGAACTTCGATCTTGAGCGGTGAACGTAATACAATACGAAGCACCCCCTGCTCCTCGAGTTTCATCGCGAGTATAGTCAGTATCGCGTTAACCGGGTAATCAAGCAACAAGGCGGCCTCGATGATATCAAGTTTCGCGACCTTGCCTGTTTTACGGAAAGTCGCGATCTCGATACGGGGCGGCACCCAATCATTGCGCAACCAGTTCAAACGGGCAACATCGCTGTGTGTGCCTTTCAGTTTCCTGCTCTTGCGATTGTTGAAAAATAAATAAGGAACGATCGAGAACAAAGAATAGATTATTTCGAAGGGAAATCCAAAGAGTTCGCGCCTCTCCGGCTCGATCTTGATAATGCCGAACTTTTCGGCGTTGAAATACCTTGCCGGAACGTATTGCTGGATCGGCGTTTTTTCGTTAGCCCGGACATTGTTCCGATGAATGCGTACGGTGAAATAGTAGATCCCCTCATGCGCCTGACCGAAATAACCAAGAAGGTATTTATCGTTCATGAATTTCTCGGTACGGAAACCGTAATCATCGGGATCGACGTCTTTGCCCGGCACGTTGATCGGATAATAGACATACACCGTGTAATGTTCGAGCTCTTCATCCCATTGCGGGGGCGCCCAGTTCAAGACCACCAGTTCGCCGAATTCGCTGGTCGTGCGGGCGAGATTACCGCTGCGCCCAAGATCGCCGCCGAAATGTATCACAAAAGTCAGCGTACCCGGGCCATAGCGCTTTCCGTTCGCCAGGATGATGTCATACTTATCCCCAAGATCTTTGATCTGCAACGGATACTTCCGGCCTTTATCATCAAGCGCATACGACGCATCATGATTGAAATAAGGGTCGACCGACAACCCTTGAAGGTAGAATGCGGACATATCGCCGGAAACAATTTGCCAACGGATCTTGTAAACGAAATCAGCCCTGCCGTCCCGCCATAACGAAACATCAACTTCAACCCAGCGCAGGTCGGCGGACAACGCCATTAACGGTAACAGCAGAATCGCGTACATTTAACTTGTTTTGTCGCGCATCACGACGACGGCATACGAAGCGGCCTGTCGGTCGAGCTATTCCTTGTTCGCCTCAATTCGTGCTCTCAGGAGATCGGCTTGAGCGCCGATGAACGAAGCATAAGCCTCTTTTGATTTGGCCCAGCATGTTTCGTCCGGAAAAGAGTTGAGCACCCCTTGCCAGACGACTCGGTATACCTTTTCAAGGATCTCCTTGTTCGAACCCTTACCAACATACTCAAAATGCGCGACCACCGGGATCGGCCGAAAAACCGGCGACGGCCCGGCGATCACGTCGGTCTGGGCGCCAATGAAGACAACTTGCATTTCCTCGATCATATCAACATGAACCTTAATCGCGTTGAGCACCAGAGCAATGGAAAAATCTGCGGTCGAAAATCTCATGGTCAATGTCCTGTCCTTTATTTCACCGAAAGGCATGTTCATTGAATCCTCCTTTGATTAATTCTACAAATAATGAGGGTTAAGTCAATTGTCTGACCGCCGAATACGGCCGCGTTGACGGCGGCAGGGATGCATATCCGCCGCCATTTACCTGTTTGATCCGACCATATAGCCTGGATTTATAACCGGATAAAAGGCGTTATTTTGCTGAAAATATGAGGACCTATGCCTTTGACTTTCTTCAGGTCTTCCAGGCGCTGGAATTCACCGTTACTAATGCGATAGTCTACTATCCTCGAGGCGAGAACCGGGCCGATACCGGGCAACGAGGTTAATTCATCGATACCGGCTTCGTTTATCGAGACAAAAACCATTGACTCTTCGATGATCACCTGAATATCTTTCTCCAATCGTTCACGTCGCAGATAATTGTACAAATTAAGACTTGCCAGAACCAAACAAAGCGATAGAAGAACCATTTTTTCGGATTTCTTCATCTTACCGTATCAGTCTTCGGCTGGGTACACGATTTTCAATAAGAACTCATACATGATCGTCAGACTTTCCTCGCTGCATTTATCCGGCGTATCTTCCGGAGAATCCCAGAACGGATAGTCGAAATCAATAAGATTAATCGCCCGGATACCGTATTTCATTAGCGATATGTGATCATCCTGAATATAGTATTTCACATAAGGGATAAAAACTTCAGGTGCGACCTCCATGCCGATCCGCCATATTGAATCAACCAATGATGGATATGCCGCGTACGAATTCCCCTCCTTATACAACGTCAGGTCTCGATCACCGACCATATCGATGACCAGCACAAATGAATAGTTGGTCAAACATTTCACCGCAAAATGCTCGGATCCGATCAGCTCGGCCTTCCCGACGTCTTCGCCGTCGAAAAATATCAGATCGATCGGGATCGCGGGACGATTCCGGGAAAGCGTATCGGCAAGTTTAAGCAGCAGGGCGATACCCGAACCGCCGTCGTTGGCGCCAGGGCAGTTTATATCCGAATCCCAGTGAGCGGCGATACCGATCACTGGTTGATCGGCTGGAAAGCGCTTCACAATATTAAAAAAACTAGTGCCCCGGGTGAAAAATGAGTCAACTTCCGGATTATCGAGATTACTAACAATGTAATCGCGCGCTTTCAAATGCCCCGCCGTGCCCGGCACCCTTTCCCCGATCGCGCAAAATTCAAGGAAATATGTCATCAGCGGCTTGCCTCCGGCCAGGCCAGTTAATGCGCACAATGTTAGAACAATCGACCTCATCGCGCCGACCGAATGCCGACCAAAGATTAGAATTTGATGTTCACCCATAAATCCAAGCCGATCTTGCGGGTATCCTGCTCGGTGTTACGGTCGTCATTCTGCGAATAGTTGAAATTCGCGCCGCCGGTGACAAAGGATGAGAAATTGTAACTCAGACCAAGTTGATAAGAGGTCGTGCTGAAATCGCTGAGCGGCACATCGAAACCGCCGGAATAACTCCTCGAACGATTGTAGTTCGCGCTGGCGTTGACCGACAGACTGGAACTGAACTTAACCCCTCTTAAAAGCGGAATGCCCAAACCCGTCGGCGCGCTGAAGGTGTAGGCAAAACTAACCTGTCCGCCCTGGCTAGTATTGCGGCTCGCGACCACGATCGTATCCAGATACTGATTGAGATTTGTCGACGAGTAGTTAACATCAATGGTCGTGGAGAATCCTCTTGTCCAGGTTGCCTGCCAGCTCGCCAGCGGTGACCAGGCAATGCCCTTTGAATCCGACATTCTTTCGAGCGTATCGCCGGTGACTTCATAGCGCGCGTCCATTGTTTGATTATAGCCGACCGTGATCGAGGAGGATCGTAACGATTTTTTCAGTATCGGCAGACTTTCGATCCGCATTATCCGAAGGCTCAGGTCCGGATAGCGCGTGGTGACGTTTCTTAACTCGCTTCCGCCATAAGTGAAACTGCTGTTGATACTTCTTGAATAGCGACCGGAGACCGTGAAAAGACGAAACGTCAATCCGGAGCTCGCGCCGTAAGTTTCGGCACGACCGCGACCGGGAAAGCTGCCCGGCGCGACCATTCCCGCGGGCAACGAATCGATAAAACCCCATTGATAAACATAGTCCGGGCGTCCGATGACGCTCAGATAATTAGACGAACGCTGCCGGCTATAATTGAACTTTGGATTTTGTACGTGTTTGGCAAACGCCTCGATTTCCTTCAATACCCATGCCGGCGATCCGGCTGTCATCAGCGAATCCTTGGATCGATCGCGTAATCCAGTAAAGAGGCCGGTAATTTTCTGCAGCCGAATCTCACCCTCGACTCCGTATTGACCGTTGTTTGATACATTGCGTAAATCCTGTTCTTTTCTTATTTCAAAACGATAATCTTCGCTGTAATTCGCCGCATAGTTGAATCTTGGCATGATGAGATATAGATCCTTGTAAATGTTGGCATTGAATGTCTGAGTCCTTCCGACCTCTTCACCGAATCTGCCCCGCGCGGCCACTGAATCCCGGAACTGAGTGAAGTTGTAGCTCGCATTTAAGATATTGTGCGGTATATAGTTAACGACGATCGACGGAGTCAAAGTTTTACGCCGCTGTATACCCGCATCGACCGTCCTGAACTGAGAATCCGGACTGGGCCGGTAATATGTCTTAACGCTGTTATCGGAATAGACGGCATTGAATGAGATTGTTTTCGGCAAAGGCGTGAACTGTTCCTTTAACAGACGGAATGATACGCCCGGTTCGAGCGTGTATCCACCCCGATACCCGATCATATCAGTGGTATCGCGGCTGGTTACCGACTGAGTGATCGATTGGGAACGATCGTGTCCGAAAGATAAATTATCAATGGTCTTGCGAAGCAGCCAGTGTTTCGATCCGCTTTTCGAAACGCTAAGCGCATACGATCGATGCGTGTTCAATGTCCTTTGAGCCATCTGATCGTCGCCGCCGATTTCAATGTCATCGGCAAAATAAGAAAATCTCGGCTTGTTCTGGCTGTTCCGATAACTCAAACTCAGTGGAAAGCTAACACCCCAATCACGGGGAAGAAACTTGCTCAAAGATATCGTTGAGTTGGCCGAAAAACTCTGTCCGGCGCTCTGTGTCGATAGATCCTTAGCCTCGGATAATCGCCGGAACCGGCCATTGGATTCATCGTAGGCGACCGCCACGCTGGCGAGATCGGCAAGATTCAACGAACTGTTGCCGCGGAATATTCGCCCGACTTCACGACGCGGCGCATCAAGCTTAATATCATTGAACCATATCGTATCGGTCAGAAGCGTCGCAAACTGATTGGTGATCCGCAATTCAAAAAACTGATTACGGGACAGCGACGGACGTCCGACAACTTTGTAGTTGCCGTCCACGATCGTAGTCGTATCATGGATTCCGGTACGGTATCGCTTCAAGTCGACAAAACGCTGAACCGCCACTTTGAACAGGCGGTAATCATTGAAACCGATATTGCCGGTACGATACTCGGCGCTGTATTCATAATAGTTCAATGAATCGGTTCCAAGGCGTAACCCGATTGCCGGATTGGAATTGCGCGCATTCAGGTAAAAGGTCAACGTATCGTAAGCGCGATAATCCTCATTTTCATCAGTCCTCCGGTGAGCGATGCACGTGAAGTTCTCGTGTATGTTCTCGAGTTTCAACTCAAGACCGCCCTCAGTTTTGACGCGGCCAAACTCATCTCTCTCGGTCGGGTACGGCGAACGATAATAAGTGTGGGTTCGAGTGTTGACCGGCGTCATTGTAAAAACCATATTAGGCGGGGGAGAATATTCACCGATAATTCCGTAGTTTTTCCAACGGCTGCCGCTAGCGATCAGCTTGTATACCTGAATCGTCTCGTTACTGGCAAACCCATCAAACCAGATCCGGACAAATTGGATATTACGCCAATCCGGCTGGCCGACCACAGTATCGCGCTCGATCGAATCCTTGATCGTAACGCGGAAAAGCTTCCAGCCATTGTGCAGACCCGATTCCCTTACGAACCTGCTGGAAGTTGTGTCATCAAGATCGATCGAAAAACTGAAGTATCGGTTCTCCAGATTAAGGCTACCGTCGCGGTCAATATCCTCGGTATCCCATAAGCGATTGCGTTCGGTTCCGTTTATGCGGTATATATCATCGGCATCATAATCATCATTACCGTCGTCACCGGCAACATTATCGTTATCGTTGCCGAAAACACCATCCAGTCCTGTGTCTTCGTCATATTCAGTCCATATACTGTTACGCGGGTTCTGGTCTTCATCATCGAGCACACCTAGACCCCGCAGATTGCCGTTACGATCGCGCCTCAGTTGATCCTCACTGACCTTCTGAGCAAAATCAACATGAATGCGTCCGCCTCTGCCTTTGATTATCAACTCGAGATTCTCGATCTCATCAAAATTCTCGCTGTAGATATACTGCGTAAGGCCGGCATATGAACCACTACTGTCCGGATGGTAGTATATTTTGAGAACCTCAGCGTTGTTGTTCGGTTCAAGCGGATTCTGATAGATATCACGATCCAGCAATCGCTCTTGATTGGTTCGCGGATTGTACCAGATCAAGCGTTGCCTGGCAAAAGCCGACGTATCCTTGCCGGCTGGCCTAGAAGCCAGCACCCAGGCATTGCGGCCGATCGAAAAATCCTTGCTCACGATCGTGTTCGATTCGAGGTCATCAAGATACACCTCTCCCTTAGTATTGAGATTTGAGAAAGAGTAAGCGCCTTCGCAGCTGATCAGAAGCCGGGAGGCGGCTTCGGTTTGCACAAAAGGCAGCCGATCAATACTTTTTGTGACAAAAGGCAAATCCTGCGGATAGTTCAAATCAACTTCCCAGACCGTGCGGCTGAAAGGTTCTTCGCGCAACCTTATGTGCTCAACCGGATAACTCTCGGTGCGGTACAAAAAGGAAGACCCCAGCACGGCATCACCAAATGGTCTCAAAGTGCCGCGCACGCCGACCAGGGATTTCTGCGCCATTGAAAACCATGGAGAGTGCTCGATTTTGATCCGGACTTTATGTGAAGGAAGAATCGGTTTACGGAATTCAACATAATTTTCAACCCGATTGATATAATAATCCAGCGTAGAATCCTGTAATTCTTCATTCAGATATACCATTACTCTTTCGGCATTCGCCGGGATTTCGTATCGAGCCTTGGCTCCAATCGTTTTTACATAAAGAAAGTACTTGCCCATATGTATCATGTATGGGTTAGTATATATCTCAGGGTCGGGATCTATCAACTTGACCGAATCGGCGAACGGCTCAGGATCCGGGAAACGCAACAAACCCTGGCCTGTGATGAACGCGGTGTTTTCATCAACGACTCCGTCAAGATTCGAGTCCAAACCGAGAAGCTGCAGATAAGAAGTCTCATTTTGCCGATCCTGCGGCTGACCTCCAGGATTTTCATAATATACGCGCAGCGAATCAAGTTTTGATCCCGGACTCACGATTTGATAGTAGTTTCGTTTTTCATAATTGTAGGTATACGAACTGGTATCCATCAGCTCCGGACATATCAATTTAAGCGTCACGGTAGTGTCGACAGGCGTGGGCATTCGACCCACGGTGTCCACAATACCGTTGTTTCTCTTCACATAATAGACGCCGAGCACATGGCCGACCGGGGTCGTTGCCAGAGCCGAATTCAGTTCGAGTGTTCCTTCGCCATAAGGTACGTACGCGTAATCATCGCTGAAACCTTCTCTCATCAAAGTGAAATAGCCGTTGAGGTGACGATTGGTCGGATTGGTCGTGTCATCCGGCACATTGTTATCGTTTATGTCAAGATAAGCATTGCCGTAAAACGTGATACCCGTGTAGCTGCTCTTGTTGTTCTGCGCGTTCCGGTCGTCGATGAACACCTGCAGGATGAGCAATGTATCACCAGGCTGCAGCCCGAGCGTAAAGAATCGACGTCTCAGGTAGTTTTTCGCCCAGATCCTGTTCGTATCCGCCTGTACTCCGCCCATTATTTCGATTTCCTGCGATTGGGTTTGCTCTTTGGATGCGATCGCGACCATGTCAAGCGGACCGAACTTAGCCTGGGATTTTATGCCAAAGAGGCCGCTGTGCGAAGGAATGTCGCCGGTATAATTAGTAGCCGGTATAGATAACTGGGTATCACCCCCCTCGATCTCCTGCACGATCTCGTCTTCTGTCCCTTTATAAGTTACCGTTATCTTGTTCTCGGTATCGCTGATCCGCTCTGAATCATGATCAATGTATACGCGCATACGGTCGCCAACCTGTCCGTCCAGTTTTACTGCGACTTCCTGCTTCATCGTGAGCTCCGGGAAGAAAGACTGCTCGGTTTCGACCGGAATAAAGGTTTGACTGCCGCCGAGCATAATCTTGACATGACCGCCGACATCGAGTTTTCCGGTCTCGCCCATGAACTCACTGAACCCGCCTCTGGGCAACGGAATTTCGAGCGTTCCGAATATCCCCTGGCTGGCGTAACCGCTTTGCTGCTTTAGCTCGCGTCTTAGTTCCTGTCGCAGTAGAGAACGATTCCGGTTCAACAGTTCGGCATCCAGATACCGCTCGATTGGTTTTATGCTGTCGATGCAAACGAGCTCGCCCTGATAATAACGGGCATAAACAAGATACTTGCCTTCATCATCAGTAATCACCCTGCTCTCATAAAGAGTGGCGAGCTGACCGATGATCAACAATCCAACGATCAAATTCATATAAGTTTGGTGATCTCCTGGCTGATATGCCGGGCGCTGATGCCTGCAACCTCAAGTAACTCGGCGCGTGAGCCGTGCTCAATGTAGGTATCCGGAATGCCAAGACAGACAACCCGAGCCTTTTCTTGTTTCTTGGCGCAATACTCAAGGATCGCATCGCCAAAACCGCCGATGACCGAGTTCTCTTCAACGGTTATGATGTAGTCGTGAGTTCTCATAAGGCGGTCAACGAGATTTGCGTCCATCGGCTTGACATAGCGCGCATTTACAAGCGTTGGTTTGACCTCCCGTCCGGCGGTCAATTCCAGAGCCTTGATGCATTCACCGACCATTGACCCAACCGCGAGCAACGCGATCTTTGATCCTCGGACAACCGTTTCCCACGATCCAATCGGTATCTCGACGGGCTGGCGGCTCTGATCAACCTGACAAGATTCCCGGGGATACCGTATGACAAACGGTCCGTGACCGTACTTGGTCGCGGTGTATAACAGATCGACCAACTCGTCCCCGTTTTTCGGTGTACTGATAACCATATTTGGCAAACAACGGAAATATGACAGATCAAAAGGCCCATGATGGGTTGGACCGTCCGCTCCGACCAGTCCGGCCCGGTCAACCGCGAAAATTACCGGCGCCTCTTGTAGACTGACGTCATGGACGATCTGATCATAGGCGCGCTGCAGAAAAGTCGAATAGACCGCGCATACCGGGATGAAACCATCGAGCGCCAGGGCCGCCGCCATGGTCACAGCATGCTGTTCGTTTATTCCGACATCAAAAAATCTCGAAGGCAGCTCCTCCCGAAACCGGACCAATCCGGTACCAAGACACATGCCGGCGGTAATCGCAAGGATTCGCTTATTATTCTGCGCCAGGTTGACCAGGGCATCGCCAAATACCGACGTATAAGACTTACCCCCGTCCTTCTGTTCACCGCTGGCAATGCAGTATGGTCCGATACCGTGAAAAACCTCCGGATTGTCCTCCGCAATCTGGTAGCCTTTTCCTTTCTTGGTAACGACATGCACGATCTTCGGCCCGTGCATATCCTTGATCCGGCTGAAAGTATCGATCATTTCTCCAAGTTTGTGGCCGTTCAACGGCCCGATATATCGGAAGCCGAGTTCTTCGAAGATCACGGCCGGCGCATAAAGACCTTTCAGTCCTTCCTCGATCCGTTTCGCCAGATTCCGGCCTCGATCCCGAAAATAAGGATGCATGCGGCCCAGGAATTTCCACAGATCATCACGGAATCGGTTATAGGTGCGGGTCGTTATTATCCTCGTCAAATATTGAGATAGGGCGCCGACCGATTCACCGATCGAACGTTCATTGTCGTTCAGCACGACCAGCACGTTTTTCTTCAGATGCCCGAGATTATTGAGCGCCTCAAAGGCAATGCCGGCGCCCAATGAACCGTCCCCGATCACGCTGATGATCCTATAGTCCTCGCCTTTGAAATCGCGGGCAATGGCAAAGCCGGCCGCCGCCGACAACGAAGTTGACGAGTGCCCGGTATCGAACACATCATACCTGGATTCTTTTCTTTTGGGAAAACCGCTTATGCCCTTGAAGGTACGCAGGGTGTGGAACCGCGGATAGCGGCCCGTAATCAGCTTCTGAGCATAGGTCTGATGGCCGACATCCCAGATGATCTTATCGCGCTCAGCGTCAAATACGCGATACAACGCGATTGTCAATTCCACCACTCCGAGCGAAGGAGCAACATGCCCGCCGGTTCTGGCGCAAGTATTTATGATCTGTTCCCGGATCTCGCAAGCAAGCACGTGCAATTCCTCAATACTGAGACCCTTAAGGTCGTTTGGTTTCTCTATTCTCTTTAGTATTGACATCTAGAACGATTGATGATCAGATCGTTAAATGGACTCCTTGATGCATAACGGTTGTCGACATATCAAAATGTTCGATTCAGTATGTAGTCGATGATATGATCAAAAAATATGAATTCCGGTCCCAACCCTTGAAAAATGCCCCTGGCGCGTTCTGCGTATCGACGGGCTCGGAATCGCGCCCCGTCCAAACCATATATAGCCGGCGCGGTTATCTTGCCGGCCGCTTCATCCTTACCCGGGGTTTTACCCAGGGCTACCTTTTCGCCGATAACGTCCAGAATATCGTCAGTGTACTGAAACAGCATACCAAGAAGTATACCTGCTTTTTTGACTTTTTCAATGATTTTGTCACCGGCTCGCGCCATCAATGCCCCGCATTCGATCGAAACGGCAATGAATTTTGCGGTCTTGTTCAAATGTATTTTGCGCAAAGTTCTGGGATTTGGTTGAATCGAAGATGAAATATCAAGCATTTGACCCAGAACAATACCCTTTGGCCCGACTACTTCACTGACCCGGCTGATCACTTCACTTCTTTCCTCGACCAGGCGACCACCTTTGCTCATCAACTCATAGGCATAGGCAAACAAACCATCGCCGGAAAGGATCGCGGTCGCCTCACCAAATTCCTTATGGGCTGATTTCCTACCCCGGCGGAAATCGTCGTTGTCCATGGCGGGCAGATCATCGTGAATCAATGAATAAGTGTGGATGAGCTCCAGACCACAGGCGATCGGCATGATTTCCTCGATCGCCTTGCCACCGCATGCCTCATAACCGGCGATCGCCAATATCGGCCGTATCCGTTTGCCTTTGTCCAACGAATAGTACATAATGCCGAACATCGGATTGTCCCGGTCAACGAAATGACGGCGCAATGCCTCGTCAACCAGTTGTTTTTTCGCAAACAAATAGTGCCTGGCATGATCCATCGACATTAAATAATTCTAATGCAAATTATGTCATTGTCAATCGATCAGTGAGAAACACGGTTACTCCGGCGCCAAAAACGGGTTGACCTTGCGCGAGGGTTCTGTATAATAACCGCAAGCTATATTATATGGATAACGATAAACTAAAAAAGACGATCTGCCGACTGGCAATGTTGACCGGGGCTGTACTGCGAATTGCGCAATTCCTCCATAACCGATCGCTGACCGAGGGCGAAGCACCCCTGGCAATGAACATCATCGAACGCGCTTTCGGAGGTTTAACTCAACCCCTTGATTATAATCAAGCCGCACCGATCGGTTTTCTCGTCGTCGAGAAGGTATTTACGATGATGCTGGGCACGGGTGAAATGGCGTTGCGGTTATTCCCTTTGATCGGCAGTATTGCGGCGCTTTTTCTATTCTATCGACTTGCCCATAAAACCGTTGACGCAACCGCCGCGGTTTTCGCCATCGTATTGTTCGCGGTATGCGATCACGTAATCTATTTCGCCTCGGAAGTGAAACCATATTCAACCGATGTCGCCGTTGCACTGGTCATCACAATCCTCGGATATCGATTGATAAAATCCGGGCCTTCGGCGAAATCGTGGCTGCTTTTTTCGCTGGTCACGGCGATCGGTTTCTGGTTTTCATTTCCTGCGGTTTTTGTCTGGTCGGCGTTCGCCTTGATAGCTATCTACCGGCTGACAAAGAAGCATGGTCCATGGTACGGCTTAACGGTCTGCGTGATAGTACCGGCGACAAGCATCTTGATCTATTACTTGGTGAACTTACGTTTTGCCGCTGGCCAGGAATCGCTGACCGATGCCTGGCAATCGGCCTTTATGCCTTTGCCGCCCCGCACATGGGCTGATCTCAAATGGTACCCTTTTGTGTTCATGCGCATGTTCAAATTTCCGGCCGGTTTTTCCGTGTATGAATTGTCGCTTGCATTTTTGTTTTTTCTGGTCGGCATTTTGACTTATATGAGAAACCGGAAAGACATACTTCTCCCGCTATTGCTGCCGATCTTTGCCGCCATGCTCGCATCCGGACTTAGAGCGTATCCGTTTGAAGGGCGTCTATTGCTCTTCCTGGCTCCGGCACTGCTCATGACAATAAGCCAGGGGCTGTCCCACATTTACACGGTGCTCAGGTTAAAATCCGTGATTTCAGCCTTCGCATTATTGTTCGTTTTTTTCTTCTTGCCCGTCGGCAATGCCGCGTATCGACTGATCAGACCGCGCGCGCCCGAAGAGTTTCGTCCCGGTCTTGCGCATATCGTGAAAAATCAACAACCCGGCGATATCGTGTATGTATATTACGCATCGGCAAACGCCTTCAAATACTATGCGTATCGCATGGATTATGCGCCAGATCATGTTATCGGCATCGAAGCACGGCTCAATTGGTCTGATTATCGCGAAGATCTATCCCGATTGCGCGGTCACGAACGGGTATGGGTGATCATGTCCCATATCGCCCGAACATTCGGCGCGGATGAGGAGAAATTGTACGAAAATTACCTGAACGAACTCGGCCGTCAGATCGAATACCGCAAATTCCCGGGTGCGGCCGTATTTCTGTACGATCTGTCTGTACGGTCGGGTCAGCCTATCCTGCCTTTCTAACGCCAGGCTTCCTGTCTTACGCATTAAGATCTATTAACAGTTCTTATTTTTTGTCAGCGTACAGCGTGTAGCGTCTAGCGGTTGGCCTTCCCCACCCATCCGAGTCGCCGGTACTGGCCGTAGATCTCGCCCATGATTCTTCGCGGGTCGGGGAATTCATGCACCCAGCGCAGACCCTGATCGCGTAACCGCCAACGCCAATCTGCATCAGTCAACAGCCTCGACAAAACATCAGCCAGATCATGCTTGTTGGCATTGACAAAAGGATATCCCGGCAAAAGCCGGTCATATTCAGCCGGCGTTTCGGTTATCGTCGGTACGCCTAGTGCCAGGAATTCAAGACCGCTGCGGCCATAACCCGTACCCGCGTAGTTACCGATCTGATCAATGCCGATATCACAGGTTCTTTTTAGTTCCATACATTTTTTATTCGAAACACCTTCAATAAGTAGAAATTCAAATTTTATCTTCTTTTTTAATTTATCAACCGCTTCGATAATATCTGCTGTTCCCTTAGCGGCTCTTCGTGTCGGCGAATGTCCCACCCGCAATGTCTTATTCTCACCTGTTCGG
This sequence comes from Caldifarciminota bacterium, assembly GCA_037446995.1. Classification (GTDB taxonomy): domain Bacteria; phylum Hydrothermota; class Tepidihabitantia; order SM23-42; family SM23-42; genus RBG-13-43-14. Next base: position 12,056 of record JBBIHN010000004.1, on the reverse strand, counting down.
GATTCATATCTACCCGCTTCAAATGGTATCGGAATAAAGAAAAGACCGGGGTCGATCTTAGTATGATCGAGCTCCGATGTGATTTTCAGTTGAGCGTGTTCTTTCAGATATGGATTCATGCCCCATTTCCGCAACTCGCTGCCGAGAAAATGAGTCACGATTTTCTTACCCGCCAGTTTTTTCAACACCCGTTCACCATTGATAAACGGAAGATCGCCGTCAAAATGATATATGTCAAAATCATCAAGTTCATGCATGCGCCAGCATCGGTGAAGCGAATAAAGCCACAGTAGATCCCTGCTTTTCAATAACATGCCCTGCAAACCGTTCTCCCACTTGAGCTTCGGTTTCAACTCCTGCTCCGGAACATTTACATTCTGCCGACCAAGGAACTTACGCAAGGCGTTGATCGAAAACGAATTCAACAATGGATAGTTGAGCATAATCCCGGCCGGGAATCCCAGGCCGGATCGTGTCATTGTTAGCAAAGTTCCCTGATCGCCAAACCATTCATGACTTCGGCTCAGCAACCCGGGTACATCCTGAATATTCTCTAAGGCACAATGCAGTATTCGCATCAGTAATGCCGGACAAAATCAGGCAGAAATGCTTTCAACCGCCTCTTGCCAACTGGTGATCGAGTAACCCAGGATTCTGCTGGCTTTGCTGCTGTCACCGGTCAGCTCGCTCTGGCCGATGGCGATCTTCTTCGGTCTCTTGCCGGTTACGGTGATCACCTTATCGAGCAACTCGGATATTCTGACCGGAGCGCCGGCGAAATTGATCAGCTGACTTTCTCTCTTCTCCTGTAACGCAATTAACGGCATAACCATATCATCAACATAGGTGGGACTGATCACTCCGTATTCAGTATCGATCGCATTGCCGCTCATAATCGCCTGATATAGATTACAAAGATATGCCTGCCGGTGGCCGTGGCCAAAAGGAAAAAACACCCGAAGGGTATCGATCGAGAAGAACTTTGCGTAGTACCGGAAAAGCATCTCAGTCTCGAGTTTCGAGGTCGCGTAGAAGCTTTTCGGAATACAGGTTGTTCTTTCGTCTAAATGCGACCCTTCGCCGTAAACCTCGCCGCTTGACATATAGACGAACTTCTCGACGCCGACTTTCTTTGACCAATCGAGCAACTGCAGTGTTGCGCAAGGATTCGCCCGGAACACCGCCGTAAATGGGCCATAGTACATTTCATACAAATGATAAACGCATTTCACCCGTTTGGGCAAATTCTTCTCAAAAGCGGAATCAAAGTCGAATCTTATGAAACCATATTTCAAGTTTATCTTGCCGAGAAAAGACATAGGAACATCTTTCGGCGACGGGAAAACCGTGTAAACCGACTCGCCGGTCTTGAGCAATTCGAGAATAAGTTTTTCCCCGAGACCGAACGGGCTGGTAACGAGAATGACGCTATCCATAATCAAATTATACCACAAAAAACCGACAGCGTCAATTATTGTTCGCCAATAATTTCTCAATAAAATCCATTATCTTCCGGTGAATTCTCCTGCAATCACGGCCGACAACGCACGGTACGATTTTCCTGTCATGGTACAGATTGGCGAGATTATATTCACGGATGTGTATGAAATGCCGGAACAAGTGCATATCAAGGAATGCCGGGATGTGAAAGAACACCTGCGGTACACCCAGAAAAGCCGACTCAAGCGAAGCAGTACCCGATGTCGTTACTATTAGATCGCAGTCTTTCATTGCTTGATAGCGGTTTTCCTTTATAATTCTGCCCGCGCTCGCCGAGATGTTCGAGTTCACGGCCGGATGCAGTATTATGCAGCATTCGTATCCCGGATACCGCTCGCGCGTCATACCAATCAGTCTCTCGATCACCGGCATATGCCTTTTTATCTGCTCCGGACGGGATCCGGGCATAAAACCGACACGTCATTGCCGATCTTCTCTTCGGTAGACGCTCAAACTCTCTAACTGAGGATGCCGGAGATAGACAACTGGCAATTTCCGGCGGTGATAATATTCGTATTCGAAAGGAAATACTGAAACCGCTCGGTCCACCCACTTCCTGATGAAATATTTTCGAAACCCACCCCACGCCCATATCTGGGGAGGGAAAAAAAGATAGGTCTCACAGCCCAGCTTACGCGCGTAGCGGCATAACAGCAAATTGACGCCCGGATAGGCGATCCCGATAAATGCATCCGGTCTCTCACGATATAGCAGGCGGGCGATAGTTCGATAGGCCATCAGGCTGCGTTGTATGGATTCAACGGAACTCTGCATGCCGAAAACCATCATCTCGTCATAGCGCATTATTACATCCATGCCGGCCCGGGCCGCGGCATCGCCGGCGATACCGAAAAACGCCAACTCGGGCCGCTGCGCCTTGTATGCCCTGACAATGAGGCGGGCGAACTCGTCGCCCGACGGTTCGCCCGCGCAAATAAATGCTCGGTTCCCGGCTATGTTCGGCACCATTGGCAATAATAATCGATGTAGAGTCTTAAATCAACTGGATTTTGCTTCTGATTTTTTGTCCGGCTTGGGTTGTGTCGCCGGTAAGGAATCTTTCTTATCGCTCTTTTGCAATTCCTTTCTTTGAGGTTCATGTTCGGCGATATTTGCTTTCTTGTAATCGGTTACGTAGAAGCCACTGCCCCTGAAAATGATGCCGGCACCACCGGTTATCAACCGGCGCAATTTCCCCTTGCATTTAGGGCATTCTTTGAACGGCGCCTCGGTTATGCCCTGCAATTCGTCAAACCGGTAATTGCATTTTATGCACTCGTACTCGTAGGTAGGCATATCAACTTCCAGAAAATAGGCGTGGATAAGGAAGCTAGAATTCCAGCATCCAAACCCACGCCTAAATCCTATTTTTTAATAGTCTCCGTATCCGCCGCCGCCGGGTGGCATGGGCGGAGTTTTCTCTTCTTCGGGTTTCTCCACGACAACCGCCTCAGTAGTCACCAGCAAAGCGGCAATACTGGCCGCGTTCTGCAGGGCGCTGCGGGCAACCTTGGTCGGATCCGGTATCCCGGCTGCAATCATATCTTCGTATTTCTCGGTCATCACATTGAAACCGATATTGCCGGTTTTCTGCTTGACCTGCTCCACGACTACCGATCCTTCGAGACCGGCGTTGAACGCAAGCTGACGGGTCGGCTCTTCCAATGCCCGGGTCACGATATCGACGCCGATCTGCTGATCGCCTTCGAATTTCATCTTGGCAAGCTCGGGAATGGCACGGATAAACGCCACACCGCCGCCCGGGACAATTCCTTCTTCAACCGCGGCCCGGGTCGCGTGCAAGGCATCTTCAACCCGCGCTTTTTTCTCTTTCATTTCGACTTCGGTCGCGGCGCCGACATTCAATACCGCCACGCCGCCGGCTAACTTTGCCAGTCGTTCCTGGAGTTTCTCTTTGTCATAATCCGATGTCGTATCCTCGATCTCATTCCTAATCTGCTGTATCCTGGCCTGGATGTCGGCTTTCTTGCCGGCGCCTTCAACAATCGTTGTATTCTCCTTATCGATGGTTATTCGTTTAGCCGTGCCGAGATCGGATAGTTGCACATTCTCGAGTTTGATGCCGATATCCTCGGATATCAACTTGCCGCCGGTCAATACGGCGATATCCTCAAGCATTGCCCGGCGTCGATCACCATAACCCGGAGCTTTGACCGCCGCGCACTGCAACGTACCGCGTATCTTGTTCACTACCAGCGTCGCCAGCGCTTCACCTTCCACTTCCTCACAGAGCAGAAGAACCGGACGGCCTTTCTGCGCAACCTTTTCCAATAGCGGCAGCAAATCCTTCATCGCGCTGATCTTCTTCTCGTAAAGCAGTATGTATGCCTCTTCGAGAATACATTCCATTCGATCCGAGTTGGTGATAAAATATGGAGACAGATAGCCGCGGTCGAATTGCATTCCCTCAACAACATCGACCGTCGTTTCCATGCCCTTGGCTTCTTCGACGGTTATAACACCGTCTTTTCCGACCTTATCCATCGCTTCAGAGATCTTTGCTCCGATTGTCTCGTCATTATTCGCCGAAACTGTTCCAACCTGGGCGATTTCTTTGGAACTCTTGATCGGCGTCGACAAGGTTTTCAGGGTTTCGACAACCTTATCAACCGCCTTTTCGATGCCTTTTTTCACTTCCATCGGATTGGCGCCGGCGGTAACCGTTTTCAGGCCTTCGCGGTATATGGATTCGGCAAGTATCGTCGCGGTGGTTGTGCCGTCGCCGGCGACATCCGACGTTTTCGAGGCTACTTCCTTGACCATCTGAGCGCCCATATTCTCAAACTTATCCTCAAGATCGATTTCTTTGGCCACGGTTACTCCGTCTTTGGTAATGGTCGGAGCGCCAAATTTCTTTTCCAGGATCACATTGCGGCCCTTCGGCCCAAGGGTAATCTTGACCGCGTCGGACAGAACTTTGACCCCTCTCAGAATCGAGCGACGCGCATCTTCGTTGAATTTAATCAGTTTTGAACTCATGCTTACGACTCCTTTCTACTTTTCTTTCTCGATTATGCCGAGCACATCATCTTCCCGGATAATCAGATATTCAGCGTCTCCCAGTTTTATCTCGTTGCCCGAGTATTTTCCGAACAATATGGCATCTCCCTTTTTCACTTCCATTGGTATCCGATTACCTTTTTCATCCCGACGCCCCTCGCCGACCGCGATCACCTTGCCCTGTTGGGGCTTCTCTTTCGCCGTATCGGGGATGATTATACCGCCTTTTCTGATTTCTTCCTCGATCCTCTCCACGAGAATATGATCATGCAGCGGTTTTATTTTCATATTTCCTCCTTCGATTTTCTCTTATATTATGAACGATCCTCTTCTCCCGGCTTGCAGGGTATTCGTGTCTGGCAACCGTCTGACCTGGTTCTTGCAATCTTGTTTCCTACCAGTCCATCTTTCCGCAGACCAACCCGCGACGCGAACTAAAAACCGGCTCCTAAAAACATGGGCGAAACCCGACTTGAACGGGTGACCTTCTGCTTGTAAGGCAGACGCTCTCGCCAACTGAGCTATTCGCCCATTAGACAATCATTGTACACAAAAGTTTAGTTATGTCAATACTTTTTCTATGGGGTCAAATCTCAACATTCAACATGATCCTTGATACGCCGCTCGACCTGGCTTTTCTTCGAATCGAGTTCCGGGTCGCTCCTTAACCGAGCCTTGAACCGCTTCCTTAACTGATATACCGCGCCGTAATCAATCCTCCCCAGTAACTTGCCGATCGCTTCCAGATTCAGATTCGAGTATTTGTACAGCATTTCGGCAGCCAAACCCCTTTCGATGCCGGATTTATCCCGGCGGCCAAAAACTGATTCGCTTACGCCAAAGACTTCGCGTATCGTCTTCAAAATCCTTTCTGCGCTAACCTTGGTGCTGAACAGACTTCGATAGGAGCTCTGCTCCCGGTGCGAACCAGCTTCAACAAAGTCGTTCTTCACCCGGGCGACGAATTCGTCATCGCCCAGTATTGTTTGATACTGGACATTTTTGAAAACGCTGTTCAGGGGGGCGGTCAGACCATCCTGAACGAAACTACGGTATTGCCGGCGACCGCCGATCATATCCAGAACAATCTCATACTTGATGAAATCCACGGCTGACCGGTGATCAACATAACCAAGCATGCTGCTCCAGCGATAATGGCCTATATATTGCCAGCGCTTACTGATGTCATCGCGGCCGGCCTTACGCAATTTCAGCGGGTTGAGATGCACGTAACGGGAAAGCTCCAGTAAATACCGATCCGCGTCCACCAATAGCGCCCGGTAACGTCCTTCGTATAGATGTCCCGATCTCTTGTAGCGATGATTGAACCAGCCGGTGTAACAGATATTGAAGCGCCGCATGAATTCGCTCAAATTCGCCCGTAGAGTCTGCACCAACAGGTGAAAATGATTGGACATCAACACAAAGGCATACAGCACGACCTGATAGGTCGCCAGAGATTCGAGAAGCAGCAGAAGGAACTGACGGCGATCATTGTCGTCCCGGAATATGCTCTCACGATCATTGCCCCGGCACGTTACATGATAAAAAGCGCCAGGGTACTGGATGCGTAACGGTCTTGCCATAGCCTTAGATTATAACGATTTACCGGCGAATGTCAACGTGGAATAACCATTGACGGCAGTTCAATTCTGATTATAATATTGTCCCGAAAGGAGGTTTGCTTATGCGCCGGGTCATTATCATGGGTGCGGCAGGCCGTGATTTTCATAACTTTAACGTTTTCTTCAAGAATAATAAGGATTATCGATTAGTATGCTTTACCGCCGCTCAAATCCCTAATATTGACGGCCGCGGCTATCCGAAAATGCTTTCGGGCAAACTGTATCCCCGGGGCATACCAATATACCCAGAGACTGAATTAAAGAGGTTGATATCAAAATTCGCGGTTGATGTTGTTGTCTTTTCATATTCGGATATATCTAATGATTATGTAATGCACAAAGCGTCGGAAGTGATCGCCGCCGGTGCTGACTTTTGGCTGCTGGGCGGTCGCTCCTCAATGCTAAAATCCAGACGCAAGGTTATTGCGGTCTGCGCGGTTCGTACCGGAGCGGGCAAAAGCCAGACAACCCGGCTCGTATGCGAGATCCTCCGAGAAAAAGGCTATCGATTCGTCGTAGTCAGGCATCCCATGCCGTACGGCGACCTGAGCAAGCAAATCGTCCAGAAGTTCTCAAAAATGACCGACCTCGACCGGCACAACTGCACGATCGAAGAGCGTGAAGAATACGAACCTCATATTCGACGCAAAACCACGCTTTTTGCCGGTGTCGACTACTACAGAATACTAAAGGCAGCCGAGAAAATCTCGGATGTCATTATCTGGGATGGCGGCAATAATGATCTTTCTTTCTACGAAACCGACCTTAATATCGTGGTTGTCGATCCATTGCGCGCCGGCGATGAAATCAACTATCACCCCGGGGAGGCCAATGTCCGCGCCGCTGATGTCATAATCATAAACAAAATTGACAGCGCGTCGAAAAAACAAATGGATACCGTTTACAGTAACGTTCGATATCTGAATAAAAAAGCCATTATTATTAAAGCGGCGTCACCAACCACGGTCGACCATCCTGAATACATCACGAAAAGACGTGTCGTCGTAGTAGAAGATGGCCCCACCTTGACACACGGTGAGATGTCCTATGGTGCCGGCATCGTTACTGCCCGCCGCCTTAAAGCAAAAAAGATAATGGATCCACGCCCTTATGCGATCGGCACGATTAGAAATGTATACAAGAAATATCCCCACATCGGCGATCTGGTACCGGCGGTGGGTTATGGTCGGAAACAGGTATCTGACCTGGAGAAAACCCTGAATAACACGCCTGCCGACGCGATCATTATCGCCACGCCGGTAGATCTGCGTAAATTTCTCAACTTCAACAAGCCGGCGGCGAAAGTTGGCTATGAACTGGTTCAAAAATCCGGACCAGACCTTAGCGGAATAATCGAAAAAGCGCTAAAAAAGATAAAAGCATAGGCGTGTCCAGTTTTACCCGAACAATGCTTCGATCGACTGGCAAACTATGAAAGGAGCCAAAATGGCAAAGAGAATGGTTTACAGCTTCGGTGGTAAAAAGGCTCAAGGATCAGCCAAGATGAAGAACCTTCTAGGCGGCAAAGGAGCAAATCTCGCCGAAATGACCAACCTCGGCATACCAGTACCGCCCGGATTCACGATCACAACCGAAGTTTGCACTTATTACATGAAAAAGAAAAGCCTACCCGGATCATTGAAGTCAGAAGTCAAAACCGCGTTACGCAATGTGGAAAGGATAATGGCCCGGTGTTTCGGCAATGCCGACAATCCGCTGCTGCTGTCCGTGCGTTCCGGCGCCCGGTCATCCATGCCGGGAATGATGGAAACGGTTCTGAATATCGGACTCACCGAGACAACCATTGTCGGACTGATTAGAGAGAGCGGTGACGAACGATTTGCCTATGACGCTTACCGCCGTTTGATAATGATGTACTCGGATGTTGTCATGGAAAAAGCAGCCGGGATAGAAACCGAAGAGAACAAAGGAATCCGCCGCCAGCTGGAAGAGATTATGGATCGAATGAAAACCGATAAGGGTTATGTAACCGATGTCGAGCTAAAGGCAAACGACTTAAAAGAACTGTGCTCACAATTCAAGGAAAAGATCAAGAAGGTTCTCGGCAAAGAATTCCCCGATGACTGCCATGAGCAGTTATGGGGCGGGATAAAAGCGGTTTTCCAATCATGGAAGGGCAAGCGAGCGGTAAGCTATCGTCGCATCGAGGGGATACCGGATGAATGGGGTACCGCGGTGAATGTCCAAGCCATGGTCTTTGGCAATCTCAGTAAGAACTCGGCCACTGGAGTCGCCTTCACGCGTAATCCGGCGAACGGCGACAATAGTTTCTACGGCGAGTATCTGGAAAAGGCTCAAGGTGAAGATGTTGTCGCCGGCATACGGACCCCGGCGCCGTTGAACGAATATTCGAAATCCGATCAGAACAAAGGGTTGTCAAGCCTTGAAAGATCAATGCCCGGCATCTACAGACAACTTGATTCATACCGCAGAAAGTTGGAAAAACACTATCGCGACATGCAGGATATTGAGTTTACAATCGAGAATGGACGGCTGTTCATGCTGCAGACCCGGGTCGGCAAGCGCAACGGCCCGGCGGCGGTTCGCATGGCGATTGACATGCTGAAGGAAAAACTCATCAGCAAAGAAGAATCCGTAATGCGGGTTAAGCCTTCTCAGCTCGATGAATTGCTGCATCCCATGATCGACCCGAAAGTCGAGATCACAAAACGACCGATCGCCAGGGGATTACCGGCCGGTCCTGGCGGCGCTGCCGGTCAGATCGTCTTCTCGTCGAATGAAGCGGTCAATTGGGCGAAACAAGGCAAAAAAGTGATTCTGGTTCGTGAAGAAACCAACCCTGAAGACGTTGAAGGGATGAGAGTGGCCCAAGCAATATTAACGGCAAGGGGCGGTATGACGTCGCATGCGGCACTTGTCGCCCGGGGGTGGGGAAAATGCTGTATCGTCGGCTGCTCGGCGATCAATATCGATGCCGACAGAAGGGTTTTGAAAGTGGCCGAGAAGACGATTAAGGAAGGTGAATGGCTTACCCTCAACGGAACTAAAGGCAATGTCTATGTCGACCAACTGCCGATGATAGAGTCAGCCGAAGAAAATGTTCTGCTTCAAGAGTTTCTCGGCGTGTGTGATCAAGTAAGAAGACTCGGAGTACGTGCCAATGCCGACACCCCAAGCGACGCCAGACGCGCCCGGCGTTTTGGCGCCGAAGGAATCGGCTTAATGCGCACCGAACACATGTTCTACGGTAAAGGCTCTGAAGAACCCCTATTTCGATTGCGCAAGATGATAATGTCCAAAACCGAGACTGAGCGTCGTAAAGCGGTCCAGGAACTCTACCCCTACGTGAAAGAGGACATTAAGGACGTGCTTGAAGCAATGGATGGACTACCCGTGGTCATGCGTCTGCTCGACCCCCCCCTTCATGAATTCGTGCCGCGGGAAGAAAGCCGGCTGGAACAGCTAGCCAACGACCTTGGTGTTTCGCGGGACGAACTGATGCAGCGCTCGGAAGCGCTTCACGAATCCAATCCAATGATGGGTCATCGCGGCGTACGGCTCGGCATAACTTATCCGGAAGTCACCTCGATGCAGGTGCAGGCTATTCTGGAAGCTGCCGCCGAGTTGATAAAAGGAGGCAAGAATCCGCATCCGGAAATCATGGTACCGGTTGTCGCCGAAGCAAATGAACTGATTGCGATCAAAGAAATGGTCGACGAGATCCATGGAAATGCCTGCCGAAAATACGGGATGAAAAGAATACCGCATATGTATGGAACCATGATCGAGATACCCCGTGCCTGTTTGACCGCCGACCAGATCGCCCAAACCGTCGAATTCTTCTCTTACGGCACCAATGATCTTACCCAAATGGGTTTTGGATTCTCTCGCGATGACATCGGGGGATTCCTTCAGGATTACATAGAAAAAGGAATACTCCCCGAGGATCCTTTTCAAAGTATCGATCAATGCGGTATCGGCGAACTGATAAAGATCGGCATCGAACGAGGACGAGGGGTCAACGCCGGACTCGAGATCGGAATATGCGGCGAGCATGGCGGCGAACCGAAATCTGTTCATTTCTGTCACCAGGTCGGCATGGATTACGTATCCTGTTCGCCTTTCCGCGTTCCAATCGCCCGTTTGGCCGCCGCGCATGCCGCCGTGCTGTATCCAAAACCAGAAAAGAGCGCAATTAGAAAAACAAAGAAGAGAAGGAAATAGATCTCGGCGCGCGAAAGTAAAGACAGGGGTCTCGGTTATCGCAGATACCGGCTCCCGGTTTTTGAGAATGCCTGAACCGGTCAGTCTCATTCCCCGCGGCTTTTCCCGCGATATCTGGATGGTCGTGATCAGCCGAATGATCACGGCGGTCGGCTTTTCGGTATCCATGCCTTATCTGAGTCTGTATCTGCATAACGAGAAAAACATTTCCATGAGCAGCGTCGGGCTCATATTGATGATATCCTCGGTCATCGGAGCGATCGCGGGCTTATACGGAGGCGAACTAAGCGACCGCATTGGCCGAAAATCGGTAATGGTTCGGGCTCTATTCTGGCGCTTCCTGCTCTTCATTCTTCTCGGCTACGTGATAATGCTTCGCGGTGACATCTATATCATAACCGGTCTGCTGATTCTCAACGCGTCGTTCGGCTCAATATTTATCCCGGCATCGATATCATATGTGTCGGATCTGACTGCCGAAGACCGAAGAACCTCGGCGTACGGGTTGTTACGCATCGGCGGTAATCTCGGCTGGGCGCTTGGGCCGGCGCTCGGCGGATTGCTGGCAATGTTCGATTACTCATATCTTTTTTTTCTTACCGGTATGTGCATGTTGATCGCCGCGGTCGTGCTCATGAAGTTCAGCAAAGAATCTCTGGCTGACGCCGGCATAACCAAGAACCAACGCGCCGGTGTCAAAGAAATACTGTCGGTCGTTAACGACAAGAAATTCTTCTATTTTACCGCGGTTTGTCTTCTGATCTTCGTTGTTTGGGGTCAGCTTGTCTCGCCTTTGTCGGTGTACAGCGTTAATCGGATCGGTATAAGCAAAGCCGAGGTGGGTGTTCTATTTTCGATCAACGGTCTCATGGTCGTCTTGTTTCAATTCTTCATCAGCAATGTTGTCCCGGCAAAACGTCAACTTAACGCGCTTTTTTTGGGTTCGATAGTCTACGCGGTCGGTTACTTGTTGGTTGGCCTGGCGGCCGGCTTCGCGCTCTTGATCGCCGCGATCGTCATTATCACATTGGCTGAGATGATAGTGACGCCTACTAGCCTAAGCTACGCTTCGATAATCGCCGATCAAAAACACAAAGGCCGTTATATGGGGTTCTTCAATCTGTCCCAATCCCTTGGTTGGTCGATCGCGCCTTTGCTCGGCGGAATATTGCTGGACAATTTTCCCGGTCGATCTCTGTTCATATGGGGGACTATCGGTTCGGGCGCCCTGGCTGCGGCGCTTTTCTATGTCGTCTTCCAGAAAGCATATAAAGAAACACCAACCCGCGACGCCGGTTAACTGGACGGCTACTCTTCGACCAGCAACCTCAGTTTCAATTCCTCAAGCAGCTTGATCGCCTCCTCGATCTGCCCCTTGTCGATCGCCTGAATCACCCGGGATTTATATTCGAGTTTCATTGCCGCACTGCCGGAATGTTCACCAAGACTATCGAGGGTGAACTCGTGCATGCCTTCGGTGCGGAATTCGCGGCCCGGCTTTTCAGACGGTGCCGCGCTCTCGGGAAGATCATCACCGGTGTAATCATCCATCGATTGAAGCGGATCGATCGCCGGCATTTCGCGGACTTCAATGTCGCTCGGCTTTACGGACATCTCTTCTTTTGCGGTCTTGGCTTCTTCCTTCTTGCTAATCAGCGAATCCAGCACCGATTTTTCTTTCTTTTCTTTTTTCAGCCGATCAAG
>JBBIHN010000003.1:30489-35482 GCA_037446995.1 Caldifarciminota bacterium | reverse complement strand
ACACCATTTTTCTATCCTGGCAAGAGATTTTACACACAACTCAGTATATTACCCTTCAGCAACATTGCCTCTTGACAAGTATCTGCTTTTATATATAATTTCCCATTATCAAGCAAGTCGTTTGTTTGCGCAAGAGGAAGAGGAAAGTTGGTTATGCAAAACCAATTACTCATATACTCAAACCCAAATAAACAGATTTAGGCTTGGAAGGAGAATATATGCCAATATATGGTAAAGTGAAGTGGTTCGATAGCCGCAAAGGCTACGGCTTCATCGAAAAAGAAGATGGCAGTGGCGATGTTTTCGCGCACTTCCAGGAAATCGTCGGTGAAGGCTATCGTACGTTGTCCGAAGGTGACCGCGTGAAATTCGAAATCACCCAGTCGCCCAAAGGTGAAAAAGCCACTAAAATAGAGCGCGTTTAAACATTAGTTTTACGTGCTGGGAGCCCAGCAATGGGCTCTTTTTTTTTGATGAATCCTTCTAGTTGAGTTCGTCGCCGATACCCTTCTTGTCTCTTACCGCATTTCGGCCCTTGCGTGTGTACTTCTTGCGGTCTCGATGCGCCCGCGTCGGTTTATGGGGCACGCGATGCTTGTAGCGGGGCTTGATCTTTGTTTTTTCTTTAACTTTTTTCTTTTTCATCGCCGCGCATGACCGGGGTGATCATTACCAGAAATTGCGCCGTCTTGCCTTTATCGTCTTTTATCGGCATCGCCAGGATCTGACCCGGGAAAACCTCCCGCGTCCTGGTGATGAACTCGAGTTCATACGCCGGTACCGTCTCGCCGGACAGTCTTTTCATGAACTTTCTCATCGCGGTGATCTTGCCGGCTTTGGTCAAAAAGGGATAAAGAATATGGTCCTTGCCGACTATATCCTCCGGTCTGTAGCCGAGCCAGTCGCAGATTTTCTTGTTCACGTCGAGAATCCGGCCTTCAGTGTCCAGCAGCATGAATCCCTGGGGCGAATTCTCAAAAATCTTGCGGTATTTCTTCTCGCTTTCGGCGAGCGCTTTTTCGGCATTGACGCGCCGGGTGATATCGCGCATTATAACCACAAAACCTTCAATCTCATCCCGGTTGCCACCCCGGATCGATTTGGTGCTGGCTTCGATGCAATATTTCGCGCCGTCACGGCCGACAAGCTCAAGTTCCATCACCCCGGTCACTTTGCCCGAGGAAACGGCATCCTTGAAAATACCGGTCAGATATCCTATCTTGTCATTGGTAATCGCGTTCGATTTGGCAAAATGCCGTCCGATCAGGTCTTCAGGTTTATAGCCCAGAATATCCTTAACGCTTTCATTAATCTCGACAATAATGCCATAGCGATTCACCTGGAGAATGATATCCCGGCTGGCGTCGAAGATCCTCTCCTGTTTTCTGATCAGATCTTCCAGCTGGCTTCGCGATTCCCGCATTTCATCGAACCTATTCCTCAATCGTTTGATCGTGTCGTTACAGGCGCCGGCGATTTCGGCCATATCCGTATCCATACCGGCGGCGTTGATTTTTGTCGAAAGATCCCCTTGCGCGGCGCGGGCCAGTCCGTCGAGAATTTTCCGAAGCGCGCTTTCTTTCCGACTAATCTCTTTCTTCATAATAAAGCACTTCCATCCGATTATAGAATAAATCCGGAAAATGTCAACCGTAGGACGATACAAATCTTCATCCAGCCATGCCAGGAAACTGCAGTGAGGCCGGACCACAGAGGTTGCTGAAAAAGTTAGAAATCCTGCGCATAAGTCTTGACAAAACCCCGATGGTCAGTAATATCTTGATTGGAGATACGGAATGATCATGTTAATTGAACCCGACGCGACGGTTCGCAAAAAACTCTGCGATATGTTGCACCGGGAAAGAATCATCACGGTAAAGGAAAAATCGAAATCCTTGAGGCTCTGGTCAAGCATCGTGACAACCTGAATGTCCTGGTCGCAAATATACAACCGATGCAAGAACTACTTGCCACGGGAACCCTGGCAAAATTGTGCGAGAAAATAAAAATTCGAATACCGCCGATAATTGCCGTATACCGAAGCGGGCAGGAAACAATCATCAAGAACACGAATGCCAGTGAATATCAGTGTAAGTTCCTGAGATATGATGAAAGCGACCTTAACTTCCCTATGACCTATGCCCAAAGCGTCAAAGCCGTCCACCCGAAAATCAGCATCGATATAAATCGGGCGAATGAAGTCTGGCTGAACCCTCGAGACCCTCAGAATGTTGTCGATATTAAGCAATGGCTGAACGAAGAGGGTTTTATCGAAGTGCCGTTGAAATCGAAACCCGATAACACGCCGAAGAGTCCGCCCAAGGCTCCGGTGAAAGAAAAAACTAAGGAAGCCGACGCGAACGACATGTATGCGGAACTCGAACAGAAATACAAAGAGCTTCTGCAGTGCTACGATGATTTAAAAAACAGAATTGAGATCCAGGCAAGCCGTTATGTCCAGCCGGAAAAGATGAAAGACCGCAAATGAAAATAGCGTTATTGTTTCTGCTCGTACAAATTAATCAGGCGTCGCCGGCTTATTTCAGCAATCCCGATATCTGTGATCAGGGCATCGTTGCAAGCGACAATTACTGTTCAGCGTTATACCTGTTTGATAACGAGACGCCTACCGTAATTGCGGCGACGCCGGGATGCGGACGCTACTTCAGGATCTCACCCGACGAACGGTATATCGCCTACAACGACGACCGCGACCAGATCTTCATCTTGATCAGTCAACGGACTTTTCGCCTTGGCCCGGGCAGTAATCCGTCATGGTCGCACGACAGCCGGTCAATCATCTTTCACCTACAATATTATCAGCGATTTTAGTCGGCGCGACTCGATCGACGTGCCCTATATTCATCAGGTTTATGACACGCCCGACTGGCATAATGGGCATTGGTCCTGCGCGCAGTACAATTACCGGGAATTCACCATGCCGACGGCACGGCAACAATCAACATTAATCAAACGGATTTCAACGATGAATGGGTTTCGCTCGGTTCTTATTATTTCACTACCAGCGGCGGTCACGTATATCTCGGCGATGCCACCGGAACGCCAGGACAACGCATTGCTTTTGACGCCGTCAGATGGAGCGCGCCGGGCACGGGTATAGAAGAACAGAAAACTAAACCCAAACTATCCTATCATCTACTGTCGAGCATCGCGAAAAACGCGATAGTGATCATTGTAACCGGCAATAGACAACATTTAGATTTCAAGATATACGACATCGCCGGTCAATGCGTTAGCAGCGGCCGGCGCTATCCAGACAAAAACAGAATTGAAATATCGGTTGCCGAACTTCCGACCGGGATGTATTTCATAAGATTGGATTACGGCGGTTCGCTTTATTCGGAGAAATTCATCATCGCCAGATAAATTTTTTCCTGTTTTGTCGACCCGTGTTCCCTTATTTATTATCCCTGACGATCTCGATCTGGGCCGGGCTTCTCACGATGATTTCCGGCTTTCCCTTGTATTCCTTTATCAAACCGCGTACCCGCACTTTCCGGTTAAGATAATAATCTTCGGGATGGACCGGGAATTTGTCAAAATCGCCGGCAAAAATTACCGCGGTAAAATATCTCTTCCAGTCCCGGTCGAAATTCAGAAAGCATGCCTTGCCGGTATTGTTCGTGACGACAACCTTCCCCTCGACGATCTTGTTCTGCCCATAGTATTTATCGGCATCGCGCCAGGAGATGATACCTTCCTGATCGTCATCATCATAGGATACCGAGGTATCGGCGCCAAACTCCACCGGTTGGAATATATTGAATGGCCACAAACCGCGCCGGTTGTGGGCCGCGGTTCTTTCAAGTTCGGCGTATTCGGATTGGTACAGCGTGTCCGGCGGGTAAAAACGCACCTCGGCATAACCCATTCTGATCATCTCGGCATTCACCGACCGGTCGCCGATAAACACATAACGCAGAAGCCGCCCGTAATCGTCCTTATCGCGGAGATCGGACTCGAGCGTAACGTTTCTGCCCAATACCATTCGGCCGAGCGCGTCCCTCGCAATATCCGCGCCTGGTTCCCCGGTCTCCGGCGTATTGATACCGATCAACCGCACCGTCTGACTATCGTCGAGCACAAAGGTATCGCCGTCAATGACTTCGGTCACTCTCTCGCCCGGCTGGCAATTTATGAAACCAATGAAGATGATGATAAGAATCGCACTATATCTCCCCCGTGACATGGAACATTATATACAGACTTGACGTGATGTCAACCCCTTCGCACTGCGCATCACGCACTGCACACCATGACTCGTTAAGAAGTTGACACGGTGCGTCGTGTTGGTTATACTTGCTCCGTGGATAAAACATTGCTAATCATCAAACCCGACGCCGTACAGCGAAATCTTATCGGCGATATTCTAAAGCACGTTGTCAATGCCGGCTTCAAGATCATCGGCATGAAAATGCTCTGGCTGGACAAAACGACGGGCGGAAAATTCTACGCAATTCACCAGGGTAAGGATTTCTATGATTGGCTGGTCGATTTCATATCATCCGGGCCGATAGTTGTCTGTTGTTTGCGGTTTCCGGATGCCGCCCGGAAACTGCGTGCCGTAGTCGGCGCGACCGATCCGAAAAACGCGGAACCCGGGACCATCCGCAATCTCTACGGCACTTCGGTCGGCGAGAATGTCGTTCATGCCTCGGCCCCGGACGAAAATCCCCAGCGGGAAATAGATTTTTTCTTCTCCGGCAAAGAACTGTTCAACTACTGATCAACCGGTGATCATTGTTTGAGTGCATCGGGTAATCGCCGCCACATGAACCGTCAAGTCATCTTAGCAAACGCCATCCGCAGCAATCCTGCTGGGATGCTGTTGCTGACATTATTGGTAATTTCCTGTCCCCGGCCCTCAGTGCCGGTCCTGGCCGCGCCGGCTAACTTGAACGAGGTAAGGAATCTGGCGGCTAATAAACCGATGGCGGCTTTCGCGCTTTTGCAGCAAAGCGAGATCGTTGAT
>JBBIHN010000003.1:0-30479 GCA_037446995.1 Caldifarciminota bacterium | reverse complement strand
GCAGCGTCAGCCTGCCCTCCGACGAAATGAAGGGGCGCATCATCGGTCGCCAGGGCCGCAACATCCGCGCCATCGAACAAGCCGTGGGCGTTGACCTGGTGGTGGACGATACGCCCGAAGCTAATAAACCGATGGCGGCTTTCGCGCTTTTGCAGCAAAGCGAGATCGTTGATAATCACCGGCTGGAGCGCGCCAACATTCTTGTCTCGATCTATCTGAGCCAACGCGAATATCTGAAAGCGGCGTTTTTACTCGACAGTATCGACTGGCAAGCCGATCTTGAGCCCTATGACCGGCATATCATCCTGATCCGCACCGGCCGCTATGCCGCCCTTGCCGAGAAGTCCACCGACAGCCTGCTGAAGGGAATTGCTTATCTGCGCTGCCGGGATTTCTCCCGGGCGACAGATCTGCTCTCCCAGCCAGCCGCACCCGATGAATACCGGCTCATCAATCTGGCCAAAGCCTACGCCGGGTTAAACGATTATGCCAGCGCTTTTTCCGTGCTAACCACCGTCGATTCGGTACCCAATTATCTTGTTCCCGATTACCGAAGCATTATGACCCGGGTTCTGATCGAGATCGAAGATATCGATCTGGTACAGCTCCATATCCAGAAACTCGATAAACCGCATCTTCAGAATCTCGTAATGCTGAAAAAATATGAACAGGCAAAGAACACCCAAAAAATCAGCGAACTTGCCTGGAAACTGGTAAACGACTGGCCCAAAAGCGAGGGTGCGCACTATGCCCTGCGTCATACCCGGCCGGTCCAGAACAGCCAGTATCGAGCCGTGGGCCGGGTGCAATACTACAACCGCGATTATGACCAGGCGATAGAAAATCTGAAAAAAGCCGCGCCGGATGACGCCGTGAATTATTATCTGGGGATGATATACTACAATCGAAATCAGTACACCAACGCCCTCAAGTTTCTCAGTAAATCATCCTGGGCCGCCGCCTATTACTACCGGGGCCGGGTTTATGAAAACATCAGTGATTATCTGCACGCCGCCTCGGTCTACGATTCCCTTCAGGCCAGGCATCCAGAATCTGATTATGCGACCCGTGGGCTCAAACGCAAGGCATTCCTTTATGAAGATATCGGCGATACTCTGCAGGCAGTGGCGACATTTCTCAAGATCGGCGAGAAACCCACGAAATTCAGGGCGGCGCTGGCATTAATAAGAATCGGCGATCTGAGCAAGGCCGAAGAGATCCTGAGATTGAGCAATGATCCCGAGTATCTCTACTGGCGCATCAGGATCAGCGAACGGACCGGCAAGCCGGTTGACAGCCTGCAGCGGATTCTACGCCAACTGCATCCCCATTCATATTACAATCTGGTACGTTTTGACACCGGTCTAAGCATCGACACTTCGGCGATCGACGTCTGGATCGGGCAATTCGGCGACAGCGCCGTATCTTTCAGCCGGACCGATACGGTTCATCTACGCAAAGCGATTCGCTTTTTCGAACTCGGCGAGAACGATTTCGCGGTCAAAGAACTGGACCTGATCGAAAATTGCAGCGCTCCGGATCTGCTTTATCTGAGCCGTTTATGCGCCCGGTACGGCGCCGACCGTGAATCGATACTTTATGCCCTGAAAATCAAGACGATCGCCGATCGGCAGTACCGACGTTTGCCCGGAGATCTTTACCGGCTGCTATATCCGCGGCGATTCTGCACTGTGATAGAAGACAACAAAATGGAATTACCGCTCACGCTGGCGATGATCTGGCAGGAAAGCCTGTTCGATGCCGACGCGGTTTCTTCGGCTAACGCGCGGGGCATAATGCAGATAATTCCCGAAACCGCCCGCAGTATTGCGCGTGCCCTCGGCGATTCGCTCTATGATCTCAATGATCCGGTGAACTCGATACGGTACGGGTCCTATTATTTCCGGGAAATGCTTAATACCTACGGCAATGCTCATCTTGCGCTTGCCGCCTATAATGCCGGACCGGTGAGAGTCAAGAGATGGATCGCCCATAATCCGAATGCCGAGATCGACGAGTTCATCGATCTCATCCCTTTCAACGAAACCAGGAACTACGTCAAGCTGATACTCGCCCGCGAAACAATATACAAAAAAGTCTACGAATGAGCCGTATCATCCTTCGGCTTCCCGGCCGGCGGTTTTCTGAAGATGAATTCCCGGGTCAACAAGAACAGCGCGCCCACGGTTATGAAGGCGTCGGCTAGATTATAGACAAACCAACGGGCATTGCCGATCCCCATATCGATAAAGTCGATCACATAATTGACCCGAAAACGATCGAAGAGATTACCGAACGCCCCGCCGACAATGATGCCGAAAACGATCATGCCGGGCCGGTCCTTCATGGTCAAAGCGACATACCCGAGAACGATTATCCCGATGATCTGAAGTACGAAGTACACTGCCGGCGGACCGAACGAAAGGCTGAAAACTCCGTATGGATTATAGGTCAGTCTGAACCTCAGTAATGAACCGATGATATTGACCGGCGGTTGAAAGGGATTCAGGGTATTGACGACAATCAACTTGCTAGCCTGATCAAGAAAAAACGCCAGCAATAAGAATGGCAGGAACAACTTCAAATTACGGGAATTAAGCATTATTGTTTCAAACGCCTAAGGTTCAACGATCCGAGCACTTCATGCAGTTGCGCGCCTGGGGTAGAAATTTCAAACGGCGTTTGCTTATCGGCTTGCCGCAGCGCTCGCACAATCCGTATTTGCCCTGATTGACTTTTTTCAGGGCAAGGTCAATGTCGAAAAGCGCCTCGCGCCGGCTGGAAAGG
The DNA here is from genome assembly GCA_037446995.1 of Caldifarciminota bacterium. Taxonomy (GTDB): domain Bacteria; phylum Hydrothermota; class Tepidihabitantia; order SM23-42; family SM23-42; genus RBG-13-43-14. The sequence goes on along the minus strand of JBBIHN010000003.1, from coordinate 27,692 downwards.
ATCTGGGATGTTATCTCCCGGCGCTCGGTTTCCGTACCCTGATCCGCCATATGATTCGAATATGCCGAAAGGTCCCCCGATGATTCAATCTGGGTCTTGGCGATCTGATCACCCTCATATTCAAGCTCCCGCATCATCTTTTCCCTTTCCTTGATCAGACGCTTCTCAAACTCCTTGAGCTCGGCTTTTTTCATGCCTTTCTTAACCATCGGTTTTCTCCTTCAACATATTTAAATAGGATCTTGCTTTTATATTTGCCGGATCGCTGTTCAGAACTTCTTGCCAGTGTTTTCTCGCCGCGTCGTATTTCTTCTGATGATAATTGCAGAGTCCGAGCACTGACCGGGCTTCGACATAATTCTTATTCCGGCGGAGAATATCATTAAGCAATTTCTCGGCGTCGTTGTACTCACGAAGCTGCATGTGGGTCTTTCCGAGCTTGAGCTTGATATCGATAAATGTCTCGCTGATCTCGACTGCCCTCATGTATTCTTCTTTGGCTTTGCGGAATTCCTGAAGCTCATAGTAGGTATCGCCGAGCTGAGCATAGGTCGCGGCGAGTTTTGCCTTAAGCTGGGGCGATATACCTTTCTCCTTGGTCTCGAGCGCCGCGGCTTTCTCGAAAGATTTTATCGCGTCCTCGAATTTGCACTGCTCGTTCTGGACTATCGCCATATTCACATAAGCCTCAATGTATTCCGGGTTGATCTCGACCGCCCGCTGAAACGATTCGGTCGCCTGCTCGAAGTTTCCGGTCATTGAATAGGTCAGCCCCGCCGAATTCAGCACGTCCGGATAATCCGGATACACCTTGAGCACCCGCTTCAGTTTGTCCAGGGCTGCCTTGAACTCGCCCTTTTCATACAATTCAAGGGCTTCGTTATACATTTTCCGGTTTGCCTGATCCATGTTGGTGAATTATAGCCATCTTTAGCGAATTGTCAATGTCGGCGGTCGCCTATTTTTTCTTGCCATATTCAACTTCGACTTTTGAATATATGCCGCCCCGGGGATAAAATTCGCCCCGCACAAACGCCCATTTGGGTCTTACCGCCTTCACAAAATCGCGCAATATGCGGTTGACCGCGTTTTCATAGAATATGCCGAGATTGCGATAGGCAAGGATATAGAGCTTCAGGGATTTCAACTCGACAAAATGCTTTTTCGGCTCGTATTCGATGGTTATTGTCCCGCAGTCCGGCATACCGGTTTGAGGACACAAGGACGTGTATTCCGGAATCGTGATAATAATCTTATAATTTAGGAATTGATTAGGTAATACTTCCAGTTCCGGTAGTTTTGCTTTGAGCCCGGCAAGGGCATGTTTTTTCGTGTATGTCATGGGATAGTATAACGCGCATCGATTAAGTGTCAATCACAAGATGTTATTCAACTTTTCTGCCTCTCATCCTTACCGCCGCGGCGTGCGCGTTTAAACCCTCGGCGCGCGCGAGAATCTCGGCATCGGAAGCGATTTTTCTAAAACCTTTTTTATCAACCTGTAAAGTGGTCTGCAGCCGGATAAAATCAAATACGCTCAATCCTGCTGTATAACGCGCCGCGCGATTGGTCGGCAGAGTATGATTCAACCCGCTGGAATAATCGCCCAGCACCTCGGCCGCATATTCTCCGATGAACAGGGAACCATAATTTTTCAATTTTCTGGTCCAGTCGCCCGGCTTTTTGATCTGCAGCTCCAAATGTTCGGGGGCTTGTTCATTGGCGATGCTTATCGCCTCTTCGATATCGGTGGCAATGATACAAACGCCGTTGTTCTCAAGGGCGACCCGCGCGGTCTTTGCCGTATCAAGTTTTTCGAGCTGCTTTTTTATTTCTGCCTCCACCCGGTCATAAAGAGTTCTTGCTGTCGTGACCAGGACGGGGATTGCTTCGACATCATGTTCAGCCTGCGCCAGTAGATCGGCCGCGATCAATTCGGCATCGGCCGATTCATCGGCGATAATCAATACTTCGGTCGGACCGGCGACAAAATCAATGCCGGTCACGCCGTAAACCGCTTTCTTGGCCTGGGTCACATATTTGTTTCCCGGGCCTACGATCTTATCGACTCTTTTTACTGTTTCGGTTCCGTATGCCATTGCCGCGATCGCCTGAGCGCCGCCAACACAATAAATTTCTTCAACCCCCAGCAGGCCGGCCGCGCCGAGTATTGATTCATGAACTTTGCCGCTTTTATCCGGCGGCGAACAAAGACAGATTTCGTCTACGCCGGCGACCTGCGCCGGCACCACACCCATGATAACCGACGAAACCAATGGATAGCGACCACCGGGGACATAAACACCAACCCGTTCGATTGGATTCACGACCTGACCGCATATCACCCCGGTTTCGATCTCAAACCGGAAATCTTTGATCGGTTTCAACTGACTTTGGGCAAAGGTCTTTGCGCGCCGTGCCGACGAACTTACCGCCCGGTTCAAGCCTTCACCGAGCATGTCGATTGCCTGACTGATATCCGCCTTTTTCACCCGTAATTCCCGAACCTCGGTTTTGTCAAATTCTTTCGTGAAATCACGTATCGCCTTGTCGCCCTTTTCCCGGACGCCCCGGATAATAGAATATACTGATTCATCAATATTCGGATCGCCAATTGCCGAAAATCGCGTCTTGTACTCTTCATATTTCAATAATTTCATCTTGCGCTCCGTTTCAAGAAATTCGCCATGATCTTCATGCCGGACCGGGTCAAAATTGATTCCGGATGAAATTGCACGCCGTCGATATTGAACTCGCGATGCCTCAAACCCATGATCAAGCCGTCGTAGGTCCAGGCCGATACTTCCAGACAAGGCGGCAGGCTGCGGCGTTCAACAATAAGCGAATGATACCTGGTCGCGATGAACGGGTTCGCAGTACCTTTGAAGATAGTGCGCTCGTCATGATATATTCTCGATGTTTTGCCGTGCACCGGATTTCCTGCTTTGACTATATGCCCGCCAAAGACGTGCGCGATCGCCTGATGACCAAGGCATACGCCCAGTATCGGCACCCTGCCTTTGAAACGCTTGATCAAAGCGCAGCTTCTACCAGCATGTTCGGGACGTCCTGGTCCGGGTGAAATTACCATGCATTCAGGGTCCAACCGTTCGACCTCGCGCATCGAAATCCTGTCATTCCTGGCTGTAATGACTTTCTTTTTCATGCCGCCGATATATTGCTCCAGATTATATACAAATGAATCATAATTGTCGATCACCAACACCGTCAAATGGCCGCCATCGCGCTTTTCAGCGCGCTCATCTTGTTTACTGTTTCCTGGTATTCATTCTCCGGCACCGAGTCGGCGACAATACCCGCCCCGCTTTGAATATAGGCTTTCTGTCGATAAATTATCATGGTGCGGATCGCGATGCAAAAATCCATGTTACCGTCAAAACCGAAATAACCGATCGCGCCCGCATAGATACCCCTCCTGATCGTCTCCAGTTCATCAATTATCTCCATTGCCCGCACCTTGGGCGCGCCCGAAACGGTCCCCGCCGGAAAGGATGCTTTGAATACGTCAAACCCGTTCAATCCCGGCCGGAGCGCGCCCGTGACTGTGGACGTAATATGCATGACCTTTGAGAACTCTTCTATTTTCATTAATTCAGTTACTTTAACACTTCCGTAAACACTGACGCGTCCGACATCATTCCGGGCAAGGTCGACCAGCATTATGTGCTCGGCTCTTTCTTTCTCGTCATTGATTAATTCATCAGCCAGTTTCATATCTTCGCTCTTGTTCTTGCCGCGGGGACGCGTGCCGGCGATCGGCCGGCTGATAATCCGGCGGTTCTGCAGTTTTATCAGGGTTTCGGGTGAAGAACCAAGCACTGCCAAACCGTCCATTTTTAGAAAATACATATAGGGCGAAGGATTGGTACGGCGTAAATTGGTGTAGATGCTGAATGGCCGCGTCCGGATCGACGCGACGAAGCGCTGGGACAGTACGACCTGAAAAATATCACCGTTCTGTATGCGATCTTTTGCCCGGCTCACGATTTTAAGAAATTCGGCTTTCTTCATATTTGACTTCGGATTGCTATCCCCGTTTCTCTTTGAAGAATACCGCGGGGGTCGATGTTTGTCTTCCAAAAGCGCGACGATCTTGTTGACACGCTTCTTGCCGCGATAATTGACCAACGTGATCCTGTTTTGATGATGATCGAAGATTATGATCTCGGTTGGGAAGATGAAGTAGAATTCCGGCAACTGAGGGTTTTCCGGATTCCTGTCCGGCAATTTCTCGATATTACGTACCGCGTCATAGGCAACATAACCAACCGCCCCGCCGCCGAAAATTTCGTGAACCGGCGCTTGTTTGCCCGGCTTGATCATTTCCTCCAGAACATTGAACGGATTGCCTTGACGACTGATCGTCTTACCACCGGCCATGATCTTACAGATCTTCTTGCGCGCCTTGAAAACGATTGCCGGCCGGCCGCCGACAAATGAATAGCGGCCGCGCTGCCTTACGTTTTCCAATGATTCATACAAAAAGGCATATTGATCCAGGCCGTACAAGCGCCGAAAGATCTCAACCGGCGTCGAACCGAGTTCCAGCTCGGTTATCAAAGGCTTATTGTGAAATACCGATGGCAGTTTCACCGCAAACCTCCTGTACCAGTGACACGAATTCGGGAAATGATATGGCAATGCATTCGGCATCGTAGATCACGGTTTTGCCCTCGGCGATCAGTCCAGCGATTGCCAGCGCAATGGCGATTCGATGATCGCCGTGACTCGAGCATGTCGCGCCCCGCAATTTGACCGGTCCCTTAACGCTGAACCCGTCCGGCTGTTCGGATATCGCGGCGCCCATTTTCTGCAATTCCTGAACGATCGCCCTTATCCGGTCGGTTTCCTTTACCCGAAGCTCGCCCGCGTCACTGATCCGGGTGACACCCCGGGCCTGAGTCGCGGCAACCGCGATGATCGGCAACTCGTCGATCAACCGGGGAATCATCTCGCCCTGAACCTCGGTTGCCTGCAATTGCCGGTATTTTATGGTTAGATCGGCAATTGGTTCACGACCGCTTTCGCCCGTGTTCTCGAACGACATAGCAGCACCCATTGATTGCATGACATCGAGTATCCCGGTCCGGGTGGGATTCATGCCGACTCTTTGAATCGTGATATTACCGCCCGGCAAAATCGACGCCAGGACGATAAAAAATGCCGCCGATGAGATGTCGCCGGGAACCAATATCTCGCGCCCCTGCAAATCCCTGCCCGGTTTCACGGTTATCCTGTTCCCGCTGCGTTTCAAATCCGCACCAAACTCGACCAGCATTATGATCACGGGTCAGAACCGGCTCCTCAATAACCGTTTCGCCTTTGGCCAGCATTCCGGCCAGAATCAACGCCGACTTGACCTGGGCGCTCGCCACCGGCAATCGATATTCGATCGCTTTCAGATTATTTCCCCGGATTGCAATTGGTGCCCGATCTCCGGTCCGTGACCAGATCATGGCATTCATCCGGGTTAACGGTTCAATGACCCTTTTCATGGGCCGATTCCTCAACGAGTCATCACCGGTCAGAATCGCGGTCATATCCTGTCCGCAAAGCAAACCGGTCAACAGGCGCATGGTCGTCCCGGAATTTCCGCAATCCAAAAGATTATCCGGTTCACTAAATTCTTTCCATCCCCGGCCATTGATTTCTATTTGGTCCTGCGCGGTCCGGATATCAATGCCCAATTGCCGCAGGCAGTTGAGCGTTGACCGGCAATCAATGCCCTGGGAACCGCCTCTTATCAAGGTTGAACCGCGGGCAATTGATCCGATCAGCAGAGCCCGATGGCTGATCGATTTATCGCCGCTTACCTGGATCGAACCTGAAACCTGCGCGCATCGACCGACAATAATATTCATCCCGCTTCTCTCGTTTCATAACTGCCCAGAAAACGGAAGAACGCGGTATTCTCCTTCAAGTCATTCAATGCTCGATTGATGCGCTCGTCCCTGACACTGCCTTTAAGATCGACGTAGAATAAATACTCCCAGGGACGTCCAATATTGGGGCGGGATTCCAGCTTGGTTAAATCGATATTGCGCAGCGCGAATATACCCAAACACCGGAATAATACTCCCGGCTCATTTTGGACGCCGAAAACGACTGTCGTCCTTGCCGCGTCGCCGGCGAATATGTTTTTCTTACGGCTGATCAGGAGAAAACGCGTGTAATTCTCCGAACTATCTTCGATTTTTTTCTCGATTGCCCGCAATCCATAGATATTTTCGATCTGAGGTCCGGCAATTATCGCGGTGTTTCTTTTCCGTTTTTCCTTCAGCAATTTTGCCGCGCCGGCTGAATCATAGACTGCGACCGGCCTGAAACGGCGATTAGCGTTGAAGAAAGTCCGGCATTGATCGATCGTCGCCGGATGCGACCACACTTCGCGTATCATGCCTGGTCTGGTTCCGGGATTGACGAATAGATTATAGCTTATTCTGAGTCTGATCTCGCCGATTATCCAGTAGCGGTAAGCGAGCAGAAGGTCATAATTGCGATGAATGCTGCCGGCCAGCGAATTCTCGATCGGTATTACTCCGATTGCGCCGTGATTCTGCCGAATGGTTTCAAAAATATCTTCAAAGCTCTTCACTCCGTAAACCCTTATGCCGCCGCCGAAATATTGGTGCGCCGCGAGCTCGCTGAAACACCCGCGCCCGCCCTGATATATCACCTTCATCATAATCGCCTGCCAATTGCCTGAGCGACTCTTCTCAGCTCATCCATCAGGGTCATGAACGCGTCCGGTTGGAGCGATTGCTTGCCGTCGGACAGGGCACGGCTCGGATCCGTATGAACTTCGATCATCAAGCCGTCGGCGCCGGCCGCAATCGCCGCCTTGGCAAGGCTGCGGACATACTTTGAATCGCCGCTCGCGTGGCTGGGATCGACGATAACCGGCAGATGACTTAGATCGTCAACGACCGGCACCGCGCTTATGTCCAGTGTGTTGCGGGTATAGCGTTCATAGGTGCGGATACCGCGTTCGCACAGCAATACATTCGGATTTCCTTCGGCAAGAATATACTCGGCCGACATAAGCCATTCCTCGATCGTCGCCGACATCCCCCGTTTGAGCATTACCGGTTTGTCAAAACGGCCGACCGTTTTGAGCAGCTGGAAATTCTGCATATTGCGCGCGCCGATCTGGAAAACATCGGCATATTTGTAGACCAGCGGTACATCAACCTCGGAAACGACTTCTGTGACAATACTCAGGCCGGTTCGTTCGCGCGCCCGCGCCATTATCTCCAATCCCTTTTCGCCCAATCCCTGAAAACTGTAGGGCGATGACCGCGGTTTGAAAGCACCGCCTCTCAGGAATTTCGCGCCGGCGGATTTCACCAAGTCGGAGATTTCCAGGTAGTTTTCCTCGGATTCAACCGCGCATGGCCCGGCAATGACAATTATGTCCTCGTTGCCGATTTTCTTGCCGTTTACCGATATCACCGTGTTTTCCGGATGGAATTCCCGGCTCGCCATTTTGAAAGGCCGCAATATCGGCACCAGGTTTTCGACTCCGGGCATGGATTCGACCGCCTTGATCAGTTTTTCCCTCTCGGTGACGCCGATCACATGGATCACGGTCTTTTTCTCGCCCTGGAACAATTTGGTTGCGTAACCGAGCTGTTCGATTTTCGATTTCACGTTCTGTATGTCTTTACGCTCGGCATTTACCGACATTGTTATTATCATGCATTTCCTCCTTCATGCATTTTCCCGTTGTATTCTTTTATTGTCTGTGTGATGATGCCGATCTCCTGCATCATTATGTCGAACATCGGGACGGTCAACGACTGGGCGCCGTCGGACAGCGCCTGCTCCGGATCAGTATGGACCTCGACAATCAGTCCGTCGGCGCCGGCCGCAATCGATGCCCGGGACAGCGGTATTACCATATCGCGTCTACCCGACGCATGCGAGGGATCGGATATCACCGGTAAATGAGTCAGCTTCTTCAGCTCAGGGATACTGCTGATGTCGAGGGTGAAACGGGTGTAATCGCTGAAAGTCCGTATGCCCCGTTCGCAGAGTACGATTCGATAATTGCCTTCGGACATTATGTACTCCGCGGCCAGCAGAAATTCCTTTATCGTCGAAGATATACCCCGCTTGAGCAAGACCGGTTTTGGAGAGCGGCCGGCCCGGCGCAGCAATGAGTAGTTCTGCATATTGCGAGCGCCGATTTGTATCATGTCGACGTATTCCTCGACAATATCAAAGGTATCGGTATCAACCGCTTCGGACACTATCGCCAAACCGGTCTGTTCCCGTGCCCGGGCCATGATCTGTAATCCTTTTTCGCCCAATCCCTGAAAGGCATAAGGCGAAGTGCGGGGTTTATAAGCGCCGCCCCTCAGCATCGCGGCGCCGCTTTTTTTCACCGATAAGGCAACCGACATATACTGCTCTTCGTTTTCGACCGCGCATGGTCCGGCGATCACCGTAGTACCGCCGGCGCCGAAATCGGCCTTACCGATGGTTACAATCGTATTTTCCGCTTTCATTTCCCGATTCGTCAGTTTGAATGGCTGGGTCACGTGAATTATGTCGAGAACGCCGCTCATGCCGGCGAGTCGATTGGTATCGATCATTTCCTTGTTGCCAGTGATACCGATCGCGACCCGTTGCGCACCCGGTATTGGATGAGCGGTAAGCCCCATTTCCTTGATCCGGTTGCATACTCTATCAATCTCTTCGGGACGCGCGTTCTTATGCATCACGACTAACATGTTTTTTTCCTCCTTGTTGCCGCTTTCAGTTCCGCGACTAATTTTTCAACATTCTCATCCTGTCGGATCGCGCTGATCACGCGGCTGCCCACGACGAATCCATCAGCATACGCGCTAAGCCCTGATATTTGATCCGGCGACGATATGCCGAAACCGACCGCGATCGGTTTATCCGTGATTAACCGGACGCGGATCAGAAATGCCGGCAGGGGTTCTGGTATTTCCTGGCGAACGCCAGTCGTGCCGGTAACGCTCACGCAATATACGAATCCCCGACTCGCCGAGGCAATCCGGCGCAGACGCTCGTCCGGAGAAGTCGGAGCGGCGAGCATAATCAGATCAATTTCATGCCGCCGGGCCATAAGCGACCATTCTCCGGCCATTTCTACCGGCAGGTCGGCGATGACCAACGCGCTTATCCGGCTCCGGTTCATTCGCCGGAACAAGGAATTGCGCTCAACGCCGAGCAGCGGATTCACATAGGTCATCAAGATCAAGGGTACCCGCGTCGAGAAGTTTTCCAGCCGGTCCAATATGCCGATCAAAGTAGCGCCTTTTTCAATGGCGATCTGCGAAGAGTATTGTATCGTCGCGCCGTCCGCGACCGGATCGGAAAAAGGAATTCCCAGCTCGATCATATCCGCGCCGCCCCTTTCGATATCTCTGATCAGGTCAAAACACCGGTCCATATCCGGATAGCCGGCAGTCAAATAAGGAATCAGGACTTTTTCGTTCTTATCCGCACATTGCCGGAAGATACCGGATATCGTTCGTGAATTGTTCATGACACGCCGGCGATAATACCGAGATCTTTGTCGCCCCGGCCCGACAGATTTACGACGATCGTTTGGTCATTGCTCATTGTCGAACATGATTTCATTGCCTGGGCTACGGCATGGGCGCTTTCCAAGGCCGGAATTATCCCCTCATAACGGCTCAAAACCCTGAAAGCCTCAAGCGCTTCATCATCGGTGGCATAAGTGTACTCGACGCGTCTCTGATCCTTCAGGAACGCGTGTTCCGGTCCAACCGCCGGATAGTCAAGCCCGGCGGAAATCGAATGGGTCGGCATGACCTGACCATTATCATCCTGCAGAAGATAGGTCATTGCGCCGTGCAGACAGCCGATCCGGCCGTAACAAAGCGAAGCGGCATGTTTGCCAAAATCAAGACCGCAGCCGCCGCCTTCTACGCCGATCATTCGGACATTCTCGTCAATAAACGGATAGAACATGCCGATCGCGTTGCTGCCGCCGCCGACACAGGCAATCAACAAATCGGGCAGACGGTCGAATCTTTCCAGGAACTGTCGCCTGGTCTCGATGCCGATTACCGACTGAAGATCGCGGACCATCATCGGATAGGGATGGGGACCGACCACTGATCCGATACAATAGTAGGTTTTATTGACATGCGTGACCCAATCCCGGAGCGCTTCATTGATCGCATCTTTCAATGTTCGCGACCCGGAAACGACCCTGATCACCCGAGCGCCGAGCAATTCCATGCGCCGTACATTGATCGCTTGCCGCTGCATGTCCTCGGCGCCCATGTAGATTGTACAGTCCACACCAATTAGCGCGCAGGCGGTCGCGGTCGCCACGCCGTGCTGGCCGGCGCCGGTCTCGGCAATGATACGCTTCTTACCCAAGTGACGGGCGACCAGAACCTGCCCGATCGTATTGTTCATCTTATGGGCGCCGGTATGAAGCAAGTCCTCGCGTTTCAAAAATATCCTGGCTCCCCGGCCGCGTTCGCTAAGCCGCCGGCAATAGTACAGCGGTGTCGGCCGGCCCGCGTAATCCCGCAAGTAAGTATCGAGTTCGTTGTTGAACGCGGCATCGCAGCGGAGCACCTGATAATCGGTCGCAAGTTCATGGAGCGCGGCCATCAGGGTTTCCGGTACGTACCGGCCGCCGTATTCTCCGTATTGTCCGTTTTTGTCCGGCTGTTGATAAACCATTATCCCTGCCCCACGCAGAAAAAGTCCAGCGCCAGCGAATAACCGCACCAGCCCAATCCGGCGATCTGGCCTAAACACGCGGTCGCGGTCACGCTTTGCCTTCGGAATTCCTCGCGCTTGTAGATATTGCTGATATGAACTTCGATCACCGGCACGCCGATTGCTTCGATCGCGTCCCGGATCGCCACGCTGGTATGGGAATATCCGCCGGGATTAATGATCACGCCGACGCAGTCCCGGGCATTTTGCAGGGCATTGACGATTTCGCCCTCGATGTTCGACTGGAAGAATTCGATCGCGTAGCCGAGTCTGGCGCCGTGTTTTTCCAGTTTGCGGTTGATCTCGCCGAGACTGAGTTCACCGTACACGCCTTTATCCCGGATACCAAGCAGGTTCAAATTAGGACCGTTTATCACCATAATCTTTTCCATTGCACCTCCCGGATAGCTGTGCGGCCGATACGCTTTAGTATCGGCAGCCGCAGTTTTGAATTTCTTATTTTTTTGTCCTGACTAATGAATGCTCTGATGTCGCTGGTCTTAATGCCGTTGAAAAACCCGGTCGGCAATCCGTAATTCGCGATCAGTGTTATCAAACGCCGGTGATCGAGCGCGGGCATCGCGCCGGTCTTTTTCGCAAACCCCGCTTCCATCGACATGCCGACCGCCACCGCCGCGCCGTGATCGATCGAATAGCCGCTGACGCGCTCGAGGGCATGGCCGATCGTATGCCCGAAATTGAGCACGGTCCGGATCCCAGCTTGCTCCCTCTCATCCTGTTCGACGATCCGGGCTTTGTGCGCGATGCAGCGCCGGATGATATTGTTCATTATCACCGGATCGCGTTGTCGTACTCGGTCGATCTTTTCTTCAAGAAGCGAGAATAACTCGGGATCCAGCGTCGCGCCGTATTTGATGATCTCGGCAATGCCGTTGTTGTATTGCCGCCCAGAGAGGGTCTGAATGAAAGCGGTGTCCACGATCACCAGATCCGGCTGATAGAAAGTTCCGATCGAATTTTTGACACCCATATCAACACCGGTCTTACCGCCGATCCCGGCATCGACCTGGGCCAGCAATGTCGTCGGCATAACGACAAATTTCATCCCCCTTTTATAGGTCGAAGCGATAAAACCGGCCAGATCGCTGATCACCCCGCCGCCCAGAGCAATGATCATGTCGGATCGTTCAAAACCATTTTTGAGCAAGCGATCGTATATTTGCCGCACGTGGTGCATATTCTTATGTTTTTCGCCGTCCGGTACATCGTGCTCGAATACCTTGAGATTTTTCCGGTTCGATAACCAGGATAGTTTTCTACGGTAAATGCTGCTGACCAGGGGATTGGATATGATCATGATCCGGTCCGAACCGGCGACCGACTTTACGGCCTTATCCAGAATATTGCCGCCGATCAGCGCGTCATATCTTTTGCTTGGCGCTTTGACGGTCAATCGGCTGATCAGTGTTTGCTTTTGACCGGCCGTTAAACCGAGTTTGCGCATTATTCTGTCCGCGACGGCCGCCGGGTTGAGCCGGCTGGTATCGATACGACATGCTCCAAAGTCGTATTGGCCGGTCCGTTCTTTATACAACGCGCCAAAGCGCGACCGGTTCTTTGCCAGAGGTCTTTTCCGGTCATGGATTGTCCGCTTGAACAAACACGGCAAGTCAGCATCAAGATGCACGATCCGGCCAAGTTCGCTCATGAGCCGGCGGTTCTTGTCTTTGATCACGGCGCCGCCGCCGCAGGCGATGACCAAATTACATAGTCCGGCCAGAGCCTGCAACGCCATGGTCTCCTTGGCGCGAAAATATTCTTCTCCCTGAAGATGAAAAATATCGGCGATTGCCTGTTGTTCCGCGGCTTCGACAAGATCATCAGTCGAGATGAATTGCCGGCCGGTCTTCTCGGCCAGCAGTTTTCCGACCGTATCCTTGCCCGCGCCCATGAATCCAATCAGCACGATATTATCTTTCATTGCCGATCCTTGATTGGTAATCGTGATACGTTTTCTTAATATCGGATATCGAATCAGCGCCGAACTTTTCCAGAAACGCGCCGGTCAGCACGATCGCGAGCATCGCCTCGGCGATAACCCCGACGGCCGGGACCACGCAGACATCGGCTCTTTCTTTTTGCGCCGAACACGGCTGTTTAGTATTCAGGTCTACTGTTTTGAGCGGTTTTCTCAAAGTCGGTACCGGTTTTATCGCCAGGCAGACGCAAATCGGCTGGCCGTTGCTGATGCCGCCTTCGATGCCGCCGCCGCGATTGGTCTTGCGGAAAAAACCTTGTTTCGCACGGTAGAAGATCTCGTCATGTACCAAGGATCCAATCTTATACGCATTTTCGAAAGCCGGGCCGATCTCCAGACCCTTCACTGAAGGGATGGAAAGCATGGCCTGACCGATGAGTCCGTCAAGCCGGCGATCGAACTGGGCATGACTTCCCAGACCCGGGCATATGTTCTCGGCCGTGATCTCGCTTATTCCGCCCAGACTATCGCCGCTTCCCGCCGCCTGCTCGATCAACTCGATCATTCGCGCCTCGGCCTCCGGATCGGCGCAGCGCAGTGGACTGGCTTCAATATCTGCGGCCCCGCGAGGCTCGTCTTTAACCTTTATCGGGCCGATCGCGATCGTCCGGGACCGGGTGCCAATCCCGAATTCGCGCAAGAACAATTTGCATAGCCCGCCGGCCGCGGTTCTCAAGACGGTCTCGCGCGCCGATGCCCGCTCAAGCACATCGCGAATATCTTCGCGGCCGTATTTCAATACGCCGCCCAGATCGGCATGTCCGGGCCGCGGTGCGGTGACTCTCGGCGTATCAGATCCTTTGTCGATTCTCATTGTTTCTCGCCAGTTTTGATGATCCCGGTTCAATACGGTCAGCAGCACCGGCGACCCGATGGTCTGGCCATTCCTAACCCCGCTGTTGATCTGCACAGTATCCTGTTCAATATTCATCCTTGTTCCCCGGCCATAGCCATGCTGCCGGCGTTTCAGTTCATGATTCACATATTCAATATCAACTTCCAGGCCGGCCGGCAAACTGTCGATTATCACCGAACCGAGCGGACCATGGGATTCGCCCGCGGTCAATATTCTAAACATTTTTCATTACCGCCTTTCTCATGATCGAGAGCGGCGCCTTCCGGCCAGTCCAAATCTCGAACGACCGCGCGCCCTGCTGAATCAACATTTCTACGCCGTTTCGATATTTGACCGCCTTGCCGATCTTCTCAGGATAAACATAATTGATATCATAGTAGACACCATGCGCAGCGAGCAGTCTCTTGGCCAATGACTGGTGATCATGAGGCGCGGCATTGACCATAACGTCGAAACGGCCTTTCAAGGTTTTAAGTTTTTCATAAGCCAACACTTCGACGCCGAAACGCTTGCCGAATTCACGGGAATGTTTTCGAGAAATATCGCTGATCAACATCTCGGCCGGCTTCATTCGGGTCAGAACCAGTCCCGCCGCGCGTCCGGCGCCGCCGGCACCGATCAACAGAACTCTCTGGTCTTTGATCCGAATACGCTGCCGGACGAGCGCACGATAGAAACCCTCGATGTCGGTATTGTCCCCGGTCAGGCGTCCGTGGTCGACGGTTATCGTATTGACCGCGTCGACACGGCGGGCGATCTTTGATACCGAATCGAGATAACGGATCACTATCCGCTTATAGGGAACAGTGATATTCACGCCACGGAATCCGAATAGAACAAGATGACGGATAACCGAGCCCAGATCCGTTTTCTTTGTCGGCAGGCATGCATAGTATCCGTTCAGACCAAGATGTTTGAAAACGGCATTATGCATTGCCGGTGAACATGTTTTGGTCAACGGCCAGCCGATCAATCCATAAAGCATTTTCTCACCTCGCTGATGAATCTTTGAACCTTAGCCGCGTCTTTGACTCCGTTGTGTTTTTCCGTACCCGAACAAACATCCACGCCATAAGGCCGCAGCAGTTCTATCGCTGCGCCGACATTATCGGGTGTCAAACCACCGGCGATTATGAGATTCGCCGATAAAGACCGGGCAATGGTCCAGTCAAAGACCTGGCCGCTGCCGGCACCCGGATCCAGAAGAATTGCCGCGACCCGATAGTCCTTCACCTTAATTGCCAGCGATTGAGACGTGTCGTCCGGGTCGACCTTGATCCGTTTGATAATCGGCCGGGGATAATCCCGGCATCGGGCCGGCGACTCGTCACCATGCAGCTGAATTGCGTTTATGCCGGTCTGCTCCGCGATCGATAAAATATCGTTCCGGTCCATATTCAGGAAAACGCCGACCCGGACAATAAAAGGCGGCAGCACATCGATGATCGCCCGCGCGGCTTCCGGCGTGACCCGGCGCGGCGACGGCGCGAAAACAAAACCCAGGGCGTCCGCACCGGCAGCCGCCGCGGTCAGGGCGTCGTGTTGACTTGTGATACCGCAGATCTTGATTCTGGTCACGGTCTCAGCCATTGCCGGCTCCTCTCCATGATTTCAGTAAAATCGTCCGGTCGACCTTCGCGAACCACCGAGATAAGTTTCTGCAAAACCTGTTCCATGCATTGATACAGATCATCACCATATGGATTGTGTCTTTGGATCGCGTAATACAATTCCGGTTTTTCATCGATCACGCTGATTGCGGTCCGCATCTGGTTCAGAAAGGTCGTCGACCCAACCTGCTGAAACCGCTTGTAGCTTTGTCCGCTGCGCCGGAGCACGGACATGAAAAGTATGTTTACCAAATGCGACAATCCCAGCACATAGGATATCAGGTAATCATGCTCATCCAGGGACAGTTCGACGATTGATGCCGCAGTGTTCAGAAAAAGCTTGTGGACGCGCCGGTTGGCGATTTCATCGCCGCAATCGCATAGACAAATGACTTTGTCCGACAGGGTCTGGGCACCGGGTCCGAACATCGGGTGTATCGAGCTCACCGCCAGACCCTGCTCCCGCGCGCGTTTCAGGGCCGGTTTGATAAGACTCTTGAGACTGGCAATATCAAACACCGTGCACTTAGCTCTTAGTTCGGTGAGTCGGGTCAGTATCTCGGCAATATGGTCAAGCGGCGTCGCGATAACTGCGTAATCCGCATCAACTACGCCTTTTTCAAGGCTCTCGCACACTGGAAAATCATCGGCACCGGTCTGCTTGTCGAAAACGATCACATCCTGGCCCTGACCGGCGAAATATTCGGCGAACCACCGTCCCATCTGACCTTTGCCGCCGATGATCAGAAACCGTTCTTGCTTTTCGTGCCGGGTTTGGTAAACCGACTTTTCCTGCTGCAGACGTGATTCGGCGATCAACTGCTGCATTATACTCTGGATAAAAGTCGTCGACAGGTTGAAATCCAGGGCAACGGCGCGGGCATTTTCAACAACTTGCTTTTCGACTTCCCAGTTCCGCAATGGAATTCCCGATCTCTTCTTATGCTCGCCGATCTGCCGGGTGATCCGGCCGCGCTCGGCGATCAGTTTGATCAACTCCCGATCGATCGATTTTACCTGAGACCGCATCTGATCCAATTCACTCACTACGCCTCCCGGTAAGTTCAAGCAGTTTTTCCGCAACGCTCGGCGCCCGCATTAAAACCGTACCCACGAGCACGGCATCAAATCCGGCATTGATCATCAATTCAATATCCGAGCGATCATTGATTCCGCTCTGGCTGATCGCGACGACACCCCGGGGAATGTATTTTCTCAGCTGCAAAGAGCGGTCAAGATCGATCTTCAGCGTATCCAGATCGCGGTTATTGACGCCGATTATCGAAGCACCGATCTCCAGGGCACGGTCGATCTCTTCGCGCGTATGAGTCTCGACCAGACATGCCATACCGGTTTTCTCAATGATTTTCATGAATTCCCTTGCCGTTTCCGGTTCAAGCAGGCGCATGATCAACAATACCGCATCCGCGCCCAGGCGATCAGACTCATGGATCTGAAAAGGATCGATTATGAAATCTTTGCGCAGAACCGGCAAAGATACTGAATCCTTTACGATTTCGATATGCTCACCTGCGCCGCCGAAGTATTTTTTATCGGTAAGAACCGATATCGCGGCCGCGCCGGATCTTTCATAGGCGCGAGCCAGACCAGCCGGATCGAATTCGTTTTTCAAAACGCCGGTTGACGGTGAACGACTTTTGACCTCCGCAATCACCGCGATGCCCTGGTTCAACAAAGCCCTGCGCAAATCCCTTTTCGGTTTATGCCCGGCCCGGCTCGTAGTGCTTAAAGTCGTTTGTCTTCGGGCTCGCTCGATTTCGATCCGTTTACTGATGACTATATCCTTAAGCAAGTTCATTGGCAAATCCTCTCAGCATATCAAGTATCTTTTTTGCCCGGCCGCGGTCGATCGACTCACGGGCAAACTCTATGCCTTGAGCGATCGTATCCGCCTTGTCCGCCGCGTAAATCGCCGCGCCGGCATTCAACAGCACAATATCCCGCGCCGGACCGGGCCTGCCATTCAATACGGACAAAGCCAATTGCTCGCTTTCATCAAGATTCGCGATCTTGATCCCATTCAACGGCTGGCGCGTCATGCCAAAATCCTCAGGCGCGATTTCATAGACGCATATCTTATCGCGCTTGAGCTCGCTGATCGCGGTTCGCTCGGCAATGCTGATCTCATCAAGACCGTCCCGGGAATGAATGATCAAGGCATGAACCGATCCCAAATTTTTCAACACCGAAGCCATGATCATACCCAGGGTATCGTCATAAACGCCGACGATCTGATGCCGGGCATTGGCCGGATTGGTCAGCGGACCCAATATGTTGAAAATCGTTCGTATCCCGATTTCTTTTCTCGGCCCGATCGCGTGCTTCATTGCCGGATGCAGACACGGGGCAAAGAGAAAGGCAAAACCGATTTTATCCAGGCAAGTTGCCATCTGTTCCGGGCCGGTGTCGATTTTTACCCCAAGTTTTTCCAGCAGGTCGGCGCTGCCACCGCAACTTGAAACGGCACGATTGCCGTGTTTGGCGACGCGGCAGCCGGCACCTGCCGCGACCAGCGCGGCAATCGTCGACACGTTAAAAATCCCCGCGCCGTCGCCGCCCGTACCGCAAGTATCGACAACGTCATTGCCCGGGATTTTCACCGTCTTCATATTCTCGCGCATGGATAGCGCGAAACCGGTGATTTCCTCGACCGTCTCTCCCTTGATCCGCAGGCCGACGAGCAAAGCGGCGATTTGAGTTTCGCTGACCCGGCCGCTCATGATCTCACCGGCGACCGCGTAGGCGCCTTCAACGGTCAGATTCTTACCTTTAATAATATCATCGAGCACATTCCTGATATGCATGTTAAGATGCTCCTTCCGGCTTTAATGAAAACATGAATAGCTGCCCCGGTGACAGGCGTGGCCTTCTTGCTCAACCACTGCCAGCAAAGCGTCCTGATCGCAATCGGCGCGCATTCTTATCAAGGTCTGAGTATTGCCCGAGGTCCTGCCCTTAAACCAGAGTTCCTGCCTTGACCGGGAGAAATAATGCATTTTCCCGGTGCTGAAAGCCCGTCGGATCGAATCCTTGTTACTGTAGGCGAGCATCAGCACCCGGCCGTCTTGATCCTGGGTAATGGTCGGAATCAAATCGTTTTTCCAGTTCAGCGACTCAATGAACGCGTCGGCCAGACCGATCTTTCCCGTATACAGCGCCATGCCCAACTGCACATCGCAGCCCAGTCGGGCGCATTGCTGGATCTCCCCGATCGAACTGACGCCGCCGGCAACGGTCAGGCGGCAGCGGGCAATGTTTCTCAGTTTTCTGACCAGTTCCATATCAATACCCTGCATGCAGCCTTCGCGCTGCACACAGGTGAACAATAATTCATTGCAGTAGTGCTCAAGCTGTGTCACGGCCGACAACAGGCACAATCCCGTGCCATGGGTCCAGGCCCGGGTCACAATTTCCTGATCCCGGGCGTCGACTGCGATGATCACCTGATCCCGGCCTATCTCTCTTGCCAGCTGCGACAAAAAACCGATATTGATTTCATCATGTTCAAAGGCCGTTGATCCGATTATTATTTTTCGGCTGCCAAGCGCGATCAATTCGCGTGCCCGATCAACGGTCCGGACCCCGCCGCCGACCCGGCATTGACCGAGCTTGAGGATCTTACTGATCAGTACGTGATTATCACCCTTATCCATTGCCGCATCAAGATCGATCACGCAGATTTCGCCATACCGGTCGAATTCTTCTGCCAGGCTGAGCGGATCGTCTCTTTCCAGCACTTTTTCCCGACCCTGACGCAGCTGCACCGCTTTTCCTTGCATGATGTCAATCGAGGAAATTACCATCGGACAACCACTCCTCTTTTCTCAAGATAACTTTTTATTTCTTCTATGGTCAAACGGCGATAATGCAACAGCGAGGCAAGCAGCACCGCATCGGCCTTGCCTTTGATCACGGCCTCGGCGATCTGTTCAAGTCTGCCGGCACCGCCTGAGGCGATAACCGGCACGCTGACCATAGTCGATACCAGCCTGGTCAGTTCAAGGTCATAACCCTGGTTTGTTCCATCCATATCGATCGAGTTCAATAATATCTCGCCGGCGCCGGCCATGGTTGCCTGCTCGGCCCATTGCACGGCATCGATACCCGAATCGTTTCGGCCGCCGTGCGTATAGGCATGCCATGAATTCCCATGGCGCTTGGCGTCGATCGATACGACAATGCATTGCGAACCAAAAGCCCGCGCCGCCCGGCTTATCAGATCTGGTTCCTGTATCGCCCTGGTGCAGATCGCAACTTTGTCGGCGCCGGCATCAAGGACTTTTTTCATGTCTTGAAGATCACGCAAACCGCCGCCCACGGTCAGGGGGATGAAGATCGCCCGCGAAACCCTCTTCAGAGTTTCAATCAATATATCCCGGCTCTTGTAGGAAGCGCCGATATCAAGAAAGGTAATCTCATCGGCTCCCTGATCATCATACCTGCGCGCCAGTTCGACCGGATCACCGGCGTCTTTCAACTCCTTGAACTTGACGCCCTTGACCACTCTTCCTTCGTCAATATCAAGACAGGGAATTACTCTGATGGCTAACATAGATCCACCCAGTTCTTTAACATCCGTAAACCGGTTCGGCCGCTTTTTTCCGGATGGAATTGCACGGCGCAGATGTTGTCTTTTTCAATCACCGACGTGTATTCGACGCCGTAATCGCTGATGCCGGTGGCGGTTCCGCTGCCCGGCAAAGGCACATAATAGGCGTGCAAAAAGTAGAAAAACGAATTATCGGCAATATCATACATCAATTTTGACCAACCGGCACGCTTTACCCGATTCCAGCCCATTTGCGGCACTTTGTTCTGGCAAAAACGTATTGCCTTTCCCCGGAAAATCCCGAAACCTTTTGCCGCCGGTGATTCTTCACTGCCTTCGAACAGAACCTGCATACCCAGACAAATGCCCAGATAGGGTCTTCCCCGGCGCAACCAGTCAAAAACCATCTCATCAAACCCGTTGCTTTTCAGATTATCAATGCAACAACAGAACGCACCGACGCCGGGCAGTACAAGCCGTTTAAGCGTATCGGTTTTTTCCGCTTTTTGCAGCACCCGACAACCAGCGCCAATGCTCGAAAATGCCTTGAGCACTGACCCCAGATTACCGGCGCCGTAATCGATAATCCCGATCATTTTTCAAATCCTCTCCACCCCCCTCCCTATCCCTCCCCCTCGAGGGGGAGGATAAAGACGGGGGTCTAAAAACTTCCATCATAAAATCCCCTTGGTGCTTAATACTCTGCCTTTCATCCGCTTGTCGATCTCGCATGCTTGTTTCATCGCCCGGCCCAGCGCTTTGAACAAGGCTTCGATCTTATGATGGTCGGATCGGCCGCTGACCTCGACATGCAGGCTCATTTTCACGTTGTTCACGAAGGCGGCGAGAAAATCCTTGACCAGAAATGCATCCATATCACCGAGCCGGCGGCTTCTGAACCGGGTCTTGAATTTAAGATAAGGACGTCCGGATATATCCAGCGCGACCATTGCCCGGGCTTCGTCCATCGGAAAGATAAAAAAGCCGGCGCGGTTAATGCCTGATTTTTTACCCAGCGCCCGGTCAAAGACCTGGCCAAGCACAATGCCGGTATCTTCGATCAGATGATGCTGGTCTACATGTATATCGCCTTTGATCCGGGCATTCATGTCAAAAAGCCCGTGACGGCAGAACGAATCGAGCATATGGCCGAAAAATCCGACTGGAGATTCGACGCGGCTCGCGCCGCGGCCGTCAATATTACAGGTTATTTTGATATCGGTCTCTTTGGTTTTACGCTTTATGCTCGCGATTCGCATTTTCGACCTCTTTTCCCCGACATTACCATCTTGAATCGTTCAAGAAATGAATCATTTTCCCCGGGGGTTCCGATCGTAACCCGCAGATAGTTTTTCAGTCGATGATCATTGAACACCCGCACCAGAATGCCCGCGTTGAGCAGCTCTTCATAGACTTCCATACCGCGACAGTTTTCAATTTCAAATAGTATGAAATTAGCCGATGACGGTATCGGGTTAACCCCCTCGATAATATCGAGTTCCAGAAATACTCGTTCACGTTCACTGATGATCTCATCAACATGCTTGGCGACTGACTCAACATTCTCCATCAACACCTCGCCCGCGATCTGGGTGAAAACATCGATCGAGAAAGGCAGTCGGGCAAGGTTCACTGCTTTGACAATGTCCGGCTGACCGAGCATATAACCAAGCCTCAAACCGGCCATGCTGAACGCCTTGGACATGGTGCGGATGATCACCAGATTCGGGTATTTCTTGATCAAATTCTGAACGCTGATGCGGGAAAATTCAAAATAAGCTTCGTCAACGACCAGCATACCCCTGAAACGGCTAAGGATTTCCTCGATCAATGTCGCATCGATCACCGTGCCGGTCGGATTATTGGGCGTGGCAAATATCATCAACCGAGCATCCAAAGCCGCGGCGATCAACGCCGGGGCATCAAATTGAAAATCCCGATCAAGCGGTACCGCGATCACATTGGCTCCGATCGTCGCTCCGACCCTGGGATAAATCGAAAATCCCGGCGTTACGACCGCGACCTTGTCCGTAGTATTGCATGAAGCAAGCATGATCGCCTGGATTATCTCATTTGAGCCGTTGCCAGCCATAATGCCCGGCGCCGGGAACTGACAATACCGGCCGATCGAGTTGATCAATGCCTCGGGTTCAAGCGCCGGGTAACGATTCCAGTCCTGCCGGTTCAGGCGGTCGATAATCTGCGCGCGTAATTCCTCGGGGACGCCGTATGGCGACTCATTTTGATTCAGTTTTATCCGGGCGCCTTTCTGGGCGACTTTGTATTCGTTCAAACGCAATACCGATTCTTTGATCAGGTTCATGGCACCACCTTACGCAATTCATACTCGAGGATGTCGGTCGCGCCGAGTCTTTTAAGTTTCGGTATCAGTTTCGCCACTTCATCCTTGTTTACCGCGATCTTGACCGCATAACCCTGTTCCGCGTGGAGCGCGGCCACGGTCGGCGCGCGCATACACGGTAATGCCGGTATTATCGCGTTGAATTTGTCCTCTGGAATATTCATCTCGAGCATGACCCGGCTTCGGGCATCAAGCACGGACTTGAACAGGGTTCGCAATTCCTCGAGTTTTTCGGCCTTCTTGGCGTCCTGGCTGGTTTTTTTGTTGGCGATAAAACAGGTCGAAGAATTCAAAAGTTCGGCGTAGACCTTTAACTTATGCTCGCGTAATGTACGGCCGGTACTGGTATTATCGATTATCATATCAGCGTCGTCCGGCGGAAAAACTTCGGTCGCGCCGTAAGTGCGCAGGAATACATAGTCAAAACCCTTTTCGTCGAGGAATTTCCGGCTGATATTCTCGTATTCAGACGCGACCACGATCCGGCGTTGCTTAAGACCTTTTTCGTTCATCGTCTCCGGGATTGCGGCGATTATCCGTACCGGATCAAGACCGAGTTGCATGACCGTAACCACGTCAACTCCGGTCTCGACGATCCAATCATTACCGGTAAAGCCGGCGTCATGCGAGCCGAGTTCGATCAGTTCCGGTATGTTCTGAGGCCGCATGATCTTGATCTCGAGTTCGTCATCGCTGACCATGGGCCGGTAAGTGCGCTCGTTCATTTTCATCTGGATGCCCGAATCGCGCAGCAGAGCGATCGTGCTCTCGTATATACTGCCTTTGGGTATCACCAAACTTAGTTTTTCCAAACACACCTCCTGGTATTTTTCATCCATTTGTCATGCTTCGCCCTATGTTATTCCCTAATTGTTCCTCTCTGTCATTCCCCGGCTTTCCAGCCCGCCTTAGGTGGAAACCGGGGAATCCAATCTGTCACAATGATTCAACAAAGGGTGAAGCAATCTTTTTTTCTTTTTTACGCCTTTTTAGTGATGTTTTTTGGAAAAAAGATGGATTAATGCACTTCCGAACCCGATGACCCCTGGGTCCGGAAGTGCCAATACCAGTAATGGTTAAAATGGTTATGCCTCTTGAGCCCTTTGACGCTCAAAAGGGATGTTGCCGCATATGAGGTATTGGTTTGAAAAGTCAACATCGTGACATTATACAAAAAAAAACAAACTTTGTCAAGGGGTAACATAAAGATTTCTAAAAAAGTCAGAAATCTCACTGGAATCTTTTTCGCATCTCAGTAATAACAGTACTCGGTAATCGGTAAGCAGTAATCGGCGAACAAGAGGGCGCAGCGCGAAAAAAGCGCTTACACTTTTTCACCCGTGCTCCCGTCTAATTCTTTAACAAACCGTTTTGATCTCTCTTCATAGCCGAGACGGACGTAGAACGCGTGCGCCTCGTCGCGAATGACGCCGCTCGTGATCTCGATCAAGCCGCAGTCGTTTGCCCGGGCATAAACCTCGGCCATTTCCAGCAAGCGCCGGCCGATATACTTGCGCCGATGCGTGCCCTTTACGATCAGAGCGGTTATCCGGCAAAGATCTTTTTCCCGGTGCAGCAAGGGTACGATATGAAGACTTAACAACCCGACCACTTCGTCTTCGAGTTCGGCAACCATGATCCGGTCATTCGTCTTTTTGCTGAAGCGCGCTATTCTCTTATGGATATGTTCAAGGGAGATATCATAACCGAGTTCTTTGACCAAATTGATAACTACCGGGGCATCGTTTTTTTCCGCATCGCGAATTATTATTTTTTCGGCCCGGTTCATTTGCCTTTGCTTTTACGGTCAGACAAAGATGCTATCCGGTCCGGGCTTTTCAATCCGTGACCGGTAAGCCAGGTCACGATAGTTTTGTCGGCCGTGGCATGCAGCAGGTAATGTCTTAAGCGGCAAGCGCGACTGCTTCAGTGTCATGATACCTGCACCCGGCATGTCGGCGCGCGGTCGTTGATCTGGATTGTTGATTCGACAATGCCGTGTTTTTCGGCAAGAAAGTCACTCATGTTCTCGATCAACTCATGATGATCTGCGCAGACTTTGACCGTATCGTTAAAAGTGAGGTGGGCCGAGAAGACATGCATGTTGGCGCTTATCGTCCAAAGATGGATACCGTAAATTTCGCGGATCTCGGGAAATTTCTTCTTCAGATCCTCGGCGATCGAGTCGATATCAAGTCCGGCCGGCGCCATTTCCAAAAGGATCTTGCCCGATTCGCGCAATATGCCCCAGGCCCAAGCAAGTATCAGAACCGATATCCCGACGCTGATCAAGGGATCCAGGACATTCCAACCGGTATAATGAATGACGATCGCGCCGAGGACAATTCCGACCGAGGATATCGCGTCCGCGCTCATATGATAGAACACGCCCTTGATATTGAGATCATATTTATGCGCGCCGTGCAAGATCAGCATGCTCACAACGTTAACACTCAGACCGATCAAGCCGATCAAGAGCATACTCGTTGACATAACTTCCCTGGGAGCAAGAATACGATGCGCCGCTTCGACCAGGATGACGAGCACAACCAGCAGAAGAAATATACCGTTGATGAATGCCGCCAGTATTTCTGCCCGGTACAAGCCAAAGGTCCGATGATGACAGGGCGGTTTCCGGGCGATAATCACGGCCGCGAGGCTAATTGATATCGCCAGCGCGTGGGTAAACATGTGACCGGCGTCGCTGATCAAAGCAATACTGTTCGTCAACACGCCGCCGACCAGTTCGAGTATCATCACCAAAACAGTGATCGACAATGACAACAGCAATTTCCGCCGGGCTACGGAGCGAAAGGCAAAAAGCCTTGACCTGAATCGCTGCGCGTGACGGCTTTGACTGTCGAATCGGTTCATATCGAGTTTCGCGTCGCCGGTTCCCGGCTTATTTGAACTGAAATCCCTTGTTGAATACCCGGATACAGGCGTCGACCACGGCGGTATCGTAAAGACGGTTACGGTTTTCCGTGATCTCGTCAATGGCTTCTTCCATACTGAGCGCGGAACGATACGGCCGGTGGGAAACCATCGCCTCGACAACATCGGCAACCGCCAGGATACGGGCGCTCATCATAATCGCATTGCTCTTAAGGCCGCGCGGATAACCCGAGCCATCCATCTTTTCGTGATGCTGCAGCACGGTTTCGGCGACCGGCCACGGGAAATCAACCGTTCTCAATATTTCATAGCCGGCCTGACAATGGGTCTTGATCAATTCCATTTCTATATCCTTCAGAGTAATGGGTTTGTTCAGTATTTCGGCGGCAACATAGATCTTGCCTATATCGTGAACGATCCCGGCAACCCGGATACCCTCGATATCGCTCACCGACATGCTCATTTCTTGAGCAATCGCGCAGGCGAGCTGCGCCACCCGCTGTTGATGGCCGGCCGTATAAGGATCCCTCTTTTCCGTGGTCGAGGCCAGGGCATGTACCGTGCCGTTAAGCACCCGTCTTAGTTTTTCATAACTTTCTCTGAGTTTCTGTTCGGCGTTCCTGCGTTCGGTTATGTCTTCCAGTACGCCGTCGTAGTAAACAATACTGCCGTTGTCATCTTTGACGCCGATCGCGGATACGGATGCGATAAAAGTTCCGCCGTCCTTCCGTCTCAAAAACAACTCCTCGTCCTTGATGGCGCCTTGCCGAATCAGCTTCTCACGCATATGGGAGCGATCTTCGGGATTGCAGTAATGGTCGATGACTCTGGTCTTCATCAGCTCATTCCGGTTCTGATAACCCAAAATACGAACGATTGCCGGGTTGATCTCAATGAATCTCCCTTCAGGATCAGCGGTGTTCCGGTAAATGCCGACATGGACATTCTCGGTGATCGATTTGTATTTGCGCTCGCTTTCCGCCAGGGCATCCTCGGCCATTTTTCTTTCGATTGACATTGCTATCTGTTCGGATACGAATCTGAGAATAAAAACATTTTTACTGGTGAACCTCACCTTATCCTCATAACTCTGAAGCGCCAAAACGCCGATAGTCCCTGTTTTGGTTACCAAGGGCACGCCCAGCCAGTCGACCGAGTTCCGCCCGATGATCTCGATCTCTCCTTCCTGAACGAGTTCGTCCATCATTTCTTTGGAAGCCAGCAACGGCTTACCGGTACGGATCACGTATTCGGTCAACCCCCTGCCCGATCTGCGCACGCCTGGCTTGTCCTCTAACTGATCGACGAAATAAGGAAAACTAATCTGGTCGAGCGTTCTATCGTAAAGGGCAATATAGAAATTCTTTGCCGGCATAAGATAACTGATAATATTGTGTATCGAAACAAACAGATCGTCGAGTTTTTCGGCCTGATGCGCAGCGTCGGCGATGCGGTATATCGAATACTGGAGCTTTTCCTGCTGCTTGCGCTCGGTTATATCCCTGGCAATCCCCTGTATTGCGTATGGCTTTCCTTCGCGGGTCAGCAGGGTCGCTTCGGTTTCGACCCAGACATAGGTTCCGTCTTTGTGCTTCAACCGGTATTCGGTGGGCGTACTCACGGCTCCTTTCTGGACGATCTCGGCTGTGATCTGCCGGGCAAGCGCCAGTTGATCTTCGCTGATCAGATCGGAAATCCTGATCGTGGACAATTCCTCGCGCGTATAGCCGGTCAACTTCAATGCCGCCCCGTTGGCGTCCAGGAAATTACCCTGCAGATCATGCACATAGATACAATGCAGGCCGCGTTCAAAAAGCGCCTGATACCGGGCTTCGCTCTCGACCAGCACCTCTTCCGCCTTGCGGATAACCGTGATATCGTAGCCAACCTCAGCGATCCCAATGACTTTCCCGTTTTCATCCTTAATCGGGTACGCCATCAGGCGCCAGATAACGCCCTCCGGAGTTCTCACCTCGCCGGTCTCGGTCTTGCCGCTGGTCAAGGCGTTGAGCACCGGACATTTTTCGCAAGGCTGCTGCCGTTTCTGCCAAACCTCATAACAATACTGGCCTGTGATCTCGCCCAACGATGAACTCACCGAACGGACCGCGGATTGATTCGCCCAGATGATCTTCAGATCCGGAGCATGATACACAACCCGCTCCAGGATATTGTCAACTATCAATGCTTTTATGTCTTCAGTTTTGTTCAGACCAACCTCCATTGCCGACCAGACCTCGGCGTTTATTGTTTATTATAGTAAGCGATCAGGAATCCTGATCGAGCCTTAAATATGGTTTTTGCCACTTTGAAAAAACCGACATGCCACCGATGTTATTATGCAACGAAAAACGACGTTTGTCAAGAAGACTGTGCGCCTTCTATGAACAAATTCCCATAAATCAAGTACAACTTCTTACACGACTTTTGCGTTTTTCAAAGGAGATAAGATTTGGGCTCATAGGCTCATATTCGCCCGAATTGCTCTTAAAGGAGAAAAAAGGAGCTCATCGTGATAAGTATCAATAAATCAACATTTATGGCGCCACCCCAGGATTGCCGTTGTTCAACGAGCCGGGTGGCTCAGGTAATATCCGTGGCTCAGATGAGCCTTGCTTCGCCCAAAATTTATCTTCTCATTG
>JBBIHN010000002.1:22730-50468 GCA_037446995.1 Caldifarciminota bacterium | reverse complement strand
TTTGGGCTCATTGGCTCATATTCGCCCGAATTGCTCTTAAAGGAGAAAAAAGGAGATCATCGTGATAAGTATCAATAAATCAACATTTATGGCGCCACCCCAGGATTGCCGTTGTTCAACGAGCCGGGTGGCTTAAGTAATATCCGTGGCTCAGATGAGCCTTGCTTCGCCCAAAATTTATCTTCTCATTGAATTTACAAAAGTCGTGTGGTTTAATTAGGAATCAACCCGGTTTCAATATAAGCAATTTTGTCCGTCTGTCGGCTTGCCGTTTTGTCAATTGACAAAATGATGAAATAATGATCACAATAGTTTATTTTACTTCTAATATATTAAGGACAAGTAGTTGAGCATGCTTTTTCAAAGCCTAAAACCTACCATTTGTGGAACAGGTCAAGAGATGCTGAATTTCAGCTGATGATTTCTTTGAGATGAACGATCGCGGCTTGGACCTTTGCCGGGGCGCCGCCGCCGCCTTCGGCCAGATGGGGTTTGCCGCCGCCCCCTCCGCCAAGAACTTTACTGACCTCCTTAATGAGTTTGATCGCCGGTAAAACTTTTGTCTTGTTATCGCCGACAAAGATCAGATAATTTACGCGGTCATTTACGTTTTCATATAAAAAACCAACCGCGTCACCGGCTTTTTCTCGGATCATGTCGGCGACCATGCGCATGCCCTTGGTCCCGTAATTCTTCAGTTCCTGGCTTATAAAATTGCTCTTCTCCTGATATAATTTTGCCAGCAAGACCATTGCCTCGGTGCGGGCAAGCTCGTTGAGCGCATCTTCATAATCCTTTTCAATGCGGCGGAATTGCTGCTGAGTTTCACTCACCCACTTGATCAGGTCTTTGTCCGCGCTGCCGACCAGCCGTGACAATTCCTTAAGGATTTCGCTGTTGCTGCGCAGATAGTTGAAGAGTTTCATGCCGACCAGCGCTTCGATCCGTCTGATCCCGGCCGCGGCCGCCTCCTGAGAAATTATTTTAAACATACCGATCTCGCCCGTGTTATCCAGATGAATGGCGCCGCACAATTCGATCGAAAAATCGTCGATCTGTACTACCCTAACCTCATTGCCGTATTTCTCGCCAAATATCGCCATGGCGCCGAGCTTTTTGGCTTGATCAAGCGTGGTGAAGAATTTTTTCACCGGCATCGCGGCCATGATCTTCTCGTTGACCAGGTTTTCGATCGCCAGGATCTCGTCTTCGTTGAGCGGTTTGAAATGAGTGAAATCGAAACGAAAACGTCCCGGTTCAACGAAGGATCCTTCCTGACGGGCATGTTCACCCAGAGTCTTGCGAAGCGCGGCGTGCAGGAGATGGGTTGAAGTATGGGCGCGGGCGCTTTCCTTTCGCATCGGCAGGTCAACACTGGCAACGACCGGCCCGGGAACGAATTTCCCTTTGATGATCTCGCAATGGCAGACGATCATGCCCTGCAGCCAGTAAGTATCCTGAACTTTGAGCATATAGTTCTGCCCGATCAATTCGCCCTGATCGCCGATCTGGCCGCCGGCCTCGGCATAGAAAGGCGATTCGGCGAGCACGATCTCAATGATATTATCATAAGCATTGTAGCGCAGGATTTCGGTTTCGATCTCGCTCTTGTCATAGCCGACAAAAACGCCGCTGTCTTCCTGCACTATTTTCCATTCGCCCTTGGGAATGAACTTGGCTTTGGTCTTGGAGACCTCTCTGGCCTGTTCGAGCATTTGGAGAAAACCGGTATCGTCAACTTTCAACCCTTTTTCACGGGCGATCTCATTGGTGAGCTCGATCGGGAAGCCGAACGTATCGTATAATTTGAACGCATCCTCGGCCGAGATATCCTGATTTTTGCGGCTGATATCCTCGAATTGCGCCAGGCCTTTTTCCAGCGTGGCGATGAAGCGGTCTTCCTCGGATTTGATCACCAGGGTTATTTCCTCCCGGCGCGTTTCAAGCTCGGGAAAGGCCTTCATGTACATTTTGACCACCAGAGGCGCGAGTTTATAAAGGAACGCGTCAGCTTCGCCCAGATTGCGGCTCAGGCGCACCGCGCGCCGCAGTATGCGGCGCAGCACATAACCGCGCTCTTCGTTGGACGGGACAATGCCGTCGCCGATCGCGAAAACCAGCGCCCGGATGTGATCGGCGATCACGTGGACAGAGATATCATTATCTTTATTTTTTCCGTAATCGATGTTTTTGATGCGGCAGATCTCTTCGATGATCGGAGAGAACATGTCGGTTTGAAAATTGGAATCCTTGTTCTGCAGGACCGCGACGAGTCGCTCCAGGCCCATGCCCGTATCAATACCGCGGGTCTTCAGCGGTTTTCTTTCACCGGACACGGTCTGATCAAACTGGGGGAAAACGAGATTCCAGACCTCAGGGAATCGGTCGCAATCGCAGTCCGGACCGCAGTCCTTTTTGCCGCAGCCGAATTTCTCGCCCAGATCATAGAATATCTCGGAACAGGGCCCGCACGGTCCGGAATTTCCGGCTGGACCCCAGAAATTGCTTTCCGCGCCCAGTCGAAAAATAATATCCGTGCTTAATCCGATCTTTTTATGCCAGATATTATACGCCTCATCATCATCTTCAAAGACCGAAACGGATAATCTTTTCTTATCGATGCCCAGGACGTCAATAAAATATTCCCAGGCCCAGGCGATCGCCTCTTCCTTGAAATAATCGCCGAACGAGAAATTGCCGAGCATTTCAAAGAACGTCAAATGACGCCGGGTCCGGCCGACATTATCCAGATCGGACGTGCGAAAACACTTCTGGGTCGAGGCGGCCCGGCGATACGGCAGGGGGATCGAACCGGTCCATAGCGGCTTGAACTGGACCATGCCGGCGCTGGTAAAAAGCAGGCTCGGGTCGTCGCGCGGAATAAGCGACATCGAACTGACTATCGTATGGTCTTTATTCTTGAAGAAATCCAGAAAACTCTGTCTTATTTGATCACTGTTCATTTTTGCTTAGCTGATCTATTAGTTCAAAGACTATTGACGAGGTAAAACCGCGGCCGATCAGGTGTTTGATCGCCTTGCCGCGTTCCCTGGGGTTCTGCAGGCTACGTATTTTCATCTTTCGGTTGAAATAATCAAGGCACAGCTCCTTTTCATCGCGTTCCGCGAGCATCTCTTTTATCTTTTTTTCAGGAATGCCCTTTTTCTTAAGCTCGAACAATATGTGACGGTTGCCGCGAGGATTGATATTTGTATTATCAGCTATGAACGCCTTGATCAACCGGTCATTATTCAGGATTTCTTCTTGTGCCAGTTCTTCAAGCGCTTGATCGATGAGTTTGTGATCGTAGCCGTCGCGCATAAAACGCTGTTTGAGCTCGAAGGATGTCCTCATTCTATGTCGTAAAATTCTCAACATACGGTTCTTGATATTAAATTTCTCTTCCTGGGACAGGATATTATCGATCATGTCCCAGGATATTACATCGTCCACTTTAAGATCGTGCTTTATCAGAACTTCATCGCTTATTCCCATGTGGTATTCATCATCGACATATATTGAAAAACGCTTCTTATTCTTTCTTTGCTGGACGATCTTTGTTATCTTCAACTCTTTTCAGTTCCGGGATATTGAGTTCGGCGCGCAGTTTTTTCTCGATCTTAGCCAGAATATCCTTGTTCGAGTTCAGAAATTCGATCACCGCGTCCCTTCCCTGGCCGATCCGGTCTTCACCGTACGAATACCATGCGCCGGCTTTCTGGATTATGTTTTTATCGACGCCGATATCCACGATCTCGCCGAGCTTGGATATTCCCTGTCCGTAAATGATGTCGAATTCGACCTGACGGAAAGGCGGGGCGAGTTTGTTTTTGACAACTTTGACCTTGGTGCGCGAGCCGATGATTTCTTCACCCTTTTTAATGGTCGCGATCTTTCTTATATCACAGCGCACTGAGGCGTGAAATTTCAATGCCAGACCGCCCGGCGTGGTTTCGGGCGAACCGTACATCACGCCGATCTTGTGCCGTATTTGATTGATGAATACCGCGCAGGTATGCGATTTGCTGATCACGCTGGTCAGTTTACGCAGGGCCTGGGACATCAGGCGGGCAATCAGTCCGACCTGAAGATCGCCCATTTCACCGGCGATCTCGGCCTTGGGAACCAATGCCGCGACCGAATCGACCACAACAATATCAACGCCGCCGGAACGGGTCAGGATCTCGGCGATCTCAAGCGCCTGTTCGCCGGTATCGGGCTGGGAGATCAGAAGCTCGCTCAGGTTTATTCCGAGGGCTTCGGCGTAATTAGGATCAAAGGCATGTTCGGCATCGATGAATATCGCGTTCCCGCCGTCCTTTTGCGCCTGAGCAACCGCTTCCAGGGCAAGCGTGGTCTTGCCGCTGGCCTCGGGTCCGTATATCTCCACGACCCGGCCCCGGGGGAAACCGCCGATACCCAGAGCGGCGTCCAGACCGAGCGATCCGGTCGGTATGAAATCGATATCCACCCGGGTGCTTTTATCGCCCAGTTTCATCACCGAGCCCTTGCCGAACTGTTTCTCAATTTGACAGATTGCTACATTAAGTACCTTGTCTTTATCGTCTTTGGCCATGATTAAGAGACCTCCTTGGCAATATGATAGCGAAAATCTACACTTAGTCAAGCCGTAACACAGTTGACACGGATTAAAGCAGATGCAAACTGGTGGCTGTCAAACGCGGAAAAGTTTAGGTATTATTTTCCTGATGGTGTTTTATGACTTTGGCATCGACTAGATAAATAACCTCTTCGCCGATATTGGTGCTGAGGTCGGCGATGCGCTCCAGATTTTTGCACACGTTGATCAATCCCAACCCGCGTTCGATCCGGTCCGTATCAATGATCATGTAATTCAGCAGTTCGCGGACGATTTTGTCGCGCATCGCGTCGACTACGCGGTCGTTTTCGCATACCCTGCGCGCCAGCCGGCTGTCTTCCTGGATAAAGGCGTCAATACTGTCGCCAAGCATGCCCGTTACCTGGCGCGCCATTTCGGGAATATCGGTGAAAGGTTTTGTCGCCGGCTGTTCGATCAGCATCAGGGCGCGCTGAGCGATGTTCACCGCGTGGTCCGCGATTCTCTCAAGGTCATTATTCATTTTAAGTATCATAAGGATTGTGCGCAGGTCTTTGGCGGTCGGCTGATACTTCACGATCATGGTAATGCACCTTTCATCGATTTCTATTTCATAATCATTTGCGACCGGTTCATCATTCTCGATCAAGCTGATTAGTAACTGGCTCTTATTTTCAACCAGTCCCTTAATACTTTTGGCGACCATCTTTTCCGCGAGTGAAGAGTATTCGATAATCTTGGCCTTTAGTTCGTTGACCTGGTTTTCAATCACGATGAGCCTTCAGTATCATTAACCGAAACGACCGGTGATGTAGTTCTCAGTCAATTTATCCTTAGGCGCGGTGAACAATTGCTTGGTTCCGCAAAACTCGACCAGACGGCCGAGATAAAGGAATCCGGTGTCATCGGAAATCCGCGCCGCTTGCTGGAGATTATGGGTGACGACCACGATCGTATATTTTTCTTTAAGGCTTACCATCAGGTTCTCGATCTTTGCGGTCGAGATCGGGTCAAGCGCCGAGCATGGTTCGTCAAATAGTATCACCTCTGGCTCTATCGCCAGGGCCCGGGCAATGCATAGACGCTGCTGCTGGCCTCCGGACAGGGAAAAGGCTGATTCGTGCAGCCGGTCCTTGACCTC
This sequence comes from Caldifarciminota bacterium, assembly GCA_037446995.1. GTDB lineage: Bacteria > Hydrothermota > Tepidihabitantia > SM23-42 > SM23-42 > RBG-13-43-14. The sequence goes on along the minus strand of JBBIHN010000002.1, from coordinate 44,748 downwards.
GTCCCAGAGCGCGGCTGATTTTAGCGCATAAATAACCCGGTTCTCGATCATGTGTTTGTTTGTCATGCCGTGAATCCTCAAGCCGAAAGCAAGATTTTCATATATCGATTTCGGGAATGGATTGGGTTTTTGAAATACCATGCCGATCTTCTTACGCAGGTCGCAGGGATCATGTCGCGGGTCGTAAATGTTCATATTGTCCAGGAATATGCTGCCGGCTATCCGTGTGCCGGGAATTATGTCGTTCATGCGGTTGATACAGCGGATGAAAGTTGATTTGCCGCAGCCTGAAGGCCCGATGATCGCGGTGATACAATTGCATTTTATCTGAAAAGTCAGCCCCTGCAATACATGGTTCTTGCCGAAATGAAGGTGCAAGTCTTCGATCGTGATGCGCGCACATTTACTGTCGACCGCGGATTTACTTATCAATGCCGAATCGACTTTGAAATTCAAATCGTTTTTCATCTCTGGTTGTTGTAAGTCGTTGCCCTTCACCATAACTTCTTTTTCCTTGAGCGGATGCGGATGACAATCGCAATCAGATCCAGTCCCAGTACGAGCATGAGCAGCACCAGCGCCGTGCCGTAGGCGATCGGCACCTGGGCTTTTAGATGCGTGCCTTCGGTCATCAACGCATATATGTGATAAGGAAGCGCCTGGACTTGATGCATTATCGAACTCGGTAATTTCCGCGAGAAGAAAGTCGCCGCGGTGAATAGTATCGGAGCCGTCTCGCCGGCGGCGCGGCCAATACCGAGAATGGTGCCGGTCAGGATCCCGGGCAGGGCGGTCGGTAGTATTATTCCCTTTATTGTCTGCCATTTTGAAGCGCCGATACCGTAGGAAGCTTCGCGAAATGAATCAGGCAAAGCCCGGAGCGACTCAAGCGTCGTGCTGATTATTACCGGCAATATCATGATCGCCAGGGTCAACGAGCCGGAAAGTATTGACACGCCAAAGCCGAAGAATTTGACAAAGACAGCAAGTCCAAAAAGACCGAAGACAATTGAAGGCACGCCGGCCAGATTGTTGATGCCCATGCGGATTACTCTCAACAGAATGTTATCGGCGGCGTATTCGTTCAGATATATCGCCGCCAGAATACCCAAGGGTAGCGCGAAAACGACCGCGCCCAGCGACAGGTAGAAGGTGCCGAGTATTGCCGGAAGGATCCCGCCCTGGGTCATTGCCTTGCGGGGCATTGCGCTGATGAACTCCCAGGAGAGCACGCCGGCGCCCCGGATCGCGACAAAAAGGATAATGATGAAAAGAAGGAAAACAGAAATAATGAGGGACAGTACCAGTATCGTGATACCGATTTTCTGAACGAGCCGGCGCCGACTTAAATTGCTTTTTATCTCAGGCAAGCCGCACGTTTCTTCATAGGTCGTGTTCATGTTCTTATCGGGTCGCGGTGAATCTCTTGTGAAAACGGTATGATATGCGCTCGGCGATCAAATTGAATGCCAGCGTCATAATGAACAAGACAATCGCTACACCGAATAGGGCGTGATAATGAATACTGCCCATCACCGTTTCCGCCATTTCCGCGGCAATGGTTGAGGTCATGGCGCGTACCGGCTTAAAGAGCGAGAAATCAATGCGCGGCGAACCGCCGGCGACCATCAATATCGCCATGGTCTCACCGATCGCCCGGCCGATACTGAGTATCAGAGCGGTCGATATTCCGGAGGCTGCTGCCGGAAGGGTAATTCTGGTCATGGTTTCCCATTTAGTTGCGCCGATTGCCAGCGATGCCTCGCGGTATTCATTGGGTATGGAAGACAAGGCGTCTTCGACAATGCTGGTTACGGTCGGCAATATCATTATGCCAAGCACGATCGCGGCTGAAAAGGCGGTGAGTCCGACCGGCAAACCAAATAGTCTCTGGACGAACGGCGCGACCAGGAGCGCGCCGAAAAGGCCGTAGACCACTGAAGGTATGCCAGCAAGCAGTTCGATAATCGGTTTCAATGTTTCTTTAAGCCAGAAAGGAGCAAGTTCCGCGATATAGAGCGCAGTAAGAATTCCCAGCGGCGCGGCAAAGATCAGGGCGCCGAAAGTTATGATAAAAGAGCCGTATATCATCGACAGAATGCCGAATTCGGGAAACTCGTGTGTAGGATACCATCCTGTACCGAAGAGAAACTTGGCAAAACCGATTTGACCGAAGATCGGCACACCCTGGGTGAATAGTACGATGATAATGCCGCCTAAAAAGACCAGCGAGCTCAAAGCGCAAAAGAGCAAGATCGATTTTATGATAAACTCTTTTGTATTTCTTTTTAATCTCACTCTATATCCCGACCATAGTCACTGGCGAGATCTACATCTATCTATTTCACCGGCACAAAACCGGTTTCTTCGACTATTTCCTGTCCGGTTTTCGAGAAGACGAAATCAAAATACTTCCCGGCCAACCCTTTGGGTTTACCGTCCGTATACATGAAGATGGGCCGCGCCAGGGCATACGTTCCATTATTGATTGTTTCCGGCGAAGGCAAGATTCCGTCGACCTTCAGGGCTTTAATATCATCCGATACATAACCGAGCCCGACATAGCCGATGGCGCCTGGTGTTTGAGCGACGGTTCGGGCGACTTCCAGATTTGACGCCAGCATGAGCGCGGCGTCGGTAAGTTTAGCGCCGTGCAATGCCAGTTCATTGAAGGCTTCAAACGTACCCGAAGCGGCATCACGGGATATGATTACGATCGTACCGCCGCCGCCTAACTGATCCCATCGTTTGATCTCGCCGACATATATTTTCTTCAGATCTTCCGCCGATATTTGACTGATCGCATTGCCTTTGTTGACAATGACGGCGATACCATCCATTGCGATGATATTGGCGACCGGGTTAACGCCGTTTTCGCGCGCTTTGGCGATTTCTTTAGTTTTCATCGGCCTTGACGAGCTGGCAATGTCGGTCGAGCGGTCAATCAAAGCGGCAATGCCGGTTCCCGAACCGCCGCCGCGCACCGTGATGTCCGCGGCCGGATTATCATCCATGAAAGCCTCGGCCGTGGCCTGGGCGATCGGCAGCACGGTCGTCGATCCCTGGATAGTAAGTTGTTGAGCAAAGACGCATACTGACAAAAGCAGGCCAATCAATAGCATTTTTTTCATTTCTTTCTCCTTATTTTAATAAGAATACTTGAATTGCAGCATAATCTTGTCGGACGGATCGCGTTCTTCGTTTTCGTATTGAGTCAGTTGATAATTCAATTGGGTCAAAAGGACTTTGGCTACTTTCCAGTTTACGCCGGCGATTACCCGATTGTGGGCGTTGCTTTCGAGCTCGGTGTTCCCATCCCAATAATCATAGCGGCCGAGCAGGCTGAATGCTTTATTGATGCTGAATTCGGCAAAACCCGTATAGCCCATGCCCTTGACATCATCATCCGTTGAACCGAGGTACTCGCCGGCGATTGTGACCGGTCCTTTTCTGAACTGGATGACCCCGGCATAACGGATCTCATCCACTTGCGTGATTATCGTATCGCCGACCGGTTTTTTTGACATCCAGTATGATCCCTTGAGCATAATACCGGCGATCGGCAAAATCGACAAATTGCCGCACGCGGCTTTGTATGCATTGTTTTCCGTGACCGATGAATAACCGGTGCCGTTAAAGATCTGGCCCGACGCCTCGCCGTAACCACCCGGCAATAGCGTATGGAATGAAACGCCGAGATCGGCGCTGTTCATTTTCTTCTCTGCATCCTCGAGCGCTTTTTCCAGAACCGGATATTCCCATCGGTCAACATAGCCAAAGTACACCTTTTGCAGACCGAGTATCAATTTGGCATCGGGCAGGTAATCGCCTACATGGGGCAATGTCCAGTCAGCCTGAGCATATTTCAATCGAACGTTCCAGTCGGATTTGTTGGTCGCCTTGCTTGCCTGGGAAACATCGATCGTGCCGCTGACTGATACCGGACTGGTACTGGTTTTCCAGCGTATATATCCCCGCTCGATCGAGAAGTAGTTGGCGTTGCTGGTTACGTCTTCGGGTTGAGATGGATTTTCATAGGTGTACCGAAGCCAGAAGTAACCGTAGATCGGAGCGTCGGCAAAAGACAAAGCCGCGGCGCCGAGCATAACCATGATAATAGACCGTTTCATCAAACCTCCTTTTTTATATTGTGAATAATAATGGTATCGAGGAGTTAGTTAATGATTAAGGAATTATTAATTTTTGGTTAAGAACACATTACTTTGCCTGCCGAGGCAATGTAATGATGAAGGTTGTCCCTTGGTTGACAATGCTTTGAACGCTGATATTGCCTCCGTGGGCCTGGATAATGTGTTTGACAATGGATAAGCCAAGACCGGTGCCGCCTAATTTACGGGAACGAGACTGGTCGACAACGTAGAATCGCTCAAAAATACGGGGAATATGTTCTTCGGAAATGCCGATGCCGGTGTCGACGACTTTAATTATGAAATCATGGTTTTTCTGTTCGATCGACAGGACGATCTCGCCCTGTTCAGTGTATTTGACCGCGTTATCGATGAGGTTTATTATTGCCTGCTCGAGCTTGAAGGGATCAGCTTTGAGCAGGGGTAATTCCGGAGCGAAATCCAGGCGTAATGAAAGACTCTTACGCCGTAACGCGCTTTCGAACATCCGGGCGATGTTCTTGGTCATTTTCCTTATATCCACTTCTTCAATCTTCAGGTCCATTCTCTCTTCGAGCCTGGACAGAGTCTGAAGATCGTTGATGATATTTATCAGCCGGTCAGTGTGCCTTTTTATGATACCGATATATTGTTCTTTCCGGTTGCCCTTTTCGTCCTCCAAGGTTTCGACGAATCCCTTGATCGCGGTTAAAGGCGTTCTCAGCTCATGGGAAATGTTCAGGATGAACTCCTTTTTCATGGTCGCGGCATTGACCAGTTCGGTTATATCGTGAAACGTGATGATGATCTGGTTTGCCCGGCTCAGCGGCGAAGCACTGCAAATATATGTGCGGCCGGTGATCTCGATCTCGGTCTGCAAGGGGGTGTTCTTCTCGGCAAGGGCGTTTTGGACAAGCTTACTGATTTCCTGCTGGCGGATGAGTTCCCAGTAGAACTTATCCGTAACCGCCGCGCTGGCGACGATCCTTTCAAAACTCTGATTGCACATCACGATTTTGCCTTTCTTGTCGATAACCATTATTCCTTCCTGGATCGATGAAATAATCGTATCAAGCGCTTCTTTCTCGTTTGAAAGTTCGATGATCAGGGATTTGATCTGCCCGACCATGATGTTGAAGCTGTCGGCAAGTTCCTTGAATTCGTCGTTTTTTTTGAAAAACAGATTGACATCAAAATCACCCTGGCCGATCCGGCGCGACATGCTGACCAATTCTTTGATCGGTCGTTCCAGCTTTGAAGCATGGAATAACGCGATCAGTCCGCCGATCAAAACAATGATCAGAAGGGCCTGTAGAATCCTGATCGATAAACGTCCGAGCAGGGCGTTGACCGCGTCAAGACAAAGACTGCTGCGCAGAATTCCGATGAGCGCTTCGTCTTTTTTGATCGGGACCGCCACGTAGAGCATGTTCTTTCTGATGGTCCGGCTGAAACGGATCGAGATGCCGGTTTGCCCGATCATGGCCTCACGGATCTCCTGCCGGTTATTGTGATTATCCATTGTCGCCGGATCATCCTCCGAGTCAGCCAGCACGAAACCGTTCGTGTCGATCACCGTTATCCTGGTTCCGGATTTTGCGCCGATGTTTTTGATGAGGGAATCAAGCCGCCGGCATGACCTCTGATCCGTCAAGTCAGTTATTCCGGGCAGTAAAGCAAAATTGTAGTTCTCCAGATCCGTGGATAGGGTATCGATATAGTGCTCCCGGATCAGGGCGGATGTGAAAATCATAACCAGCAACGCGAGGAGAACAATGATCAGCAAATACCCGCCGAATACTTTGTAGAACAGGGTTCTTTTCATTCCTCGATTTTGTAACCGACCCCGCGTACGTTTCTTATGAACCTACCGTGTTTGCCGAGCTTATCCCGGATATGTTTTATGTGGACGTCGACCGTGCGGTCAATGACTGCCTTGTCCTGACCCCATAAGGCGTTGAGTATTTGTTCGCGGGTAAAAACCCATCCTTTCCTTTCGGCCAGCATTTCCAGGATTTTGAATTCAGTGGAGGTCAGATCGATTGGCTTGCCTTCGATCTCGAACGTAAAGCGTTGCGGGTCAATTACTATTGCATCACCGATTTTGATTGTTTTTGCCTCGCCTTGCTCGGTTTTTCTCCTTAGCACCGCCTTGACCCGCGCGACCAGCTCCCGGGGCGAGAACGGTTTGGTGACATAATCATCGGCGCCAAGTTCCAGGCCGAGGATGCGGTCCGTCTCATCGGTCTTCGCGGTGAGCATGATGATCGGGATTGAATTCAGTTTGGGATTATTTTTGATATGCCGGCATATATCCATGCCGTCGGCATCGGGCAGCATGAGGTCGAGTATGATCAGATCCGGACACTCGGCGCGCAGGGCGCGCAGAAATGTATCGGCTTCGGCGAAAGTCTTGACGCGGAAATTCGCTTTGCGCAGATGTATTGAAATCAGTTCCAGAATGTCAGGCTCGTCGTCGAGCACGAAAATGTTTTTACTCATTGGTCTATAATAAGAAAATAAGATAATATGTCAAGCAAGAACACACGGATTACTCAAACACTTTCTAAAAGAACACGTTCAATTGTCATTGCGAGGCGGCGTAGTCGCCGTGGCAATCGCTCGCTGTCATCGCGAGCGCAGCGAAGCGATCTCTGAGATTGCTTCGTCACTCCATTCCTCGCAATGACACTGAAGGAATATTGTTTGCTCCGCGCAATCAATGACTTTTTAGGATTGACTGAGATGGCTTTTTGATTATAATGAAACCGTGCGCTGGCAGGCAATATTGACCATCATCAGCATATAGCTTATTTCATGCGCGCGCCGTAAGTGCGACGTCATCGCCGCCGGCTCGACCTCAGTGGAACCGTTTATCGAAAAACTCGCCGACGAGTTCATGGCAAAGAACCGGGATATTATAATCGCGGTTCAGGGCGGCGGCTCGACCGCGGGCATTCAGGCGACGCTGAACCGAACCTGCGATCTGGGAACGTCGTCGCGCGAACTCAAGGCCGACGAGCGCGGGTTAAAGGTGATCGTGATCGCCATCGACGGTATTGCGATTATCGTGCATAAGGACAATCCGGTCGATAATCTATCAATCGAACAGATCCGGGCGGTGTTTTCCGGCAAGATCGCGAACTGGGAAGAACTCGGCGGCGAAAACCGGAAAATAATCGCGGTCACGCGCGAGGAAGGGTCGGGAACCAGAGGCGCGTTCGAGGAAATGGTCATGAATGATATCGCGATCAGCGATGCTTGTCTGGTGCAGGATTCCAACGGCGCGGTTCGGGAGATCATCGCCACCACCCGGCAGGGAATCGGCTACATATCCGTGGGCCTGGTTGACGAGCGGGTCAAGGCCCTGGCGATCAACAAGGTCAAACCGACCCATGCCAATATGATAATACACCGTTATCGCCTGATCCGTCCCTTTCTGCTGTTATTGCGCGATGATGCGACGGGCAATATCAAGAAATTCGTTGATTATGTTCTGTCGGACGAGGCCCAGGACATTCTCATGCGTAACGGACTGACCCCGGCAAGAGATGTTCATCGCGATTGAGCGGCATGAAAGATAAGATCGCGGAAAAAATCCTATTGTTGATCGCCTGTTCGGCAATACTTTTGTTACTTCTCATTACCTTTTTCATTTTTCAGCAGGGCTTGCCCTTGGTTCTCCGGATCGGCTTCGGCAACTTTTTCTCGGCCCACTGGGCGCCGACCCGGGGATTTTTCGGCATATTCTCAATGATCATCGGCTCACTGATGGTTACTTTCGGCGCGCTTGTTTTCGGCGTGCCTTTCGGCCTTGCCTGCGCCGTGTTCCTGGCCGAATTCTCTTCGTCGGCAATTCAGAAGACCCTGAAACCGGTGATCGAGCTGCTTGCCGGAATACCTTCGGTGGTGTACGGGTTCATCGGCATCGTGGTCCTGGTGCCGTTCATCCGGGAATCTTTCGGCGGTCCCGGTTTTTCCGTTCTATCCGCGAGTATTGTCCTGGGGATAATGATCATGCCGACGATCGTGAGCATTTCTTATGACTCGCTGATCGCGGTGCCCAAGACTTATCGCGAGGGCTCTTACGCACTGGGCGCCACCAAATGGCAGACCGTGGTCATGCTGCTTTTTCCCGCGGCGCGATCGGGCATTGTCGCCGGCATTATCCTGGGCATGGGCCGGGCGATCGGCGAGACCATGGCGGTGATAATGATCGCCGGCAATGCGTTGAAAATACCCGGGTCGATTTTTGATTCGGTTCGCACCCTGACCGCGACGATCGCCCTTGAGCTGGGCTATGCGGCCGGCGATCACCGTGCCGCCCTGTTCGCCTGCGGGTCGTTTCTGTTTCTGATAATAATTATCTTAAATGTTATCGCGATCAGAATTACTGGAAGGAAATAATGGGGTTTAGGATAGAACCGCGCGTCAACCAGAAAATCGCCTACTACGTGCTGCTGCTTATGACAATCATTACTGTTCTCGTGCTGTTTTTTATAATCGGGTACGTATTCAAGAACGGCCTCGGTCAACTGAGTTTCGCCTTCCTGACCCAGAAAACCATGGATATGGGTAAAGGAGGCGGGATTTTTTCGTCGATCGTCGGGACATTGTTCGTTGCCCTGGTCGCGATCGTGATCGCGACGCCGTTGGGCGTGGGCAGCGCGCTGTATCTCGTTGAATACACGCGCGGCGGTCCGGTAAGGAGAGTGATAAGTTTTGGCGCCGACTGTCTGGCCGGCGTGCCTTCGATCATTTTCGGTTTGTTCGGTTTCATTTTCTTTGTCATCCATCTGGGCATGGGTTGGTCGATTCTTTCCGGTGGGCTGACCCTGGCGGTGATGATCATTCCGACAATAATCCGCACCACTGAAGAAGCGATCAAGGCCGTGCCACGGTCGTATCGCGAGATCAGTTATTCGCTCGGCGTGGGCAAATTCGATACGATATTCAAAGTGGTTCTGCCGGCTTCGTTGCCGGGGATTCTTACCGGGGTGATACTTGGGATCGGCCGGGCCGTGGGTGAAACCGCGGCCGTCATATTCACCGCCGGATCTTCGCATAACCTGCCGACATCCTTATTTTCATCAACCCGAACCCTGGCCGTGCATTTTTACATACTTGCCCGAGAAGGGATTTCCATGCCCAAGGCGTACGGGACGGCCGCGGTTTTGATTATTATCATTCTCCTGATTAACTTCGCCGCCTACCGGTTGATGCATCGTTTCATCGCGCGCTACTATTAAAGGAATGATGACGCGGATATCAAATATGATGCAGACGGATGAAGCGAAGATCCGGGTAGATAATTTGAACCTGTATTACCCGGGCCGTCAGGCCTTGAGGAATATCAATCTGGATATCGAAGAGAATGAAATACTTGGTATAATCGGCCCGGCAAATTCCGGGAAAAGTTCTTTGTTGCGGGCGATCAATCGTCTTCATGAGATCGATCTCGCGCGCCTCACCGGTCGGATCATGCTCGACGGGATCAATATTTTTGATGTCAGGATCAATGATCTGCGGCGCCGGGTCGGTTTGATATTTGCCACGCCGGTCGTTCTGCCCGGTACGATATACAAGAATTTGACCTATGGGCCGAAATCCCACAACCATTTCAGTCGCGCTCAACTCGACCGGCTTGTGGAAGATTCCTTGGTCGCGGCGAATCTCTGGGATGAGGTCAAGGATCGTCTGCGAGATTCCGCGTCGACCATTTCCGGAGGCCAGCAGCAGCGTCTATGCATCGCCCGCACCCTGGCGATGAATCCCGAGGTGATAATGATGGACGAGCCCTGCTCCGGTCTTGATCCGATATCAACCGCCAAGATCGAGGCGACCATGCTCGAGCTCAAAGATAAATACACGTTCATTCTTGTTACCAATAACACCAAGCAGGCGGCGCGGGTAGCGGACCGGACGGCGTTTTTTCTTTCCGGCGAATTGATCGAGATCGGCACGACCGAAAGCATTTTCACCAATCCGCAAGACGAGCGTACGGATCAGTACATAAGAGGCAAGTTCGGATGATCAAATGCTCCAATCTTAATCTTTATTACGGGATTTTTCACGCGCTGAAAGACGTTAATCTGGGCATACGCGAGAATTTGATCACCGGCGTGATCGGGCCTTCGGGCTGCGGTAAATCGACCCTGTTGAGGGTTTTCAACCGGATGAATGAGCTTATTCCCAATGTGAAGACAACCGGCAGCGTTGTTATCGATGGTGAAGATATATTTTCGCCGGTCTGCAATCTTACCTTTCTGCGTAAGAAAGTTGGTATGGTCTTTCAACGCCCCAATACCTTTCCTCTTTCGGTTTTCGACAACATCGCCTACGGCCCGAGGATATGGGGGATCAATGACCAACGAACCCTGCAGCCGATCGTGGAACAGTCCCTGGCCGCGGTTGGTCTTTATGATGCCATGAAGGACAGCATGAAAAGACTGGCGGTTGATCTGTCCGCCGAACAGCAGCAGCGATTATGTATCGCCCGCTTGCTGGCGGTCGAACCTGAGATCTTGCTTATGGACGAACCCTGTTCGGCGCTGGACCCGATAGCGACATCGAAAATCGAAGAGCTGCTGCACGAATTGAAGAAGAAGTATACGATCATCATTGTCACTCATAATATGCAGCAGGCGGCGCGCATCGCCGATGAAGTTGGATTCATGCTCCTGGGCGAGTTGATTGAATTCAACCGCAGCAAGAAGATTTTCACCAATCCGGACGATCAAAGGACGTTCGATTATATCAGCGGCAAGTTCGGATAACACAAAACACACAGATTACACAGATTTTAAGGATTACACGGGGTAGAAGAAGATTCAGACGGACCAAAAATTAATGTAGATGGATTAAAGATTGATGATTTCTTTGATCAATTTCTTTCTTCTGCAGAATTGTTTTCTTGTCGCATAACAGGCGGCAAGCTCGCCTGCGACCAGTTGCGCTTTGCGTTTATCGTTCGAGTAGACCTCAGCGATAACTTCATTCTTAATAACCCGGTCGCCGATCTTTTTGCGAATGCAAAACCCGACGGACGGATCGATCACGTCCTCTTTTTTCTTCCTTCCGCCGCCCAGTTCGATCAAAAGCCTGCCGATTTGATAATTATCAATGCAGGACACGTATCCGCCGCGCAATGCTCTTGCCCGAGCGCGGTATTTCGCCGAAGGCAGCAACGAGTAATCGTCAATTATCCTGGGTTCGCCGTGCTGATATTCGATCATCTGCCTAAATTTTGCCAGGGCTTCACCGCCTTGAATTTTCCGCTGGAGCAGTTTACGGCCGCCTTTGATCCCTGCAATTTTAAGCATTTGCTCGGCGAGCACAAACGTGAGTTCCATGATATCTTCCGGGCCTTTGCCTTTGAGCACCTCGATCGATTCGACAACTTCAATCGCGTTGCCGACATATTCGCCCAGCGGATTATTCATGTCCGTAAGCACGGCAATGACTTTGATGTCGCGGCGCTTGCCGATCTGTATCATTGCCCGGGCCAATTTTCGCGCTCGATGCAGGTCGGTCATGAAAGCGCCGCTGCCGAATTTCACGTCCAGCACCAGCCCGTCCAGATCTTCGGCAAGTTTCTTGGACATTATGCTGGCGGCGATCAGCGGTATCGAGTCGACGGTTGAGGTGACGTCGCGCAGGGCGTAGATTTTGCGGTCGGCCGGCGCGATCCGTGCGGTTTGGCCGATTATGGCAACGCCGATTTTCTGCAGCTGATGTTTGAACTGGCGCGCCGATAGTCGCGTGTCAAAGCCCGGTATTGATTCCAGTTTGTCGAGCGTGCCGCCGGTATGGCCCAGACCGCGGCCCGAGATCATCGGCACGCAGACCCCGCAGGACGCGACCAGGGGCGCGAGGATAAGCGAGATCTTGTCGCCGACGCCGCCGGTCGAGTGCTTGTCGATTTTAGGCATTTTTATCGTTGCCAGATCCATGACCCGGCCTGAATTCATCATCGCCTGCATTAGATCGGTGGTTTCCCGGGCATCAAGCCCCTGGAAATAGACGGCCATTAGAAATGCCGCGAATTGATAATCCGGGATCTTGTCCTGCGCGTAATCAAAGACCATACTTTCGATTTCGGCTCGAGACAACTTTCGACCGTTACGTTTTTTACGGATGACCTCGATCATTCTTTCAATAATAATTCCCCAATATATTCCCTTTTCACTTTTTTCCTCTCTCCCTTATAAGGGGAGAGGGTGGGGTGAGGAGGATATTCATAGCATCCAGCAGGCGGCGGCAGGACGCGCATTGACCGCACATTTTTGACCCGCCGAGATAACATGAATAGATGTGTTTCAACGGCGCCCGGTGTTTCAGGCCGATCTGGTAAATCCGATGTTTTGAACAATCGGCGATATAACTGATCACTTTGACCCGATTACGGGTGCTGTAGAATAATGAATGATTTGCCGCGGCAATGTACTGGATTGAATTATCCGGAAACTCAGCGGCTTCTTCCCGGTTGAATCCGGTGACGATCAGATCGGCGCCGTGATGTTCGGCATAACAAGCAGCAATGTTGATGAACAGGCCGTTGCGATTCGGGACCCAGATCTGATCCAGCATGGTGAAATGTTCTGGCCTGGCTTTCTTTCCGGCGCGGCACATGGCTAGTCCTTTGAAATCCTTGAAAAATGGCAAGTCAACTACTTTGTGCTTTATCCCCAGCGCACGGCATATTTTACGTGAAGACCGTATTTCCATGCTTGCCGCTCGTTGTCCGTAGTCAAAGGTCAGCGCGAAAAGCGGTTTGCTTTTGCGCAAGGCAATAACCGCGCTGACCGTTGAATCAAGGCCGCCGGACAAAAGAATAACGCTATTCGTTTTTCTCATAGTAAGTGATCTTATTGCTTGCACCTTCCCATACGGTTATCGAGTGCATCGTCTTGAACTTCTTCTGCATCTCGCGGAAAACATGCTCGGCGATATGTTCGGCCGTGGCATTATGTCTTTTGAAATAAGGCAGATTGTTGAGATTCTTGTGATCCAGCCTGGTTAGAACACGCATCAGCGCCTTCTTGACGACACGAAAATCCAACGACATGCCGATCTTATCCAGTTTCTTAACCCTTATCCTGGCTTCAATCCGGTAAGTATGCCCGTGTATGTCCGCGCAGTCGCCGGGATAACCTTTGACCTGATGCGCGGCCGAGAAATTACCTTCAATCGATAGTTCGTACATAATATTTCTCCTGATAAAAGTCCAACATACCTTCAGCCTCCTCATTATTAAATATCCTGATGAAGCTGATCCGCCTTTCTTGTTTGTCTCTGGCAGAGGCGGAAAATACCTAAAATCCTAAATGCTAATCTCTAAATTCCAAACAATCTCAAAATACAAATATCTACACGACTTTTGTAAATTCAATGAGAAGATAAATTTTGGGCGAAGCAAGGCTCATCTGAGCCACGGATATTACTTGAGCCACCCGGCTCGTTGAACAACGGCAATACCGGGATGGCGCAAAAGTCGTGTATTTAATCACTTTTTTAACAAACTGCGCACTTTCTCGAAGAATTCGATCGCCGCCGGCTCGCGATAATCCGGGTAAGTCCATTCCATGGCCCTGAAATGCCCGTGCTTGAAAAGCAAAGATACTTCAGCGTATATTCCCTGATCAAGATATATCCGGTGCGAATAATTCTTGGTGGATGCGAGAACCAGATTGCTCAGCGAAACGTATCCGGGATCAATATTTATCTTCCGGTTATTATTTCCATTCATAAATTTCTTTTCAATTGAATTGGTAAGAGTTTTCATCTCCGCCAATTCATCCGGTAAGATTTTCTTTTGATAAGCGTACCATTGCCGGAAGATTTTATTGCCCATTTCAGCATTATAATATTGAGTATGGGTAAAAGAGATTTTGTCGGAGTTCATTGAGGGATTTCCGAAACGGACAACTAATTCCTGGTTGATCATTGCCAGATCGATCTCCTCAGTGAAAAGGAAGCCGATAATCGGAACTACCGCGGTGACCGGCTTAATGTCGGCCATCGCAGACTTTCACGCAAACGCCGCAAATATGCTGGCCAATGCCCCGGATGGCGGCGAATTCATTCAGTTTCCGATAGCATTTTTCCCAGTCAACGCCTTCCCGGCTGATCGCGCGGGCCGGGCAGGCATCAATGCACTTCTGACAAGCCCCGCAATTTGAATCCGCGGCTGGCGTCGGTTCGAACCCGATGTCGGTCAATACTGATGAATATCTTATCTGCGCTCCAAATTCGCGGTTGATCACCAGTCCGGACCGGCCGATATAACCGAGTCCGGCGGCGTGAGCCAGCGCTTTGTGGGATATGTGGCCTTTATGTTTTACCCAGTCAACATTCTGCGATGCCGGGATCGCGATCGCGGTATTGCCTTTGTCTTCAACAAATTGAGCAAGCCGGTATGATGTCTGGTCAAGCAGCCAGTTGATGGTCTTATAGTGATGCTTATAGAGCAAGGTGGGTTTCTCCTTGATCGTTGCCAGGACCGACGGCGAGACGCGAAAGCCGAATGATATTACCGAGGGGAGTCTTCCCTGGATTTCCAGTTGTTCAATATCCGGCACCTGGCCAAAGCCGACAAGCTTAACGCCGAACGTCTGTAAGAATCGTACTATTTGCTCTTTGATTTCCATTACATCTACGTGTTCTCGAATTCATTGTCGTCAAGATCAGCGTCTTCGTCGACGTTTTCCTTTTCCTTCCAGCCAGAATCGACAGAGTTTTCATCAAGATCAATATCGTCACTATCCGTTTCCATATCACCCGGTACTTGAGCCGCCGGCGCTTCTTCTTCGGTCGATTCGGTATCAGCGCCAGGTTCAATCGCGGCGGCCGGTCTTTCGGGTTCGTCCGGAGCGGCCTGAATGTTAACCGCGAAATCTTCTTCGCGGGGCATCTCACTGAGGTCCTTGATGCCGAAATATCTCAGGAATTCACGGGTGGTTCCGTATTTGATCGGCCGGCCGGGCACGGGCAATCGTCCGCAGGTTCGGATCAGATTCTTTAGAAGCAGTATTTCCAGCATGTAGGTAGAATCGACTCCCCGGACTTTTTCGATCTCGGCCCGGGTTATCGGCTGATGATAGGCAATAATCGCGAGTGTTTCCAGGGCCGCTTTGGATAATTTGCTTTTTCGATCATGAAGCGCTCCCACCCACAACGCGTATTCGGGTAAGGTGTAGATCTGAAATCCACCGGCGACTTCTTTTATTTCAAAGGACCGATCGGTCGTCCGGTATTCCTGATTCAGCTCGACGATCATCTTTCTGATATCCGGTTCCGGTAAGTTGGTTATTTCCATGACCTTGGCTATCGGCAGCGGCGAATCAACGGCGATCAAGAGTGCTTCGACTATTGATCGATGACTACTGATTTGCTTGTTTTCGGTCAATTCGTTCATAGAGACGTATCAGATCGTCAATAATTCTATCCCAATTGAACTTCCCGTCAATGACTTTCTTCGCGCTCTCCCCCATTGTCCTGCGCATATGCCGATCATTGATTATTTTGAGCATTGCCTGGCTCAATGCATCGATGTCGCCCGGCGGGACCAGTATGCCGTTCTGTCCGTCAACTACTATGTCAGTGATGCCGCCGACCCGGGATGCGATCACCGGTTTTGAATATGACATGGCTTCGATCAACACGACACCGAGGCCTTCGGTGTCGCCGTGTTTGTCGTATACCGCGGGCAGCACGAGGAAAGTGCAAACACGGTATAATTCAGCCAGTTCTTGATTTGATATCCAGCCGGTGAAAACTATGCGCCCACCCGGGTCCATGCTTCTGGCGAGTTTCTCCCAATTACTGCGCTCTGGGCCGTCGCCGACAATCACCAAGCGGTGCGAAATAAGGTCCTTGATTTGCCCGAAAGCCCGGATCAGATAATCAACACCCTTGCGTTCGACCGAGCGACCAACGAACAAAATCATGCCCTGATCATCGCCAGCGCCGGTCTTCTCGTTGATCGGGGTGCTGAAAGGTATTATCGGGATCGGACGATCGGTCACGGTTTTCAATTCCTTCGCCGTGTGACTCGAGATCGCGCTGACTATGTCGGCGCGTTTTAGCAGCCAGGCAAACGGTTTTGTCAGCCGGCGGAATTTCTTCTTGAGCCATGTTATTTCCAGTCCGTAGAAGGTGGCGAACAGGCTTGCCCGCCCGGAATATTTGGCGATCAGCCCGAACAATATATGCGGAAACGGCCAATGGACATGTACGATATCATAGTTTTCCCGCCGGGTCAAAGAGTATATCGCGATCGAACCGCCGATAATATAGAAAAAACTCAATAATAGATTGAGCGGCCCCCGCCCCAGCCGGTCGACCGCGTTTTCCTCATGGGTCAAACGCTCGTATTTTTTCAGGAAATACCTGAAGCGGATTATCGGCACCCCGTCGATCACCTGGTTCTTCAATCCCCGGTATGAAGAGGCGAAAACCTGAACATCGATTTTCCGGCCGCGCAAACGCCGTATCAGCTCGACCATCCAGGGAGTAATGATGTCTCTTTCATGGCGTTTATAGGCGGTGGCGATGAACAGGATCTTCATTTTTTGAACTTCCACTTGATCAGATTCCATACGGCCTGAACGCCGTCGGCCGGGCCGATCTTTTTGCCCTGACGTCTCCCCTGATAACTGATCGGAACCTCGACGATAGTGATCTTCTTTTTCATCAGTTTGCACGTGACCTCGGGTTCGATCTCAAAGCGCGACGATATCAGGTTCAGGCTGCGCATGATGTCGGCGCGGACGAGTTTGTAGCAGGTTTCCATATCGGTGATGCGGTTCTTATACAGGAGATTGGACAGAAGGGTGAGGGAACGATTCGCGTAATAACTTCTCTTCATGAAACTGCCCCGCCCAAGCATTCTTGATCCGTATACGACCGGCGCCATCGTGTTTATCGCCGGCTCGAGCAATTTGTGGTATTCCTGAGGTGAATATTCGAGATCGGCGTCTTGAATCAATATGTAATCGCCCTGGGCTTTGTTCAAACCCGAGCGGATCGCCGCGCCTTTACCCGAATTGCGATCATGGAAAATAAGAGTGATGCCGCTGATTTCTTTTAGGATTTCGCGGGTCCCATCCTGGGAGAAATCATCGACCACGATGATTTCTTTTGAAATATCGACAGATTTTACCGCGGCAATTATTGTTTCGATATTATTGACTTCATTGTATACCGGTATGATTATTGACAACAGCATGAGGAGAATTATACGAAAAATTAAGGGTCTGTAAAGCCCCGCACCATGTTTCAGAAATGTTCATCCAATAGTCCACATACTGTATGTCTGGTACCCAAAAAAAGCTCTGGAAATGTCAATAACCTTATAAAGAACATGGTGCGGGGGGTTGACATCTCGTATACAATATTTATAATAACCACAATTACGGCGCCATCGTCTAGACCGGCCTAGGACGTCGCCCTCTCAAGGCGAAGATCACGGGTTCAAATCCCGTTGGCGCTATGGTATTTTGTTGTTGACACAAGTAAGCAGGTAATTATAATTGCTTTCTGAACAGGCGACAAGGAGGAATGAATGGCGGCTGAGAGCAGGATCGACAGCGTTATCGGTAAGGAAACGGTGATTGAAGGAGATATCAAGGTTGATGGTTCAACTAAGATTGATGGTTCAGTTAAGGGCGATATTACGGTTAAAGATGCGGTGATCCTTGGCCGGACGTGCAATGTAAAAGGCAACATAACCTGTAAATCGGCGATCATCGGCGGTAAGGTTGAAGGCAATACCAACGTTCAGGAATTACTCGAACTCCAGGGCGGCGCCCATATGCTCGGTGACATCGTCTGCAAGGCGCTGATCGTGCAGCAAGGAGTGATCTTCGATGGTAATTGCCGGATGACCGCGAAATCGCGAGAACCGGCTAAATGAAAATTAGATTCTACGGCACACGCGGATCCATACCGGTTGCCAGTGAAGAAACCCGGAAATACGGAGGAAACACGACATGCCTATATGTCGAGTCAAATCAAGGCGATACGATCATTATTGATGCTGGTTCCGGCATAAGAGGTTTGAACGCGCACTGCATAGAAAAGAAGATCCGGGATCTGACTTTGGTTTTCACCCACTATCATTGGGATCACATACAGGGCATACCTTTTTTCACGCCGGTCTACATGAAGTCGACTAATCTTAACATATACGGGCCGGACAAGGAAGCCAAACCTCAGGAAGCGCTTATGCACCAAATGATGAGGCCTTATTTCCCGACGGTGACCTGGAACGACATGGTATCCCGGAGCAACTATCTAAAAGTTAAGAAGGAACTCGATGTCGGTTCGATAACCATTGAGACCATCCCGACTAATCACCCCAACTACACGCTGGGGCTCAAGTTCCGGGAAGGAAAGAAATGCTTTGTTTTCTTGACCGATAATGAATTGTTCGCCAAAGATGGCGCAACGCCTTACAGGAAATTCGTGGATTTTGTCAAGGATGCGGATTTCGTCATTCACGACGCGGCTTATGCCGAGGCGGTTTATCAAACAAGAATCGGCTGGGGCCATTCGACATACGAACAAGTGATGCAGCTGTCCAGTGATTCGGGAGTCGGCCACGTGATATTCACTCATCATGATCCGCCGACGACTGACAAGACAATTGATAAAATTCTCGCGGCGCTTCGCGGGGAATATCCGAAAAGAACGATTGAGGCGGCATCCGACGGCAAGACAATCGACCTGTAATCGCCGGTCAAGTATTTCATAACAATATAAAAATGATAAAGACCAGGGTGATGATAATCCGTGCCGCGGGCACCAATTGCAATGTTGAAACCGGGTTTGCTTTTGAAAGAGCCGGCGCGAGGGTAGATGAGATTTACATCGACCATGTTCCCAATACCGAATTCCGTGACTATCAGATTATCGCTCTGCCGGGCGGGTTCACTTATGGCGACGATGTATCAGCCGGCAAAATTCTCGCCAATGAGATCAAATACAAACTGCATGATCAGTTTCTTGAGTTCATCGAAAACGGCAATCTTATTATCGGCATATGCAACGGATTCCAGGTGCTGGTGAAATGCGGCATTCTGCCCGGTACCAATGGTTATTTCAGCCGGCAGTCGGTTTCCCTGATCGCCAATGATTCTGAACGGTTTGAGGATCGGTGGGTCTGTTTAAAGGTGCATGCCGAAAGATCCGTGTTCACACGCGGCATGGACGAGAAAATCACCTTGCCGGTCGCTCATGCCGAGGGCAAATTCGTCACCGATTCGGACCAGACTACGGACGCGGTTAAAGAACAGATTGTCTTCCAATACGTTGACGCCGCCGGCAAAGAGGCGGTCTACCCGGCAAACCCCAATGGTTCAATACTCGGCATTGCCGGAATAACCGACCGAAGCGGACGGGTCCTGGGGTTGATGCCGCATCCCGAGCGTCACATATCTTATTTGCAGCATCCCCGGCATGAGATAAAGAGCAAGGACAAAACCGGCGACGGATTTTTGATATTCAAGAATGCAGTTGACTATGTTAAATCTTAAACAAATTTTAATGCTTCAAAAATCCAGACAAGCAAATGTTTGAGATATTGGAATTTAATATTTTGAAATTGTTCAGAAATTCGGATTTAGTACTTAGAATTTGCCGAACAAAGTGAGGTTCCATGCATGGTCATATTGATAAGCATCCGATTCTGGAATTCAAGCGCGGGAATATCGTTAAGTTCTATTTCGAAGGCCAGGAAATTGAAGGTTATCAAAGCCTGCCGATCGCTGCCGCGCTTCACGCGGCCGGCATCAAGGTCTTAAGGTATTCTGACAAACTAGACCGACCGCGCGGTTTCTTCTGCGCGGTCGGCAAATGCTCATCTTGTTTGATGGAAGTCGACGGCCGGTCAAACGTCATGGTGTGCATGGAACCGCTGAAAGCCGGGATGAAGGTCCGGCGACAGACCGGTAAAGGAAAGATATAAAAGTCTGGACCAAAGATTATGGGCATTGATGCTGGAAAGATAAAATTACACACAAAGAACAAAGCCAAGGCATGCAATTGACCGATAAATATGATATCGCGGTGATCGGCGGCGGTCCGGCTGGGCTGGAAGCCGCGATCACGGCCCAAGAGCTGGGCGCAAAAGTGATGCTGATCGACGATAATCCCGTGCTCGGCGGCCAGCTGATCAAACAGACCCATAAATTTTTTGGTTCTAAGGTTCATTATTGCGGGGTGCGGGGCATGAATATTGCGAAAATCCTTGCCGGGAAGATCGAGGCTCAAAATATCGAAGTTTGGCTTGAAAGCACGGTTGTCGGGTATTATGATGATGACCTTCTCGGCGTGCTAAAACACGATCGATTGGTTTCATTAAAGGCAAAATGCTATATCTTTGCCACCGGCGCCACCGAGAACATGATGGCTTTTGACAATGCCGATCTGCCCGGCGTGTACGGCGCGGGCGCGGTGCAGACCATGATGAACGTGTATGGCGTTGTGCCGGGTAAGCGGGCGGTAGTCGTCGGTTCGGGTAATATCGGTTTGATCGTGCCGTATCAGCTATTACAGGCTGGGGTTGAGGTCGCGGCGATCGTTGAGATCATGAACCACGTCGGCGGTTATCATGTTCATGCCGCCAAGATCAAACGTGCCGGAGTGCCCATATATTTACGGCATACGGTGGTCGAAGCGATCGGCAAGGATTATGTTGAGGCCGCGAAGATTTCCGAAGTTGGCGACAAATATGAATGCCTCGTTGGTACGGAGAAGACCGTTGAATGCGACATGATATTGATCGCGATCGGACTATCACCCCTGAGCGAATTGCTTTATCAGGCTGGATGCCGGGTTGATTATTATCCTGAGTTGGGCGGGCACGTGCCCTGGCATGACGAAAATATGATGACTTCGAGAAAAAACATTTTTGTCGCCGGTGACCTGGCATGCATCGAAGAAGCATCCACGGCAATGCTGGAAGGCAAAATCGCCGGCGCCTGCGCTTACGAAAGTCTGTTCGGCAAAAACGCGAAGGCCAGCGCGATCGCGGCTCAGGCCCGGGAAGAACTCTCAATGATACGCGATTCGCCTTTTGAACAACGTATTGTTCAAGGGCTTGAAAAAATGATCAAAGCATAAACAGAGGAACGCTTAACGCTGTACTCGTATTTGTGTATAAGACGGTATGCAATTTATCTCATTGCCGCGTTCGATGTCGTAACCCGCAACGCTGAACTGAAGATAGCCTTCGCCGTAGAAATCATCACGATCACCGGTTGCGTCGTCCAGACGATCGGCAACGCCTTCGTTGATCGCCACGGTCACGGTCACGGGCAATTCCTTCTTGGCTTCAACCAATAGCGGCGGAATGTAGTATTCACTGTAGGTAGCAATCAAAGTTCGATCAAGCGTATAGATTCTCCAGATAATACAGTCGATCACCACGTCTTTCTTGCCTTTTTCGGTTAAGGTGACGGTCATTGGTTGAGAACCTTCGCCTCTTTCCCATGGATGCCAGCCGTTTGTATCCGGGTCAGGGACATTGAAATTGACGGTCAGCGTATCAGAAAACATCTCGATCACGCCTTGATCCCAATACCAGGCGATTGGTTCGCTGACACAGGCGATTAGCGCAAGTATGATTATCGCCGATAACCCCAGTAGGTACTTTTTCATGAAGTCTCCTTTATTTTGATATTTTATGGAATTAGACCCTGCTGTCAAGAGGATTACACCAACCTCTGCGGCAATAACTACCCCCGGCTGTTGACAGCTGCCGTTCTGGTCCATATAATTACCCCATGAACGCCATCGCGATACTCAAATCAATGCTGGGGCTGGGTGGGTTGAGCGTGGTGTTTGGCATAATTCTGTCTTTGGCATTCAAGAAACTCGCGGTCCAGATC
>JBBIHN010000002.1:0-22715 GCA_037446995.1 Caldifarciminota bacterium | reverse complement strand
GAAGATACGCGACCTTTTACCCGGCGCCAATTGCGGCGCTTGCGGATTTCCCGGCTGTGATGCGTTCGCGCATGCCCTGGCGCAGAAAACCGGCGAATATCCGCCTTCGCTTTGCGCGGCCGCCGGTAAAGAAACCGCCAAGCAAATCGGCGAGATACTGGGTATTACGCTCGAGGCAACCGATCTTCAATTATGCGTGCTCAGATGCCATGGCGGCAAGGATGAATCAAAAGAGAAGTACAATTATATCGGGCCGGGTGACTGCCGCAGCAACTATATATTGCTGGGCGGCAACAAAGAATGCCCCTATGGTTGTCTGGGCGTCGGGTACTGCGTGACAGTATGTCCTTTCAATGCGATGAAAATGGGAGCCAATCGTCTGCCAGTGATCGATCCAAATAAATGCACGGGCTGCGGAGTATGCGTACGCGAATGCCCGCGCCGGGTGCTGGAGTTGATACCGCGTTCCCATCTTGTATATCTCGCCTGCAAGACCAAGGATAAAGGTAAAGCTGTGAAAGATGTATGCAAGGTTGGCTGCATCGGTTGCACGCTTTGCGTCAAAGTTTGCCCGCATGAAGGCGCCATCGCCATGGACGGCAATCTGCCGAAAATGGATTATAAGAAATGCGTTTCCTGCGGTATCTGTTTCAATAAATGCCCGACCAAATCATTCATTGACCGGGCGCCGGCTCGTCCCTACGCGATAATTTCGCCGAAATGCGACGGCTGCCAGGTATGCGTGAAAGTCTGTCAGTTCAAGGCGATCCAAGGCGAACCGGGCAAGCGCCATACCGTGATCAAGGATAAATGCGTCGGCTGCGGACGTTGTTTCGAAGTCTGTCCGATCAAGGTGATAACCATGGCCGGCGCTTTGGGCTATGCGGAAGCAGCATAAAAAGACAAATGCCTAAATGCCTAAAATCCAAAATACCTAAATACCTAAAAACAAATTACCGATTACGGTTTACTGATTACGGTTTACCGTTTTTTTCATGAAATTATATTACGCGAAATCTGACTATAAAGATGCTGATATTGTAATATTTGGTCTGCCCTATGACCGGACATCGTCATTCATCCCCGGCTCCAGGTTCGGACCTCAGTATATACGCCAGTCGACCGAGAACATCGAAGAGTACTCGCCCTATCAGGAGCGTTCCCTGGCAGAAATAAAGATCTGCGACCTAGGCGATCATTATTTCACCACCGCCGATCATATCAAAGAGATCGAACAGGCCGTGGACAAGATTTACGCGGACAAAAAGACCGCGGTATTCCTGGGCGGCGAACATACGATCACCTATCCGATAATAAAAGCCATAAACAAACATATAAAGAGTTTTTCCGTGATCCATTTTGACGCACATTGCGATCTGCGCGACGAGTATCTGGGCGAAAAAGTCTGTCACGCGACCGCTCTGCGGCGGGTGAGCGATATTATCGGCATTGAAAAGATTTATCAATTCGGCATCCGCTCCGGTCCAAAAGAAGAATTTGAATTCAATAAAAACCTTTTTAAATTTAAAGCATATGAACCGTTGAAAAAGATAATTAATAAGATCCAGGATCCCTTATACCTCACGGTCGATATTGACGTGCTCGACCCCAGGGTCATGCCGTGCGTTGCCACGCCCGAACCGGGGGGCATATCTTATCAAGAATTGCTCGATTCACTCCTGCTGTTGAAAGGACGGACGATCATCGGCGCGGATATACTTGAATACAATCCCTTGACCGCCGCGCCCTATCCATCCGGCTGCACGGCCGCAGGATTGCTACGCGAAATGATTTTACTGCTTACTGAAAGCAAACACCGAACCGCAGAGCATAGATGTTGACCCGGAATACTGGATCATCGAGCACGACACGATAATCCAGGGCATCGCCGAGCAGGTCAAACAGCCGGTGCGCATCGAACGGTTCCGCACGATCGGAAGAGCGATCGAATTAAGCTTAAGCGAACCGGCTCTGATCAAGGTCTATGACATCACCGGACGGCTTGTACATAAGCAGACCGCCGATGCAATGGATTTTGTACCGACAAGCGCCGGTGTGTATCAGATAATGGCAGAAGGGGCAGTAAAAAGGGTGGTTATTGCAAAATAGGAGCAAATGGAATCAGCATCTGATATTCAATCAACGAGTTTTCTTTTGTAGATAGATAAGGGATGTTGAGTGATGATGCGGTAAAGTCAAATTAATGTGATCATCCTTACTGACTATATTCAAATTCAGTACATTTTCGAAATCAACGGAATACACGTATGCGGCAGAAACTTCTTTCGCTTCAGGAATATTGATACATATATTGATGTTAGATAAAGGCGGTGACTTAATGAGTGCTGATCGATCCATGCTAACAATTACAATGGCAAGATCACCGTTATCCAATCGAAATATATTGTGTTTAAAACGGTTATCGATCGTGATTGGGTTTGGATCCAGCACCCATTTACGGTTCTTTAATAGGTTGAAAAGTATACTGTATGTCGAATCCAGGAAAACGCAGATTGAGTCACCATAAGTAAGTGAAGGGAATGCGCCACTTAGAAGCGCATTTTTCAATTTGGCTTCAGTCTCGCGAGGGTTCTGATCATAAGCTAAAAAAACAAGAGGACGGAAAATCGCCATATATTGGGTGCGCAGTAATGATTGAATGTGACTTTCTGCCATTATACCATCAAGGTATTTACATACCTCAATAGAAGATGGATTATTACCCCATACACATTTGCCCTTGTCGTGTAGAATTCGGAATAGTCGATCATTCAGTTTCTCAAATGCAAAACCAAGCATGTATACTGGTTTATCGTCTATCATTGATATTTTATCATCATGCGCGAAGTCATAATTCCAATAATCCATACGGTCATAGAAGATTCCATCAATATCAGAATATTGGGTGAGTAATCTATGAAATTGTTTGATTATGTGTTTACCCCATTTTGAATCTGGATCTGGATTCATCAATCGAGTCAATTTCCATGCGGAGTGAGGTACATAATGTTTATCTCGTGCAATGTATTGAGCATAATATTTATCTGCGTATTGATACCAGCACTCAAAACTCTGAAAATATAGAAAAGTCTTAACATTGTTCTGTCGCCAGTCGTTAATTAATGTTTTCATTCGATGATAGCCGTTAATTTTCTTCCCGCCGCTGCGAGACCATGTTTTATAACTCAAATCGTCAGAATCAATTATTATGCCCCATTTATCGCAGGATGGAGCATATAACCCATAGAATGGAAAATGGCCATGTAGTTCGATCCATTTTACCTTGCGGCGCTTTGCCCTTTCGATCATATCTTTTGTGTCAAATGCATCAGCCAGAAAGTACCATCCCTGGCTGTTATATATAGAATCTGACGCAGGGTGGAAATATTCATGGTACCTATTGGCGAGAAAAGCAAATCCCGGCCGCCAATCGTTTTCGTGGGGAATTATATAGATCCCCGAATGACATTTTATTGATTTGCTGCTACGAAGCCGGGAAAATGAAATAAAAAAGCCGTTTGGATCGATCGAGAAATTTAGAGATGGTTTTGGTATTTCAATCGGTGCAATAATGCTGATGCCATTGTTATGATAATCGCCGTAAAAGGTAAGCAGGGGGATCATAAAATCTTTTCGGTATTGAAGCGTTCTCAATGTCCGAAAATCATTCGTATTGGCAGGAAATTCTTCATTTGCGATAAAAAGTCGCTTAAATTCTTTGAAAAATGGTATGTGATATTCAATTGAAATTTCTGATGGCGATTTGTTCATTCCAATAGCATTTACGTCGAAACGCAAAGAATTTTCATCAATTCTATATATATATTCAACTCTCATATTTTCAAAAAGTATGTCAAAAATCAAAGTCTCACATTCTTTATTGGTTTTATCCGTGGTTATCTTTTCTATATTTCCGTTTTTATCCATTGAATTCTTTGCTATTGTTACCTTAATCGGATTAGTCATTGACAGGTTTTGGCTTAAGATGATATCCTCAATCAGCGCAGTTGACTTTAGAATAGTAACCGACATTTTTTCATTATTTAATATGTAATATTGATCACTTTCAGAAATTGAATAGAGATTCGAATTAAAAATTATGCAGAATAAAGTAATTATCATAATAAAGAATATGTATTATGCCCAGGGAGTCAATACTTTAATGTATATTTTGTTGACAGATACATTAAGAAAAGTATAATCACTAATGTCGATCGTTCAAAACGTGAAGAAAACTGCTATATCCGCAGTAATCATAACCTTTAATGCAAGAGAATTGGTCGATCGTTGTATTTCATCAATATGCAAGAATACGCGATACGAGATAGAAATTTATTTAATTGACAATGGGTCATCTGACGGCACATCTGCTTGGATTTCAGAAAAATATCCTGATATATATTTAATCCGAAATAAGCGAAATCGAGGTGTTGCTCCAGCTCGTAATCAGGGATTGCGTCTATGTAGAGGGGATTTCATTTTGATAATCGACGATGATGCTTATTTACTGCCAGATTCAATTATGAAATTTGTGAGTTTCATGAATGAAAATAAAACAGTTGGCCTATGTGGGCCAAAGCTTTTTGATGCAGATAACTCGATAATCCCAAGTTGTAAGCGATTCCCAAATCCATTATCATTTATTGGAAATCGGTTATCATTGGTCAATCGGCTCGATGGCCAAACGAATCTGGATTATCATTTAATGCGAGATTGGGATCATAATTCCGTGGCCAGAGTTGATTATATCATTGGGGCATGTCAGTTTATCAGGCGGGAGGCTTTTGAAGATGTGGGTTTGCTGGATGACAAAATATACTATGGCCCTGAGGATATCGATTTTTGTGTTCGTCTTTGGAAAAGAAACTGGGAAGTTGTATATCTGTCTGATATTTTAGGCTACCATACTCCGCGCCGGCGGACGAGACAGAATATGTTATCCATGCTTTCGCTGCGGCACTTTCTTGCAGTGGGACGTTTTTTCTCAAAATACCGTATGAAGGATTTACGTAATATAACTGCGAAAAATGATGATGGTTTGAAATCTATTTCACGAAATCAAGAATAAAATCTATTGCTTCTTGATTATTCTTTAAGGCGATTCGGTTTATTACCTCACGGCATTTAGCGCTGATATCAGTTAGCAATTTTTCATCTCCGAGCAAATCATCTATTTTTGACGCGATTTCTCTAGGCGTGTCCAGGGCTTTAATACAGAGATGTTCGGCGAGAAATGGATCGTCAGCCGTGAGGTAGATATCATAAGCCGTGATCGGAGGTACGCCTAAACACATTCTTTCAGCCACTGCATAGCTAAAACTCTCTGTGAATGTAGCCTGCAGGGATAGGGTCATGCCTGCTACAAGCGAGTAATACTCGTGGCTTTCGATCCATGGGTGCCATATGATAGGTATGTTTATGTCTTTCATAATCCTGGATAAATTTGGTTCATTAAAATTAACATGCAAAAGTGGCTGAGATTTACTTAGCTTAACAGCGATCACTTGATTCAGGATATTCTTACCAAGTCTTATCGCGCAAAAAAGATCAATATTGCAGCCTTGTAATGAAGATGGCGTGATACTTTTAAATTGATCCAAATCAATTGTATGTGGGAAATAAATTGCTTGACCAAATATGCTGCCCAGCGATGAAAAGAGCCTCTTATTTAAGAGCCAATATCTGAGCTTCCCTTTTTTTAGATAACTAATGATGCTGTGATAATCCCTGAGTTCATGTCTTGAGAGTTCAGATTGTCCGGGGGTGCTGCACATGATAAGTGACGGCACGATTCCTCTATTGTTGAGCTTGGAAAGTGCGACATCATATATTGGACCCCAGGCCGTAAAGAGGATATTATTGCCGTATTCAAATAATCTCTCAATACTTAATGCTTTTAAATCTACTTGTATCTTTCTCCATCTTAGATCAATTCTTTTGATTCCGGTTTTGACTTTGAGAGATATTAATGATTCGATCGGGATCAGGTCAACATTTACAAGCGGCGTCAATACTCTTTCGAGATTCATAATGACTTTAAAAGATCCAGGAAAAGTCGATGAACACACAAGAGCTAATCTACTAGGCATGTTTTTTTCCCCCTAAAAGAGAAGATATATATTTTGGGTAATTCGTAATGTCTTTCGATTTCACAAAAAGGATGTCCTTTAGCGGTACGCGACTGGTCTTATGAAAAAGAATAATACCAGTTAAAGCCGAGACGATATACGCTATCGACGACGCTAATGCCGCTCCATTGATCCCGTAACGTGGTATGAGTAATAAATCTAATGCCACAGTGGCAATGGCGGAAAATGTAGCTGTAAGCGTTCCGTATTCAGGTTTTCCAGTGCCGGAAAATCCTGCACAGATAACCTTATTGACACTTAAAATGACCACACCTGGTATCAATAACCTTAAAGCCGTAAAGGATTGAACGAATTGATCTCCGAAAATAAATTGCATTAAAAATCCACCGATAAAGAAAAGAATTAGTCCAAACGCACCGACGATAAACAATGTATTTCGGGTAATGGTGGCGGTGAACCGAAAAGCCTCTTCCCTGTTCATGCTTGATACTTCTGGAAACAAAACTGTTGCAAATGCATTGGAGATATACCATGGAAACTCTGCCATTGCCACTGCGACTGCATAAAACCCTACCCGCGTAGGATCAAGGAATAGATTTATTATGAACACGTCCAGGCGACGATCTAACTGGCTTAAAATCAGGCCAATATATGATTTGGCCCCAAAAATAAAAGATTTCCTAAGATAGCCAACATCAATTTTGACTTGCGGTGAACCATTTTTCCATAGTTTGACGAGACCAAATATGTCAGCAATGCCAAATCCCAATATGGTTGCAAATAATGCGCCAGCAATGCCGAATCTCGGGACCAGTGCTATTAGCAGGAGAAAAATGAGCGCAAAACGGGTGATTGTTATGAAGTTAAAATATTTGATGTTTTTATGACCGAGCAGCATGGATGTTAAATGTAAAAACAGGAAAAATACCGGAAAAATACCTATCGCGATATTATAATACGTAGGCTGGACATTTTTCAAAAAAGCAACTATTAACCATCTCTTGAGAATAAGTGAAATAATTATGAAAATTATTGAAATGGCGACAAAATGAACTAATGTATTGGAAAAAATTGTTCGGTGAGAAAAAGTCTTTCTTCCTAAATAAAAGATATTACCCTCGCTCATTCCCAACATGAATACAACAACGGAGATCATGAAATAATTCTGTAATATTGAAATAACACCCTTGCCATAAGCTCCAAGAAGCCTTACCGTGAATACATTTATCGCAAATGAAAGCGCTAATATAACTACCTGAGCAACATAGGTAAGGCTGGCGCTTTTAAGATACTTATTCATATTTCCGCGCAATGGCTTCGACCACAGCGAAAAGCCCTGCCCAGACAAACATTAGTCGGAAATGTGCAATACTTACATTGGCAAATGCGACCAACATCATGCCAGCAGTATTAAATATGGCTGCCGATAGGAGTATGCGATCGTCATTCGATATCTTTTTTGCTAGCGTTTGGATACCCCTCTTGAAAAGGACTATGTGCATAAAGAGGGCACTGGCAAGGCCGATAATGCCTGTTTTCCAAATAAAATATGCATATGATTGATCGACCACAATTGCGACCATATATCGACATCTTGTTACGAAGTTCGCTCCAAATCCCTTGCCAAAAATGTAATGGATTCCCCAAGGGCCAAGTGCATCTTCTATCTCCCGCCAGCGGATCTGCCAGGATATGTCTTGACTCAATTTATCAAGATTTAAGAAAATAAAGAGCCTTGACGAAATTGTAGTCATAAATTTACCTCTCGTCAAAAATTGCAATACGACAAAAAAGCATATTAGCAACAAAGTAAAAGCGAGGAAATACCAAAAAAAGCGGGAAACATTTCTCCTGATAATATCTCGCTTGGAATAGATATATATCGCCAGTATTGATAGGGATGTTAACGCAATGCTAGCATATAGCGAGCGCTGTTGACACAATAGTACTCCAAGAAGCACTATCGGTAATATTGCTGCATGTAAAATCCTGCGCTTTTTCGATTCGGCATATATGAGCGTTGCGATGATATAAGGAACCGCAAATTGGGCGATATGTATATGTTCTGAAACAATTCGAGTTAAAATGAACTCCGCTTTGAATTTTGTTATTGCATAGACAAATTGAAGACATACGAACACTGTTATCGCGAGCAAGACATCGTAATAAACTCTAATACGCTTCCGGAGAGGTGAATAAAGGAAAATGAAATAGCCGAGAAAAAATGGTACCGGTAAATAATCATAAAATAACAGCATTCGATTGTAACCTCGGAAAAAGCCATGAACAGCACTGATCGTCATGATAATCAGGAATATCAAGATCGAGCAGTCCATCGCATTCCATTTAAAAGATTCCTTATGGCGGGATAAATGTATGATCCAATATGTGATTAATACCATAAACAAAGGATATGATATTTTCCACGAGTACCATATTGTCATCCCGGGAAAATACGTAAGATATCCTCGAACCTCAAACGCCGCCACATAAAAAGCAAGTAAATAAAATATTTTTTCTACCGAGAATATTGTGTAGGAAAACAACACAATTCCGAATAAAACAATGACGAGAGGTAGCAATAGATCGTTGGCAAGCATAAGAATAACTATGATCTGGATCAAAACAGCAACAAAAGAAACAATCCATTCTGTTTTTTTATCAAGGGATGTCATATGGCTTGATTGAATGCGTGTATCTATTTTAATTTCTAATGGATTTCAATAATTCTTTAATAAAGGATTTTAATTCTTGATAATCATAAGTTGCATCATTAACGAATTTCAATAATTGATCATGTTTATCAGGGTGGATTTTTATATCAATTAAATATTCAAAGAGAAAAACCAATGGAATGCTGGTAAAGAAGCTAATAACGATTGCCAGAGCGACGATCATCATTCTCTTAGGGTGGCTTTTCTTTTCTGGGGGGCCAGCGCGATCGAGGAACTGTATTGTCGGAGTATCTTTCAATTCCATGATTTTAGCTTGTTCATACTGCTGTGTCAGTAATTCATATATCGCGCCTTGTACTTGCACATCGCGCAAGAGTCGAGCATATTCAATAGCAATATCGGGAAGTTTTGACAGTGGAACCGAAAATCCTACCCCAAATCCCTTTTTGTCTTTTGTCCCACCAAATTCAATCTCAG
The DNA here is from genome assembly GCA_037446995.1 of Caldifarciminota bacterium. Taxonomy (GTDB): domain Bacteria; phylum Hydrothermota; class Tepidihabitantia; order SM23-42; family SM23-42; genus RBG-13-43-14. The sequence goes on along the minus strand of JBBIHN010000002.1, from coordinate 13,474 downwards.
CAAGTTGTCGTTTTAGCTCCCGAAGTTCTCGATCAATATTTAGTACAAATGGATTGTTAGTTTGTCCAACCGCAGCCCACGCCCCTCTTTGCGTTTCGTGCATAATTATCTGGCTTTTCAACTGCGCTATTGTTTGAATAATAACTTCCATCTCTGAATCAAGTGCGATTAGACGATTTCGTTCCTGAAAGACTCTTAGGGATTCTTCTGCTGAAGCAAGGGAATCGGTGGTTTCCAAAAGGCGGTTTTCTATGAATATCCGGTATTTCTTGCCCATTGTCATCGCTGTTTCTGTATTGAAACGGTCAAGCTCTTCAATATATGAATTGGCAATATCTGCAGCTAAGAACTTATTGCGATAAGTAACGCTAACCTTAATTATTCCATCGGGTGATACTTCAATTTTTGTGATATCTTGAAGAGCCTTGAACGTATCATGCATGGATTTTGAACGGAATTCCTTCTGTAAATCATATTTCTTGATTATTTCACGCATAATACGGCTACTTTGCATAATGGAAGCGTATAAATCAGATAGGGTAGAAAAGCCAGATACCACACCAGATAGCATACTCGACATATTGGAAGGTATTCCTCCGCCCATAAGGCCTGGCATAAGACCAAGCAATGATTGTTGGTCGGGGGTGGGCGGCAAAATGGTCGCAGAGGCGGTATATTTGATCACCAGAAGCAGGCTTATGATTATTGCCAGGATTGTCATCATAGCGACATTACGGACAATAAACCTGCGCCATTTCAATAGGGTCATTATATTATCGGATAGCACGGATTTTTGCATAAATAAAAGTATACGGAAAAAAGAATTTATGTCAACAGATTACGTGAAAAATGTTGACTAGGGTGATTTTATCAATATAATGTGAATCAAAGACGATATTATATATTGATGTGCAACTTTAGAAGGTGCTAGTCAAAATACATGGCAAGAATCCTATATATAAGTTTTGGTTATGAACCGTATTGGAGTGGCGGGATGGTATATAACGAACTGGGCTTAATGAGGCATCTAATTCAACTTGGACATAAAATCACGCATTTTACTGCTTGTCGTTATGATCTTAGCTATAAACCTTATCTAAAGAGAAAATATATAAATAGAATCGATTCAATTGAAATTGTAAATTCACCGTCAGTATATGATCCATTTTGTTATCGGGTCAATCCACGGAACCACTGCATAAATAATATGATCGATGATTTTACCAGAAAAGTCATCGGACTTGTTAGTCCTGATATAGCACACATGAGTGATTTGAGAATGCATGCTGCTTCAATCATTGATGTTTTGTATTCAATGGGCATACCGATGATAAAGACCATGCATAATTATTGGGATATATGCCCTAAGGGCGACTTAATGATTAATGACGAGAAATTATGTGAAGATTACGATAATGGTAATAGCTGCATTCGATGTCTTTCTCCCTACACCGCTTATAAAATTCCCTTTTTCCATAGAATAAAAGGAACCATCCCATACGGGCGATTGCGTCCACTATTAAAACCATGGCGTCGCTATAAATCATTAGTAGGGAGCCGCGAGCAGGCGTCGATGCCTGAATCAATGGAATATTCATCCCAAGCATATTTTAATAGACGGAAATATTTTATTGAAAAATTAAATAAATGTAGTTTGATACATGTCTCTTCAGCGGATGTGGCCGATCGATTTTCTAAATATAATATCAACAAAGACAGAATAAAGACCATCAGCCTTTCGGTTGACGGATTGACCAACATAAAACCAAAAGAAGACTATGCAAGCCATTACCCGGTGGTCTTTGGATATCGAGGTGAAATACACAGGCGCAAAGGAATTCTGACTCTGCTGGATGCTTTTTCCCGCCTGGATCAGACCAAAGCTAAGTTGATAATATACGGTGAAGGAGAAAGAAAGATCTTCAAAGTGTATCTGGAACGTGGACTTAACATTGAATATCGAGGGGCATATGATCGAAAAAGGCTAAATGATGTGCTGAATGAAATTGATGTCGGAATTGTACCGTCAATATGGGCGGAAATTTTTGGGATTGTCGGTTTAGAATATATAAACGCACGGGTGCCAGTGATTGCCAGTAATATCGGTGGCATCGGTGAATGGCTGATAAATGAAAAAAACGGATTATTGGTTGATCCCGGAGATGTTGATGAATTGACCATGGCAATGGAACGTTTTATTAGAGACCCGACACTGATAAATAGTTTTCAAAGTAGAACAACCCGCTGGAAAAGTATGCAAACATATACTGGGCAGATCAATAAGCTTTATGAAAGTTGCGGTGTGCATTCATGAGTAAAATTGATGTTTCGATCATTATTGTAAGCTACAACACAAGAGAATATTTAGTTAAATGCATCGAATCACTAACTGCAAACCCCATACACTTCAAATATGAAATAATAGTTGTTGACAATAATTCAAGGGATGATAGTGTTGCATTCCTGAAAAATAATTACCCGGCAATTGATTTGCGGATACATAAGGAGAATCGTGGATTTGCAGATGCTAATAATACAGCTTTTAATACAACCAGTAGCAAATATGTAATATTACTGAATCCCGACACAGTAGTAACAAAAGATGCGCTGAATGTACTCTATGAATTTATGGAACATCATACGAAGACAGGCATTGTTGCACCCATGTTGTTGAATGAGGATTTAAGTTTGCAGCATTCAGTAAGAAGTTTTCCCAATCTGATAAATGAAATAAAAACATGTTTTGGACTACCTAAATATTTTGGTAGTCATTCATTCCTGGGGCATCATCGCTTTCATTCCAGAACACTATCCAAACCCGTTGTCATTGATCAACCACAGGGTGCTTGTTTGATGGTACGCAGGAAGGCAATATCAGACGGATTTTTATTTGACCCGCGTTTTTTTATGTATTATGAAGAAGTTGATCTCTGCTATCGCATTAAGCGTAATGGATGGCAAATATATTATATCCCTGAGGCAAAAATAATTCATGCGGCAGGAAAAAGTTACTCGAAAAATATCACTGGAATGATTCGACATCAATATAGAAGTAAATTCATCTATTATCGCAAGAATTATGGCGAGTTTCCCTCTTCGATACTGATTTTCCTGACAATCTATGAAATGGGTTATCGGATGATTATGTATTATTTAATGTCGTTTCTTCTTTCAAAAAACCGTAAAGAATATTGGTTTAGATTAAAAGCATATTTCAAGATATTATCCTGTTTGTTGCGTGGGCGTTTGCCATAGTAATGAAAGTATTGTTCTTAATCCCTTATCCAATCGAGGTAGCATCAACGAGACAGCGCGTATTCCAGTATCTCCCTTATTTAATAAGAAATGGCATTGAGTGCACGGTCAGTCCGTTTATGTCATCTAGATTCCATGATTTTGTCTATCAGAAAGGTGCATATCATAAGAAGATACTGCATACGTGTTACGGCGTTGGCCGACGTTTTAGTGACATTTTATATTTGCCTAACTGCGATGCGGTTTTTATTCATCGGGAAGCATTTCCTTTTTTTTCGGATTTTATCGAAAAAATGATCGCTGCTCGGCGACCAATAATATATGATTTTGATGATGCAATATATCTGATGAATCCCGCCAAACCATCTTTAGTACCATCATTACGCCGTCCATCAAAGATTAATGATATCATAAGAATCTCGACCCGCATTATTGCCGGAAACAAATTTTTGGCATCCTATGCCCAAAAATATAATCAGTCAATAAAAATAATCCCAACCTGCATTGATACTGATCATTATAGGCCGGTTAATAATGTTGAACAACGACGGAAAGTTGTTATTGGATGGATTGGGACTCATTCGACAATAGGTTATTTAAATGAAATTAGATCAGCCCTTGCCAATGTGTATAGCAAATATAACGTTGAATTAAAGATTGTCGCTGATGAGGATATCGATATTGGTATACCGATAACTTTTAAAAAATGGGATTTAAATGAGGAATTGACAGATCTGCAAAGCATGGATATAGGTATTATGCCATTGCCGGACAATAAATGGACACAGGGAAAATGCGGTTACAAATTGCTTCAGTATATGGCGGTTGGCAAACCGGTTATTGCTTCACCCGTAGGTGCAAATATCGATATTGTAAAAGAAGGTTCAAATGGATATTTTGCCAACGGTACGGATGAGTGGGAAAATAAGTTGACCCTTTTGATCATGGACAAGACAAAGAGGATCAATTTCGGAACTCGTGGACGGAGCTTGGTTGAGGAATCCTATTCTCTGAAAGTAAATGCTCCCAGATTGCTCTCTGTGATAAAAAGCGTATAAGTCAAAGACATAACTGCCATAAATTAACCGGTTATCCAAACATGGACTTGACATCCATTTATTAATATCTATAATTGTTTCGATGCGCGAAGGCATTAATATTTTCGAGGAGGATTTTTGGGCAATAACCGACGTCCTCAACCGCCTGCTTCAGGGCACGAATTCCCGCACAATACTTTTGATCGACAAGGCCGGCCAGCTGATAACCTCGGCCGGCGACACGGCAACCCTTGATACATCGTCGTTTGCCACGCTTTCCGCGGCTGATTTCGCGGCCACGAGCCAGCTTGCCTCGCTGATCGGCGAGAAGGAATTCTCGACTTTGTTCCATCAAGGCGAGAAAGAGAATCTCTATGTTTGCTTGATCGCTAACCGGGTAATCCTGGCCGTGATCTTTGATCAGCGAGCAACCCTGGGTTTGATCCGGGTCAAAGCGAAGAATGCGGCGGCTGAACTGGAAAAAGTATTCGAGGAGATTTTCAGTAAACTGGAAAAGGATGCTGGTCCTTCAAGCGAGATCGATGCCGATTTTACCAAAGCCGCTGAAGAAGAGCTGGATAAACTATTTGGCTTCTAGTACATGGCTTTAATCAATTACGCTTCGCGTGAGATCAATGCCAAGATCGTATATTATGGCCCGGGCTTGGGCGGCAAAACCACCAATATAAAATATATTTACTCCAAACTTAATCCTTCAATCAAGGGAAAGCTTATCAGTCTTGCAACTGAGCTCGATCGCACCCTGTTTTTCGATTTTCTGCCGGTCGACCTGGGCACGATACGGGGATTCAAGACCAGATTTCATCTTTACACGGTGCCGGGTCAGGTTTTCTACAATGCATCGCGCAAATTGATCCTTAAGGGTGTTGACGGAATTATTTTTGTTGCCGATTCGCAGATCGAAAGGTTTGAGGAGAATATCGAGTCACTTGACAATATGCTCGATAACCTTAAGACGTACGGCTTGTCATTAGAGCGAATCCCGCTGGTAATTCAGTACAACAAACGGGATCTGCCCAATATCACTTCGGTTGAAGAATTGCAGAAGGTGATGAATTCAAGCAGCAAGTACTCCTACTTTGAATCGGTAGCCTCGCAAGGAATAGGAGTTTTCGAAACTTTGAAAGAAGTCTGCCGGCATGTGCTGAAAGCACTGTCATAGACTGGTGTTCAACTAGATCAATGTCGTCGCAAGTATGCAGCCGGTGCAGCAAGATCATTGATCCCGGCGATCTATTCTACCGGTTGACGATCAAGGTTTTTGCTGATTTTGACGGGGTTATCAATGTCAAAAACACAAGGTTTGACATCGACAAGGAATTTGAAAAGGCAAAGGCTTATCCAGAAGAATTGCTCGAGGAAGAGGTTTACAAAGAATTCGATTTTTTCCTGTGCCCGCGCTGCAAGGAAATATATTGCGCCAATCCCTTGTATCTGCCCCTGGACCAGGCGCGGGGAATTACTTGATTATATATATACAATAGCCTTATTAAGGAAACGCTTATTGCATAATGTCTTTTGTCCATTTGCATAATCATACCGAATATTCACTGCTTGACGGCGCCATGAGAATCGATCGCCTGACCGAACTGGCCGCCAAGTACAAAATGTCGGCTCTGGCGATTACTGATCATGGTAACTTGTTCGGTGCGATCAACTTTTACAAGAGCGCATTGCGTCGCGGAGTAAAACCGATTATCGGCATGGAGACTTATGTGGCCCCGGAATCGCGTAAAGAGCAATCCCGCAACGCGCGTATCCCTGAGTCGTCATTTCATCTTACTTTGCTGTGCGAAAACGAAACCGGTTTCAAAAATCTGATCAAACTCTCTTCGATTGCTTATATTGAGGGCTTCTATTATAAGCCCCGTATCGATAAAGAAATACTCGCTCAATGTCATGACGGATTGATCGCTCTTTCCGGTTGCCTTAAAGGCGAAATTCCCTATTGGTTTGCCATGGATGACGAGGATGCGGCCCGGCGCGCTCTGGATGAGTATCAGAATATCATGGGCAAGGATAATTTTTATCTTGAAATCATTCGCCTGGGAGTGAGGAATGAAGAGAAAATACATGCTCAACTGATCAACCTTGCCCATGAATTTGACGCCCCACTTGTTGCAACCAATGACTGTCATTATTTTTATCCTGACGATTATAAGGCGCATGAAATATTGCTTTGTATCGGCACCAAGAAAACGCTTACCGACCGGGAACGACTGCGGTTTGACACTAAATACGCGTATTTTCGCGAACCCAAGGAAATGGCGAAGCTTTTCGACGATTTGCCCGAAGCGATAACCAATACCCAATTGATCGCCGAACGGTGTAATCTCCAGATTGATACTTCAGGCAAGGATGTCAAACTGCCGGGCTTTCCACGCCCGGCCAATTTTGACAGCGATTTTGATTACTTGAGGTATTTGACTTTTGAGGGCGTCAAAAGTCGTTTTGACCGGATCACCCCCGGTATTGAAGAAAGGCTCAACTATGAGTTGAATGTTATCAGGAAAATGGGTTTGGCCGGGTATTTTCTTATTGTAAAAGAGATCATCCAATTTGCCCAGTCAAAGAGCATTCCGGTTGGTCCGGGAAGGGGTTCGGCAGTCGGCAGTCTTACTCTCTATTCGCTTGGAGTTACCGACGTTGATCCCCTGCAATACAACCTGATATTTGAAAGATTCTTGAATCCCGAACGCTTGAGTCTGCCGGATGTTGATGCCGATTTTGGCGACGAAAGAAGAGATGAGGTTATCGAGTTCATTCGACAGCGCTTTGGCGAGAAAAACGTTACTCAGGTGATTACGTTCGGAACAATGCAGGCGCGTGCCGTAGTACGCGATGTCGGCCGGGTAATGGGCATTCCTTACAATGAAATAGACAGATTGGCAAAGCTCATACCAATGCATGACTCGATCGATGACGCACTCGATAATACCGCCGAATTCAGAGTTTTGGTTGAATCTAAGGAGGAATATAAAGAATTAACAAATATTGCCCGAAAACTTGAGGGGTTGGCGCGGCATCCGGCTACCCATGCGGCCGGTGTTGTGATAACACCGCAGGAGCTGGTTGAGTATGTTCCTTTGTACAAAAGTCCGGAAAAGAATGAAATTTCGACACAATTTGCCAAAAACTCGCTTGAAGATATTGGTCTTCTTAAGATGGATATACTGGGGTTGAGAACCCTGACCGTGATTGATAATACAATAAAGGCAATGAACCGCCAAGTCGGTGATATCCCGATCAATGACAAAGAAACCTTCAATATGTTGAAACGCGGGGAAACGGTCGGCGTATTCCAGCTCGAAAGCCAGGGCATGAAAGATACGCTAAGGAGATTCAAACCGGAGAATTTCGAAGATCTGATCGCGGTAATTGCGTTATATCGTCCTGGACCAATGGGTAATGTCAATATTGATAAGATGATAGATAACAAACAGCATCCAGAGAGAATACAATACTTGCATCCTACGCTTGAACCTATTCTTAAGGAAACCTATGGCATGATCGTGTATCAAGAGCAAGTAATGAGAATTGCCTCAAACATAGCCGGGTTCTCAATGGCTGAGGCTGATAGTTTGCGCCGAGCAATGGGTAAGAAGATACCGGAAATAATGGATCAGAACCGGGAAAAGTTTATCCAGAACGCACAGCAGAAGAATATCAGTGCCGAACTTGCCGAGAATATATTCAACAAAGTGGCTCCGTTTGCCGGCTATGGTTTTAACAAGTCACATGCCGCGGCTTATGCTACATTAGCCAATCAGACCGCCTATCTAAAATGCCATTACCCGCTTGAGTTCATGGTATCTTCAATGAACAGCGAAATCAATGACACAAAAAGACTTTGGATACTAATCCGTGAAGCCCGGCGTATGAACATTGAGGTGCTGGCGCCAGACATAAACAAAAGCGGTAGCTACTTCAATGCCGAGAGCAAGAAGATCCGTTATGGCTTGATTGCGCTTAAAAACGTCGGCCGGCCCGATGTGCAGACGATATTAAAGGAGCGGGAACGCGGTCCATTCAAGTCGGTTTTTGATTTCAGGTCCCGGGTTAGGAATATCACCAAAAAATCAATAGAATCAATTATCAAATCCGGCGCATTTGGCGAATTGGAGAAGAACATCGAGACCGTTATGAGAATCCTGGGCAGCGATTCTCAAGAAGGACATCATCAGGAAAGTCTTTTTGATTGCATTAACAGCAGCGAGGTCATAGTCGAGAAAACTCGGCACGAGAATAATCAGGATAGCATTCAGCACCAGAAAGAAGCCTTTGGTTTCTATTTCTTGAACCATCCCCTGGAATATTACAAGGAAGAGACAAATGCTCTTGGGTTGATCCCAATAAGCCAGTTCAATGGGATCAAGGATGGCGAGACGGTTACGGTCGGTGGTTTGCTGAACGCCAAGAAGATCAAGAAAGATAAGAAGGGCCGTAATTACGCCATTATCAATATCGAAGATTTTGAAGGATCTATCGATACTTTTGTTTTTGCTGATTGTTTTGAAAAGTACGCCTGTTATTTGAAACCGGATATACCTCTAATTATCCGGGGCAGAATATCCGGTGATGAAGACCGCCGGGCTTTGATGGCTGATATTGTGATACCTTTCACTGATGCCCGCAAATACTACAAGAAGGTGTTTATCAGTATTGGTAGTGCGGCCTTGAATGATGGTGTTTTACAGGAATTGCACAAGATAATTCATGAAAATCAGGGTGATTGCGAAGTCTGGTTCAGGGTTAATGGCAAGGAGGACGCTCGGCGTTTCCGCTCCCGAAGCCTTAGAGTCAACCCGGATGCAACAGTTATTGAGAGAATAAGATCGGTCAGCAGTGGTATTGCAGTTAATATCTATGGGCATTTATGAGGAGGACTCGTGATTATTTTGCTTGCGTTAAGCTTTCTATACTATGTTGATCAGCCCTATCTGGTTTCACCCGGTCATGGTAATTTCGATGTCCAGCTCAGGTTCGGCCCCACCGGAGAAATACTGGGGGTCGCGAGTGTATCAGTATGGAATCGTTTTTCAGCCGGAATAAGCTATGGAGCATCCAATCTTATTGGCGCGGGTAATCCGGAGTTCTATGAAATACCCGGGGTTCAGGCACGAATTGTTGCGATTGAACAAGGTTTCTATCTGCCGCAGTTAATGATCGGCTTTGATAATCAGGGTTATGGAGGCTATGAAAATGGTCGCTATCTAATAAGATCCAAGGGTCTTTATGGTCAAGTCGGTAAGGCATTTGCTTATCCGGACGTAGAATTCGCGCCAAGCATGGGTATGAATTATTGCTTTGAGGCTGAAAACCGGCTGGATGTTTTTGCCGGAATGCGCACGGTTTTTGGCAGAGTATCCGCGTTGAATATTGATTATTGCCCTAATTTTGGGGATGAACGCGATCAGGACAAAGGTTATCTTAATATTAGTCTGCAGATTATCTTTTATGATGAGTTGTTCTTTGAGTTCGCCTTAAGGGATTTGCTGGATAATAGCCCGGGCGCTAATATGCAGCTCAATCGTATGATAAGAGTTGGATATGCGAGCTGTTTCTAGAATGTTTCACGTGAAACATTTCGAAAGAACCATTGTCTTTCTTCACGAAAAAGGAGGTAATAATGATAAAAGAACTGACCGATACTAACTTCCATCAGGAAGTAGAGAAATCCGAGCTCCCGTATCTTGTTGATTTCTGGGCAATATGGTGCCCGCCTTGTTCGGCAATGGTGCCAGTGCTGGACGACATTGCTCAAAACCTCAGTGGGAAAATATGCGTCGGTAAAGTTAATGTTGACAATGAAATAAAGACAGCAAATGAATTTGGCATACAAAATATACCTTCGTTGCTGATTTTTGACAAAGGCAAGGAAGTGGAGCGCATTGTTGGGGCGGTTCCAAAGTCGCATTTAATTAAGAAACTGGAAAAATACCTGAATCAAAGCAAATGGAGGTCAAAATGAAGAATAATATCATTATCTGGATTATAATGTGCATGATTTTGTTGATTAGTTGTGGAACCGGCGGCACAACTAACAAAACAAATACTGCCCATGATTTTACGCTAAGTACGATTGAAGGCAATAGCATAACTTTATCGGCATTAAAGGGCAATGTTATTCTGGTTGATTTCTGGGCAACCTGGTGTCCGCCCTGCCAGCGAAGCATTCCCCTGTTGGTGGATCTATACAATAAATACCATGAAAAGGGTTTTACCGTACTTGGCATAAGCGCTTCGGACAGCGAGGATGTTCTGAAAGCGTTTGTCAACGAGAAGAACATACCATATCCGATACTGCTAGGCACAAATGAAGTAGCGAAGAGCTATGGCGTGACCGGCATCCCGCATATGGTAATTATTGACAAGAAAGGGAATATTGCTAAGATCCAGGTCGGTTATAGCGAACAGGTCGAGGGACTATTCGGCAGGATTATCGATTCGCTCTTGACCGAATAGGGGCATAGAATGATCAGGATCAGGTGGAAAAAAGGTCTGCAGTTCGCGGCCCAGGATGAGAATGGGCACGAAATAGTAGTGGATACTGCTATTTCGACCGGTGGTTTTGGTCAGGGTTTTTCACCAATGGATTTGCTGCTAGCCGCGCTTGCCGGCTGTATGAGTATGGATATTGTAGCGATTCTCGGCAAAAAAGGCGCGAGAATCACTGAGTTCACCGTGGACATCAACGGGATTCGGGCGGATAACCACCCAAAGAGATATGAGAAAATCACCGCAAAAATCGCTTGCAAGGGCGAATACAAGCATGAGGATTTTGTCCGCTCTTTTGAATTGTCCAGAGACAAATATTGTTCAGTGGCGGCAACGCTGAGAAACAACCCCGTAATTGAGTATGTTATTGATCAGCGGGCAGGGGCGGACCGTGCATCAGACATGTAGTATATTGTTCAGCCTTTGAATGGCACGGTCAGCCTGTATCTTACCATCCGGCGTCCGGCATAAGTTCTTATACGAATTTATCGTTTTTTCAATTCTACTGAGAATGAATCGCCGTTGATTGTCGGCCCAATTATCATAGAGATCACGGCACGGAGAGCCGCGTATTTTGCTTAAGGCTTCACGGTATTTCTGCCGCGCGTCCGGCAATTCATTGAGGTTTTCCAAAGCCCGCGCCTGAACCAACTGGAGATTAAATTCATCAAAATCAGAAGTCGCATAGAATCCAGAATTAGATATTCTACGCGCTCCCGCGTGACCTGCCGTACTTAAGGCATGCTTTGGTATTCCTAATTTGCGTCTGAGTTGAACCATGACATGAGCAAGGCGATTTGCCGGGTTTTTGCTTTTCGGCCAGTAGTTTCCAGTGATATCGTCCATGTCTATCGATTTTCCAGGCTCACCGGCCCGCTGGGCGATTTGTATCAGCAATGATTCTTCTTGAGGCTTCAGTTTTATGCGAGTGTTCTGTTGATTCCTTATGATTGCAGTTGTCCCGAGATACTTGACCTGAAATACCGGCGCGGTTTTGTTGAATATTGGTAAGCGTAGAATGGAATTCGGCAGATGAGTTGGTCTTCCTTTTTTCAACAAGGCAAGCACTGATTCTGGAAAGAACATTATCATACGGTGAAGGAAACCAGTCTGTCCTTTTTGACGGGCGTATTGAAATGCCGCGTAATAGTCTGCCAGTCTCAAGGTTTGTTTTGCCCGGCGAAGCATGTTGAGTATGCGCAAAGATGGTATCTGACTTTGTTTCTCATGACCGCCCATGCCGCCAAGAATAATGCCCAGCGTTTTAACCGCTCTTGCCAGTCGATACTTTTGCTGCAATTGACAAACCTTTTTTAGTAGCTTGCGGGCTTCCTTTGGTTGATTGAACGCGCATTTGATCGAAGCCAGACATGAGTTTGCGGTGTAAATATTATTGCGTAATTGTTCTTTCTCTGATTTTTCCAAACAGATTTGAAGCCAGTTCTTTGCGCGATCGATTCTTCCCTGGCCGATCGCGCACAATGCCTTGATCAATGAATAGGTGCTATAATTGTGATCTTTTGCTCTGATGCCGATTCTCCTGAAATAACAGCGTTCAACCGTTCGATATTCTCCAGCAATTGCCAGAGCAAGGCTGATCTTCAGCCGCAGGCCGATGTCAAGACTTTGTGTGGGCTTAAAAGACAATGCTTTTTTATAGTAGGCGATCGCTTTCCCATAATCAGTAACCCATGTCATTAGATCGCCGATCAAAGTGTAGGTCTGCACATTAGGTAGAGTTTTCTGTAATTTCTGAAGTTTCCGTATGTATCGGCTGGCGTTATTGAAATCAAGTAATTCAGAGTACGCGGTTCCGGCAAGAAAGCTCAGGGCGAGGTTGATTACCGGCTCGCGCAAATTTCTCTTCTGGCGGTGCAATCTCTTATTGAGTTTGATCTCGGCCCTGGGCATGCGCATCCAGTGCATCAGCAATATTTCAAAGATACCGGCAAGCAAAGCCGAATAGTTCCTATTTTGCTTTGTCAGCATACGGCGTATCTTCTTTATTTTCTTGTACAAAACCGGTTTGGGGACTTGAGTGAAATCGGCGTCGATTTTATCAAGCCGCCGGCGCCATGATAAATATTTGTCCGGAATTTGCCGCAGGATTGATTCATGATTGTCCGGATAAGAAGGCATTTCACTTATGATCTTGCCTGCTATTCTCAACGCGGGCTCGCTTGTGTTACCCCGTAAAATCAGTCTAACCCGGGCAAGATCTTTTTTTGATTCTTTGGTTAAATGGCCGTAGGCGGAAAAAGGCGATTCCGGGGGTCGGGCAATGAGACCGTATTCTTTCCAAATAGTATATATCTTCTTGATCGATATGTGAATCCCTTTGCCCGCAAGCATGTTCTGCGCCTTATGCAGGGTAAGATCAACGTGTCTCTCTTTCAACATCATCACCGTATGTTCCATGGATCGTCGGCTGGTTTCTCTTCCATATTCATCGTCAGCCAGTCTATAATAATGTTTCACCCAACGCCACAAGGTTGAAGGATTAACCGAATACTTTCGGGCAGTCGCTCCGAGTTTTTTCGTCTTGCTATAGGCCTCGACGGCCTTGGCTATTTTTTCGATGTCATAAGCCATCTTGCATTTTTTGGAAAAATAGTACCCAAAATAGGCATTTTTGTCAAGGGCGTGCAGACTACGCAATAACT
>JBBIHN010000001.1:33786-57187 GCA_037446995.1 Caldifarciminota bacterium | reverse complement strand
GAGCCTTGCTTCGCCCAAAATTTATCTTCTCATTGAATTTACAAAAGTCGTTTAATTACTTCTCTTTACTGACTCTTCTTTTCGAGAACTTTGATGAATATTTTCACGATTGCCGGGTCGAATTGCTGCCCGGCCATACGGTTCATTTCACTGATCGCCATTTTCTTCGAGAGAGCCTTTCGATAAGGTCTTTCTGACGTCATCGCGTCATAGGCGTCGGTTACCGCGATGATGCGTCCAATCAATGGTATTTCGCTTTTGATCAGGCCTTCCGGATAGCCGGATCCATCATACCATTCATGATGGGTTCGAACGCCTTTTAATGCTTCGATCATCTCGCTGAAGCCGGCGAGCATATAATAACCGCGCATGACGTGCATGCTGATCTCGGTTTTCTCGGCATCGGTCAATTTACGCGGCTGCATCAGGATTTGTCTATCAATGCCGATTTTCCCAAAATCGTGCAGCAGCGCGGCAACTTCAAGGGTCAGTAATTCCTGGTCGCTGAATCCAAGTTCCTTACCGATGGCGATTGAATAATCCGTGACCCGCGTGCTGTGTCCATCCCGGTAGGGAATATTGAAATCAACTTCGGCGCCGATGCGCCGGAGATCCTTGAGCGCCTGCCGTGGGTTTTCGTGTATTGTCGTCGCCACGAGACTTAAGCATTTAATAATCCGATTAATATCGGTCGGTTTATCCAGGCGTTCGTTTCCCATATTTAAGTATAAGTATAGGAAGTTTTCGGCCATTTGTCAAGAGGCAAATTCCAGAACTTGACTTAATCGTAGTTCTGCGTATACTGATTCACATGTCCCCAGGTTTTTCCGGCGGTGTTCATCCTCCCGAGAATAAGCATACCGAAAACCACGCGATCGAAGTCATGCCCGCGCCCCGGCGCGTTTTTATACCGTTTTCCCAGCATGCCGGCAAGCCGGCCCGGCCCCTGGTCAAGAAAGACGAAATGGTCAGGATCGGAACCATGATCGGCGAAGCCGACGGTTTGATATCGGCTTCGGTGCATTCAAGTATTGCCGGCAAGGTAATCGGTCTGGACGACTATTTTCATCCCGTGTTGGGCAGTGCGTCATGCTGCGTGATCGAGTCGGTGAACGGCGATGAATGGGAGGAGGGAATCAAGGAAAAGCATGATTACCGCGCTCTCGATAAGAAGCAGATGCTTGAAATCATTCGTAATGCCGGTATCGTCGGCATGGGTGGAGCGGCCTTCCCGACCCATGTCAAATTGTCACCGCCCGGGGATAAGAAGATCGATACTTTGATAATCAACGGCTGTGAATGCGAACCGATGCTGACTGGCGATCATCGGCTTATGCTTGAATATCCCGCCGGCATAGCCGAAGGCGCCAGGATATTTCAAAGGATCCTTGGCGCCGGGAAACTTATTTTCGGCATTGAGGATAACAAACGCGATGCGGTAAGAGCGTTTGCGGCCGAAGGCATGGAAGTAACTGTTCTGAGAACTAAATACCCCCAGGGTGCGGAGAAGCAGTTGATCAGAGCGATTTTGAACCGCGAAGTTCCGCGCGCCGGGCTGCCGTGTGGTTCAGAATGTCGGAACTTGCTACGCGGCTTTTCAGGCGCTGCAGTTTCGCAAGCCGTTGATCGACCGTGTGTTAACCGTCGCCGGCGACGGGGTGAAAGAACCCAAAAATTTACTGGTGCGCATCGGCACGCCGGCGCTGGAAATAATCAATTTCTGCGGCGGCTATACCGGGCAACCGGAGCAGATCGTATTCGGCGGTCCGATGATGGGGCTAGCCCAATACGACGAGAATGTCCCGGTGATCAAAGGCACATCCGGAATACTGGTTTGGAACGCGCGCCGGCGCCTGGATGAGATCGCCTGCGTGCGTTGCGCTCATTGCATCGACGCATGCCCAATGGGTCTTATGCCCACCGAGATTTACAAGAACGCCCAATTGCGCAGATTTGAACCGGCAAAAAAACTGGGCGCTCTTGATTGTATTGAATGCGGTTGCTGCGCTTACAACTGTCCGGCAAGAATACCGCTCGTACATTATATAAAGTACGCCAAGAACGAAATCCGGAGGATGACCAATAAATGAGAAGCTTATTGACCTTGGCCGCTTCACCCCATATCAGCAGCCGGGCTAATGTGACGGCCGCGATGCGCTTAGTTGTTATGGCTTTGATACCGGCCTTTCTCTTCAGCGTGTACCTTTTCGGATGGAGGGTGATTGTCATAACCTTGATCAGCGTCGTTTCTTGTGTGTCGGCTGAGGCATTGATGCAGCGCTTGTTCGGCAAGAAAATTACGATCAAGGATAGCAGCGCGGTTCTTACCGGGTTGCTGCTCGCTTTTAACTTGCCACCGGGTGTGCCCTGGTGGATGCCTGTTGCCGGCGGCCTTTTCGCGATTGTCTTTGTTAAGCAGCTATTTGGCGGATTAGGGCATAATTTCATCAATCCGGCGCTTGCCAGCCGGGCGTTTCTGGTTGCTTCCTGGCCGTCCTACATGACCAAATTATGGCTGGCGCCGCACGGCGGCACGATTTCGGGCATTGATACAATAACCTCAGCCACGCCGTTAAGCCTGCTGAAGAATCCAGTGAATTACGGTGATGCCGCCGAAATCGTAACTCAGTTGAACTCCTTTTCAACCGTCCGGAACTTGTTTATCGGACGTACTGGCGGCTGTATCGGGGAGACTTCCACGTTGCTGCTGCTTATCGGCGGCTTATTCCTGCTGGCGACGGGCATTATTGATTATCGGATCGTCGGCGGTTATCTGGGAAGTTTCGTTCTGCTGGCGATAGCATTGCCGACCAGAGGTAATCTCATGTTCCATCTGTTTTCCGGCGGGCTTTTCCTTGGCGTATTTTTCATGGCGACCGATTGGGTGACTTCACCGATAACCAAAAAAGGACGCTGGCTGTTCGGTATCGGCTGCGGCATTTTGACGATCGTGATCCGAATTTGGGGCGGCTACCCGGAAGGCGTATCGTACTCAATACTATTGATGAACGTTTTCACGCCGCTTATTGATAGGTTGACCCGGGAACGGGTGTTCGGTCAACCGAGGAGAATATCGGAGAAAAAATGACGAGCACGAAAAAGATGATCATCACGCTGGTTGTTGTCGCCGTGGTTTGCGCGACAGTGCTGGCTCTTTTCTATTCTTTCACCGTGCCTTTGATCGCCAAGACAAGAGTGGATCTGGCGCTGGCCGGTCTAAAAGAGGTGGCTGAAGCCGACAGTTTTCTTGAAATTATTTCCGATACTTTGTGGAATGCGATCGGCCCGGATGAAAATGTTGTTGGCATCGTTTTCCGAGTCTGGCCCCAGGGTTACGGCGGCTTGATTCCGATAACCGTAGGGTTGGATAATGATCGTAAGATAACCGGCATCAGGATCGCCGGTGCTTCGGAAGGACTCAAAGAGACTCCGGGATTGGGCGTGAAAATAACCGAAGCCGATTTCCGCGGTCAATTCATCGGCAAAAGCGCCGATGAGGTCAGATTGAAAAAAGACGGCGGATTGATCGACGCGATAACCGCCGCGACGATATCGTCAAAGGCGGTCTGCGACGGCGTAAGAAACGGTATCGAGAAGTACGCGCAATACGGCGGCCCCGAATTCGATAAGAGGAACATCTTTCCCGACGCCGATGATTTCATCGCGATCATCAAAGATTCGTTGTGGTATGCGTTGAAGGCCGGCGATACGCTCGGTATCGTATTTCTGGCAAGCGGCGAAGGTTATCTTGACCGCATTGTCGTCGCGGTCGGCCTGGACCGGAATAAGAAAATCGTCGGCGTTGATATTCTTATGTCTCAGGAAACAGCCGGCATCGGCGAGTTGATCCGGGAAAAGGACTTTCTTGCCAAAATCCGGGACGGCAAGCCGGAAACAATATCCGGCGCGACGGTTTCCTCAGAAGCCGTGATCACGGCGGTCAAGGAAGCGGCGAAAAGTTACGGAGAATACCTGAAATGAACCGTTGGCAGATATTCACCCGCGGCATAATCAGCGAAAATCCGGTATTGGTAATCATGATCGGCTTGTGTCCGGCGCTGGCGACGTCGGGTACGGTGAGAGACGGATTCGGCATGGGCTTAGCCGCGACGTTTGTTCTGTTCTTTTCCAATGTCATAATTTCAATGATCCGGAAGTTGGTGCCGGCCGAAATCCGGATCCCGGTATACATCCTGATAATCTCGACTTTTGTGACGATCGTCGACTACGCAATGCAGGCGTTTCAGCCGGATCTCTATCGCGTGCTTGGTGTTTTCGTTCCTTTGATCGTCGTCAATTGCATAATCCTGGGCCGGGCTGAAGCCTTTGCCTCGAAAAACTCGGTGCTTAATGCGGCGCTTGACGGACTGGGCATGGGCATTGGTTTTACTTTAACGCTGGTCGTGATCGGGACAATACGGGAGATACTCGGCAACGGCACTTTTCTCGGCTATTCGGTGCTCGGCAGCAGTTTCAAGCAGTATCCGGTTACTTTTATGATTTTACCGCCCGGCGCTTTTCTCGTGATCGCGGTCCTGAAAGCAATGATCAATAAATATGTCAGGAAGGAGATCTGATGAAGAATCCGGGGTTGATTTTTCTCGGTGCGTTTCTGGTGAATAATATCATATTGATGAGGTTTATCGGCCTGTGTCCTTTCTTCGGCGTATCAACTACGGTCGAGACCGCTACCGGCATGGGGCTGGCGGTTATTTTTGTCATGACCCTGGCCGCCTGGATAACTTTCGGCATTTACCACGCCGTCCTTCTGCCTCTGGGATTAGTTTTTCTGCGCACCGCCGCGTTTATTTTGACGATCGCCTCTTTGGTTCAGTTCGTCGAGATGTTTCTGAAAAAATCCTATCGCGGGCTATACAATGCGCTCGGCATATATTTGCCGCTTATTACCACCAATTGCGCCATTCTGGCAGTAACTTTTTTGAATATCGACAACCGCTATAATTTCGTCAACAGCACGGTCTTCGCTTTGGGTACCGGTCTGGGTTTTACGCTTGTGATCATAACTTTTGCGGCACTGCGCGAACGACTGGATCAAGCACCGATCAATCCGTCGTTAAAAGGGTACCCAATCGCCTTTGTCGCCGCCAGTCTCGTCTCCCTGGCTTTTCTCGGGTTTTCCGGGTTGTTCGGTTTGAGTTAGCCGGCCGACATCAACTGACCAATGGATGTATTTGAGGCAATCCAACTCCGTCGCAGCATAAGGACATTCAGCGCCCGCAAGATCGACCGGGTGTCGCTCGAACGGATACTTGAGGCCGGCAGGCTGGCGCCGTCGTCAAGCAATCGCCAGGCATGGCATTTCATTGTTGTCGATGATCCGGAGATCAAGAAGTTGATCCCCGGGCATCTGCCCATAGGTTCAAGACGCTTCGTATCCTGGATCAAGAACGCACCGGTGATCGTTGTCGGTCTTTACTACAAGGCGGTCACTCATATGCTCGGCGAATTGTTCGGGCATAAGAATCATCTGATTGATCTGTCGATCGCTATGACCAATATGGTTCTGGCCGCTACCGAACTGGATATCGGGACATGTTTCATCGGCTGGTTCAATGAGAAATACTTGAAAAAAATATTGAGCATTCCGGCCAAATACCGTATCGGATTGATAGTGGTTATGGGCTATGCAGAGAAAACTTCGAATGAACAGGGCATCGGCGGGGCAAAAGCGAAACCGCGTAAAAAACTCGGCGAAATAGTATCTTACAATAAGTACGGTAATCCGTAATCAGTAAAACAACAGAAAGTTGCCGACAATCAGTTGTACGTCATCAGTATAATTCCAGGTATTTGTCATGCTCCCATTTTGTTATCTGTATCGCGTATTCATCCCATTCTTTCATCTTTACTTCATAATAGCGTTTGAATAATTCATCGCCCAGCGCGGCACGGGCGAGATTGCTCTGACGATAGCTTTCAAGCGCTTCCCAGAGCGAGCGCGGCAGCAGATTAATGCCTTTATCCTTCAACGCGTTTGTTTCGATCTTGTAGGCGTTCTCTTCGACCGGCTGGGGCGGTTTTGAGTGGTTCGTTATGCCCTCGGCGCCGGCGCGCAGCACCGCCGTGAGCACGAGATAAGGGTTGGCCGATGGATCGCATGAGCGCAGTTCAATCCTTGTGCTGTTTAGACTGTCCCTGCTGATGCGCGGAACCCGGACCAGGGCCGAGCGATTCATCCTGCCCCAGCAAATGTATACCGGCGCTTCGAATCCGGACACCAGCCGTTTATATGAGTTGACCAGCGGCGATATCAGGGCGCTGAGTTCACGCACGTGTTCCAGGAGCCCGGAGAGGTAATTATAGGCGAGTTGGGAAAGCCCGTAGTTGTCCTTGGGATTGGAAAACTGATTGTGCTTGCCCTGGAAAATACTTTGATGGATATGCATTCCGTTGCCGGCCGCGCCGAATATCGGTTTGGGCATGAAGGTGGCGTAAAGATTGTGATCTTCGGCGACCTTCTTAATAACCATCCGCGCGGTTAGGATATTGTCGGCAAGCTTCAACGCGTCGGTATAGAGAAGATCGATTTCGTGCTGGCCCCGGCCCACTTCGTGATGGCCGGCTTCGACCTCGATGCCGAAATCCTGCAATCGCATGCACATCGTCTTTCGGATCTTGAGCGCCAAATCGCCGCCCAGATCAAAATAGCCGACGCGGTCGTGCGGTAATGGAGTCACCCGTTCGCCGTCACGGCGAAACAGATAGAACTCCAGCTCGGCACCGACATAGAACTTCATGTTCTTTTTCATCAACAGCTTCAGATTGTTGCGCAGAACCGATCGCGGGTCGACCTTTGCCGGTTTATGATCCGGTGCATAGACATCGCAGATGAAACGAGCCGTGCGATCCTCGCCCCAGGGGATGACGGCAAAAGTCTCCGGATCCGGCACCAGATACATGTCGCTCTCGAATATACGGCCGAAACCTTCGACTGAAGAGCCGTCAAACCATATGCCATGCTTCAGTGTTTTCTTCAATGCCGCGGCCGGGATCGTTACGTTTTTCACCGAGCCTAAGATATCGGAAAACCACAGATCAATGAACTTTATCTTTTCTCTTGCTACTTTTTTCAGTATGTACTCGGTGGACATGTTGTTCTATTCTACCTCCGTTTTCCCCGGACATTCTTCCTGACGGTCTTATTTGCTTTTTTCTTGCCGACATATTCGGCGATCGCCTTTGCCTGGGTAAACAAACCGAGATAGTCCGGACCGCCGGCTTTGGAATCAGTGCCCGACATATTGAACCCGCCGAAAGGATGGGCGGCGACCATGGCGCCAGTGCATTTGCGGTTGATATAGAGATTTCCGACAAAGACTTCGTTCTTGGCTTTTTCGATCTTTTTGCGGTTCTTGGTATAGACCGCGCCGGTCAGACCGTATTCCGAGTCGTTGGCGAGCGCTATCGCGTGCTCGAAATTGCGCGCTTTGGTCACGGCCAGGATCGGACCGAAAATTTCCTCCTGAAATATTCTGGTCTTTGGGCCAATGTCGGTAAAGACTGTTGGACGGATGAACCAGCCGTTACCCGGCGCCGGTGTGCCGCCGCATACGAGTTTGCCTTCGGACTTTCCGATGTCAATGTACTCAAGCATTGAATTATATGCCGATTCGTTGATCACCGCGCCCATGTAATTTTTGTTGTCTTTTGGCGGTCCGACCGTGATCGCCTCGACCGTGGGTATGAATTTCGCCATGAATTCTTCATAGATCTTTTCATCAAGGATGAGCCGTGAACAGGCCGAGCATTTCTGCCCCTGAAAACCGAAAGCGGAAACACGCGCGCCGTTGACGGCGCTGTCAATATCCGCCTCGGAATCGACAATGATCAGGTCTTTGCCGCCCATTTCCGCGACCACTCGTTTGATCCAGATCTGTCCGGCCGCGGTTTTCGCGGCGTGTTCAATGATGTGGAGCCCGACCGCTTTTGAACCAGTGAAAGCAATGAAACGGGTTTTGGGATGACGAACCAGATAATCGCCGGCAAGCGCGCCGGATCCGGTCATGAAATTTACGACGCCGGCTGGTACTCTTGCCTCTTCGACCATTTCCATGAATTTCGCGGCGATCGCCGGTGAGTCGCTGGATGGTTTTAGAATGACCGTATTCCCGCAGACAAAGGCGGCAGTGGTCATGCCGGTCAGGATCGCCAGCGGAAAATTCCAGGGCGGTATGACAACGCCGACGCCGAGCGGGATATAGCGCTGCTCATCCATTTCGCCCTTTAACTGCAATAATTTCGGACCCCGGTCATAGCGCAGCATTTCGCGGCCGTAATAGTCGCAGAAATCTATCGCCTCGGCCGTGTCCGCGTCCGCTTCAAGCCAGTTCTTGCTCGTCTCGTACACCATCCAGGAATTCAGTTCGAAGCGGCGGCGCCGCATGATATTCGCGATCTTAAAAAGACAATTCGCCCGTACCTTGGCCGGCGTGAAGCGCCAGGTCTCAAATGCCTTGAGCGCCGCCTGCATGGCCTGTTCCGCGATTTGCTCGTCGGCTTTTTGAAATATCCCGATGACTTCATTTTTGTTCGCAGGATTGTATGAATATAATTTCTTATCGGTTTTTATTCTTTTTCCGCCGATTATCAGATCATATTCGCTTCCGAATTCGGATTCGACCCGGGTAAGGGCCGCTTCCATTTTCCGGCGAATTGCCGGGTTGCTGAAATCATTATATGTCTCATTGCGAAACGGTTTCATTAAGCCTCCTTAAGGCTTCATTATAGCCAAAAAATCCGTACGGTCAAGGAAATTCACGAATGGACTTCACCGACCGCCGCGATGAATGTTAAATGCCTGGCCGTCTGCGCTGTCCGCCTTTGGAGGATGGAGGGGTCCTATGCAATAGTCTCTCAACACCTCTTTTGACAATAATGTTCCTCTGATGCTCGTGAAATTCTAGATCTTACAGTGCGTATAATTCATCATAAGAAAGAACACGACTTTTGCGTTTTTTAATGAATATAAGATTTGGGCTCATTGGCTCATATTCGCCCGAATTGTTCTTAGAGGAGAAAAAAGGAGCTCATCGTGATAAGTATCAATAAATCAACATTTATGGCGCCACCCCAGGATTGCCGTTGTTCAACGAGCCGGGTGGCTTAAGTAATATCCGTGGCTCAGATGAGCCTTGCTTCGCCCCAAATCTTATCTTCTCATTGAATTTACAAAAGTCGTGTAAGTACGTTTATGAACATTATGATATGATAATCAAGGCGATTTGTCTTTTGCTCATTGTCCCGCTGCTGGCATCCTCCCAAACAGTGAAATTCCCGTTGTCATTCCTTGTATTCACCGAAGGTTCAGATGTCGAATCCTACAGCCATGCAACGCTTGATACGCTGGCTAGATTTCTGCACATGACCGGCGCCGCGATTGAAGTAGGCGGGCATACGGATAATGTCGGCAGCCCGGCGGCCAAGCAGATCCTATCCGAAGCGCGCGCCAAAAAGGTCTGTGATTATCTGACGCTCAAACATCGGATTCCCGCGCAGAAGTTGACCCCACTCGGATACGGCGCAGGCAAGCCGATCGCCACGAATCTAACCGAAGCGGGCCGACGAAAGAATAATAGAATAGAGATTAAGGTTGTTTCTCCCATACTGAGCGCGCGATTTACTCATTTATCCGGTGATGTGTTGATTCAGAAGCCGGGGTTATCCGATTGGACAGCCGCCATGCGCGATATGCCGATCACGGTTTGGGATCAAATCCAGACCAAGGCCGGCAGCCGGGCCGGCATTGACTTCGGAAAATCGGGCAAGGTCCTGATTTCGCCCAACTCGGACCTTATGCTTACCGGATTCAGCGAACCACCTGAAGGCATCAGTTTGCGGCTTGCCGCCGGCAAGTTGACTGTCCGGCAAGGTGCAGAATCAATAAAACTTGCTACTCCAAATCTGTCGCTTGTCTGCCGGGATGCCGAGCTGGTGCTCGAGTCCACGCCCTATTATGCCGACCTGATCTCGGTTTGGAAGGGAGCAGCGACATTATACTCAGGTCAGGATTCGCTCATTATTTCTGCGGGATTCGGTGTGAGATGCATGACCGGATACGCGCCCGGACAGCTTATTGCCTTAAGTTCGCCGCCCCACCTCGATTCACTGACCGCGGTCAAAGTCTTCAATTTTGCCCCTGGCCGCGTATCGCCTTTCGAGTTTTCTTTTCTCAAGCCGACCACCGGACAAGCGCATGTCGTTTTCGCCCGAGATCACGATATTACCGAGATCCTTCATGATATAATAACCAACGATGAGTTCTGCAGCATACCGGCGGTTGACATACCGGTGCTTTTCATGGCGCTCAGCCTAATCGATACGATCGGACTTGAAAACCGGCCTGTTGTGCATTATTTCACGATCAGTAAGGCTACCGGTCCAAGGCTCAATATTACCAAGATCGAGATTACCAGGGAGAAAAACGGTATCATCGCATTCCTTGAAGGGGAAACCGATGCGGACGGTGTTCTCAGGATCAACAACGAACCGGTCAAACCCGGCAAGGACGGCCGATTTTCATTGAGGGTGCGCTTTAAACCTCAGACCAGCCATATTGTTCTGTCGGCGACTGACCGGGCAGGCCAGACGACGATCAGAAAAATACCATTGGCCAGGCCGGCACGGTTGGTTCTCAGCGCGGTCGGCGGCGCGAGCGACCTGGTGGGCGGCAATTTCATCTCATTCATTACATCGGAGATCGGGATTATTGCCGGCGTCGGCATTGCCCATCGCCTTGGTCCGGACTTGTATGCCAGTCTGTTCATGAGTCAATCCAAGGTTGCCGCCCGCGAGATGTACGAGGGAATTGACGAAGATCGTTATGGCGCGTCGACAAGCATCACCGGTTTGGGATTACGCTATTTCCTGCTGCCTAATCTATATTGCGGCGTCGATGCCGGAGGCGCGCTCTGGAAATCGTTTCGTGATGATCAGGTGAGCGGCTGGGGCGTTGATCCTTGTTTCGGTATGCTGATCGGGGTTGATCGCAATGTCACGAGAAAGCTTAAGTTACTCGCAGAACTGAACGCCTTTTACATTTTCAATAAGACCCAGGCGAATTTGGGCTCAAATGTGTATTATATCGCCCCGAGACTGTGCGGCGGCTCGTCGTTTTCTTTTTGAACATCGGTCTTGACTGATGCACGAACCGGAGTAGATTTATATTATGAAAAAAATAATGATAGTATCAATAATGCTGATTATCGCCTGCGCGGCGATCAAAGAACGTCTTGCCGTAAAGGAATGTAAATTCAGTCTATTGTCAGTGAATCCTTATGATTTTACCTTTTCTAATCTTAAGCTCGATTTCGAGATAAAATCGACCAATCCGAACCGCGTTGACGCGACCCTGGATAAGTTCAGTTATACGTTCTTGGTCAATGATACCGAAGTATTCACCGGCACGACCGGTAAAGGCGTGAAGATCCCGGCCGGGAAATCCGAGAATTTCACGACCACGATAACCCTTGAGTACACCAAGATCGGCGATGTGCTGGTCGAGGCCCTGCGCTTGAACAAGGCGTCCTATAAGATCGACGCCAAGGCGTACATAAATACTCCGATCGGCGAGATAAGTTATCCGGTGGTGTTGGGTCTATAGACTGAGCAAGCGCGATAATACCCTCATTTCTCAATTTCTATTGCTTACCGCCCATTTTTTGTGCAATCCAACTTTTTTAATGCATTGACATAGTAAAAACCCTCGAAATATAGAGAGTTTTCCTGGCATAACCTTTGCTTAATATGTTGGCAGAGGTGAAAGATGAAAAATAAGAAAATACTTCTTCCAATCTCGATGCTGACCCCAATGCTGATTTTTACCGGCTGCTGCTATGAAGGGTTTGATAATGAACCGCCGACCGTACCGCGGGGATTGCGTTCGATAACCGGCGATACAGAAGTTATGCTGATCTGGTATGAAAACACCGAACCGGACATTGCCGGATATCGCATCTATCGCAGTTTCACGCCGAGCGGCGCCTATTATCTGGTCGGCGAGACCAATCTCGATTATTTCATTGACTATGGATTGACGAATGGACAGACATATTTCTACGCGGTAACCGCATTTGATCGCGGGGGTAATGAGAGCGATCTTTCCTATGAACTCGCGTACGATACACCCAGACCCGAAGGGTACAACGAGGCGATTTTCGATCGTTTCGTCTATCCTGGTTACTCGGGATGGGATTTCAGCGGTTATTCAGTGATTCCGTATAATCACCCGGCTTGTGATTTCTATTATGGCTACGACGATTATTATGAAACCTATTACTTCTATATTGCCCGACCCGGAGGGTTGGTGCAGGATTTCGGCTATACTCAGTCTCTGGACGAGGTCGGCTACGCGCCGGAATATGGCTGGTCAAACACCGGAATTGTTGAAGCAATAATCGGACATACGTATGTTTTCTGGACCTGGGATAATCATTTTGCGAAAGTACGTATCACCGGTTTTGGTCCGGATTATGTGATTTTCGACTGGGCTTATCAGGTCGACCCGGGTAATCCGGAACTGGTAGTGAGGCAATAACATGAAACAGAACAATCGTGACACTCAAATCACCGATTCACGGTTGTTGGTCTTTGTGATCAGAGGATCAGATGGGCACAATAGAAGGAGGATAACATGAAACGTCTGATAATGTTGGCTCTAGTCGCAGTGCCGGCTTTTGCGTTCACCGTCAACTTCATCTATAATTATCACGATAACTATGATCCGGCCGGCTACTGGGAAGATGAATACTGGAATGATTATTACTGGAGCGATGGTCACTGGGAATATTACCCGCACGGTTATTATTGCGTGCATTACGTGTGGTGGTATCCCTGGTGGTGGGATTGGTATTGGTATCGATGCCGCTGGGTGCGCCATTTCCACTGGGATTTCTTCTATGCCGGTTTTTACGTTGTCTGGTATGAGCACGGCGGTTGGTGGTACCGGCCCAGATACGGGCGCTGGGTAAGAAACCGACTGCCGTACACCTATCATGAACTGCGCCACAAAGCCAGGCAAAGGGGATTCAATCTGCCGGATAAGCCGCCGCGCGAGATCAACATTCCGTACCAGGAGAAAGAAGTGATCAGATTGTCCCGCGAACAAGATCCGGAGACCTTTAGGCGGATTGAACAGGAACACCAAAGCGGCAATCTTGAAAGAATGCGCGTCGATCACGTCGAAAAGGTAAAAAAGGAAATCAACGTGAAGAATGTGGAATACCGTATCGACGCGATCAAAAGCGATGGCGATCGAAAAGCCCAGGACCGGAACGTAATGCCGGATCAATTTGACAATCGTCCGGGCGACAAGAGCATTTACAATAAACATCTAGACGACGAAAGGAACGACAAATCTGACGACCGCGGACCAGGAATTATCAAGCGGGAGAAAGACCGTTTCGACGATGATCGTTCAGTCCCGCGGCGCGATCCGGGAGCGCCTGGTCAACAGATCGCGCCTGAAGAAAAACAGGATAAAGACAGTAAGAGGCTCATGCCGCCGAGCCGGGAAAAACAATCGATGCCAATGCCGCAGGATCGCCTCGAGCGGGAACGCGTGCCGGATCGGGTTCCATCGAAGAAAGATGAAGAGGTATCGAGGTGATTATGCTTGGAGTATTATTGCTTACGTTTGCGACGGTTAGTGCGGGACCGCTTATCGAAGCGTGGGTGAATAATGAGGACGGCGTATATCGACCGGGCGATGCCCTGAGAATATTCTTCCGGGTCGATGAAGACTGCTATGTCGCGGTTTACAACATTGAGGTCGGGGGAAGGGAGAGCCGTCTCTTCCCCTCTGACGGGGATCTTGGTCGGGTACAGGCTAACCGCAACTACGAGTTGCCGCCGGAAAACGCGAATTTCGATTATGTTATCAGTGGCCCTGAAGGTGTCGAGACAATCATTATCCTGGCGTCGTCGGAAAAACCGCCGACTCTGGGTGACGATGACGCGTCGATCGGGCGACAGATCATTGAGATCTATGTTGAAGAACCGGAGCCGGCTCGCCTGCGGATAATCACGACGCCGAAGCATGGGCGGGTATTCATCACGGAAGTGGCAAGCGGCACCGAGGAGTATCTGGGGCAGGCGCCATGCACGATCACGATTCGGCCCGGCGAATACCTGATCGAGATCGAACGATACGGGTACCGGACTTTGCGCCGGCGGATCCGGCTTGGCCCCGGCGAGCGCCGGCGGGTGTTTGTAAAACTCGCCCCGTATTGACAGGCGAGGGTATTTTGTTATAATGAGGTGAGGCAACATGAATAAGATCATGATTCTTGCGTTCGGTTTCAGTCTGTTGTTTGCCGTGCAGCCAGTCCGACGCGATGACCGGGTCAAATCCAGCGACCGTGATAACCGGGCAGAGGCGGAAGAGGTCGTGAAGGAAAGCAAGGACAGCCGGGACGCTAAGGGCGGCAAGAATATCGTCCATATCAAGAATGACAAGAACGATGATCGGAAAGATCGCTTTCTGGACGCGGATTCAAACAGCATCAATGATCTGCGTGAAGACGATCTGCTGAAGATCAAGAATCTCAATTCCAAATTCAGGGATTTGATCAAGAAAACCGACAAGGAGACAAAATCAGGTCCGACAAAGAAAACCCGTTAGATTTTATTGTTGAAAATGACGCCGGCCTATAATGGCCGGCGTTTCTTTTTTGAAAATAACTGACGTAGTTTTATGCGCGTATAGAGCCGGAAAATATGAGGGGAGGAATGAAGGATATACCTGACGATCTCAGGAATATCGATGTTGGTCACGGTTCTATCCTTAAAAAATTCCCGGGCGATCCTGAATACTTCGATAAGGTCGCGGTCTGTAAGGCACAGGTATTTGTCACGGATCCGGTAGTGAATGCGCAGTTCATCGATAATAAGACGTCTTAGATCCTTCTCATAACTGGACTTCTTGCCTCGGGTAAGATCAATGACACTGCGGCCGGCAAGCACGCCGGATTTTATGCCGTTGGCGATCCCGGCACCGGTCATCGGGTCGGTAAGGCGCGCCGCGTCCCCGACCAGGAAAAAGTTAGACCCGCTGTATCTTTTCAGGATCTTGGCGGGCACGCCACCGAAAATCCTGCGTTTGATCCGTCCCTCGGGAAATTCCTTTTTGACCCATTGGTCAAGTATGGATTTTGCCCGCTTCGGGGTGTTTTCGGGCGAGATGCCAAGACCGACATTGGCCGAGGTCCTGGATTTTGGGAATATCCATGCATAGCCGCCGGGTGCGTAATCATCACCAACGATCAGCGCCGTGTAATCCGGGTCGACATTGATGTTCTCCAGGTAGTATTCGGCGCACACTTCGACTTCATGCATCGACAACCGCGTATCAATACCCAGCCATGTACCAACCCTTGACGCGATACCGTCGGCGGCGATGATGTAACGGAAGCGATATTTTTTTGTTGTACCATTTTCCCGGACCACGACATGATCGTTATCAATACCAATCGCCTTGGTGCTGGTTTTTAAGACCGCTCCCTTTTTCCGAGCAATATCGGCCAGTGCCGCGTCAAAAATCTCTCGATCCAGCACCCAGCCGCAATCCGGGTATTCGATCTTGAATTCCCGATCATCCGGGCCTCTTATGATCGAGCCCATTAATGGACGGCTTGTCCATTCAGGTTTGATCTCCAGATAATCTTTGATCGTGGAACGCGATATTCCTTCGGCGCATACAACCGGGATCCCGATCCGCTCATGTTCTTCGATAAGCATGACCGAAATTCCTGCTTCGGCCAGCGTAAACGCGGCGCTGCTGCCTGCGGGACCGGCGCCGGCAACGATAACATCAAAAGACTCAATCATCGGCGGTTCCCTTATCGCGCAGATACTTTCGGCCTTTGAGCAAGTCCGGAAAATATTCCTGCGGCACCTTGGCGCCGGGGTAATCGTGATCGTATTTATAGCCCTTGCCGTATCCGAGTTCGGCCATCAGCCGGGTCGGAGCGTTCCTGATATGCATGGGTACCGGCTCGGCATTGGTTTTGAGGGCATCCTCGCGGGCACGTTCATAAGCAACATATATTTCATTGCTTTTACCGGCTCTGGCTAGATATGCGACGCAGTGAGCCAGAGCCAGATCGCCTTCGGGACGGCCGATGAAATCAACCGCGTCGCGGGCGGCGATCGCGATGACCAATGCATTGGGATCGGCCGATCCGATATCCTCGACCGAAAAGCGCACCAGGCGGCGGGCAATATACAACGGATCTTCGCCGGCTTCGAGCATTCGGGCAAGCCAGTAAAGCGCGGCATCCGGGTCTGACCCGCGCATCGATTTGTGCAATGCCGAGATGATGTTATAGTGTTCCTCACCCTGTTTGTCGTATTTGAGGGCTTTTTTCTGAACGATTTCCTCGATGACGGCCAAAGAGATCGACCGATCTTTGGCGCCCAGACTTGAAAGTTCCAGTGCATTAAGCGCGACCCGCGCATCGCCGTCAGCTATATTGGCGATAAAATCTATGGCCGCGTCGGGGACGTTGAATTCGCCCGCAAGGCCGTCGTTTGATCTCAACGCCCGTTCGACAATATTCTTGACATCCGTGTTGGTCAGCGGGTTGAGTATGTACACTTTGGTCCGGGAAAGAAGGCTGGAATTGAGCTCAAATGAGGGGTTCTCGGTTGTCGCGCCGATGAGGATGATCGTTCCTTTTTCTAGGTAGGGCAGGAAGGCGTCCTGCTGCGCTTTGTTGAAACGGTGAATCTCGTCGATGAAAATGATTGTGTCCCGATCATACATCTTTTTCCTTTTGTCAGCATCGGCCATGAATTTTTTTATCTCGACAATCCCGCTTGTGGCGGCCGAAAAAGAAATGAAGTCGGCGGAGAAATGCTTTGCCAGCAGCCGGGCGATCGTCGTCTTGCCGCAGCCGGGGGGACCGAATAGTATCATGGAAAACAGGCGGCCGGATTTGATCTGTTCTCTTATCGGGCAACCAGGTCCGAGCAAATGCTGTTGGCCGAGTATATCTTCGAGCGATGTCGGCCGTACGCGGTCGGCCAGCGGCGGCCGTTTCATATTCGCCCCCGCAATACCAGATAGAAATAGAAGAATGGAATGCTCAGTATCAACGAATCGATCCGGTCGAGAAAACCGCCGTGCCCCGGGAATATCCGGGATGAATCTTTGAGGTTTACTTCGCGTTTCATCGCCGATTCCAGCAGATCTCCGATCGTGCCCAGTATTCCGATGCTCAGAGTCACAATCAGACAATCAACCAGACGCCAGTCGGCGATCCATGAACTGCCCAGCCACAAAGTAAGCGGGAACAGCAGAAAAAGAGCGATAATCGTTCCCTCCCAGGTTTTCTTCGGGCTTATCTTGCTTGCCAGGGGTGAACGTCCGAGCATCGTGCCGGCCAGGTAAGCGAATGTATCATAAGACCAGCACAGCAGCAAGGGGAGTAATGCCGCGTAGAAGCCGATTTTGCGCAGCAAGATCAGGGTCGACGGCATCGTTGCGAGAAATATCACGCCGAAAATCGCGGCGGCGATCTCGCTTAAGAAATTCGGCCGGGTCCGCGCGCCGGGAAAGCGAAGTACCGAGATCGTTATTATGAAGCAGAACATGACAAAAAGCGGTCCGGCAAGTTCGATATCGAAATAGACCAGTATCGGTATTAGAAGGGAAGGTAAATAGGCGGTGATGGTGTGCGGATAAACCTCCTTGCGGTGCCAGAAACGCGCGTATTCATTGGCCGCAAAGACTATGTAGATGAGCGTGAAAATCAGCAATAAGGGTTTTATATATAGAGCGGTCATAATTAGAATAATGAGGATGACCGCGGTCATAAGACGGGCGCGAAGGCTAGTTAATACGGCCATAAAGTCTTTCGCGTTTCCCGAAATCGCTGATCGCTTTCTCGAATTCCTTTTCCCGGAAATCTGGCCACAGGGTTTCAGTAAAATACAACTCGGTGTAGGCGATCTGCCACAGCAGAAAGTTGGATATTCTTTCCCGGCTCCTGGCACCGGTACGAATCATAAGATCCGGTTCGGGTAAGCCCGGATCATAAAGATATCTGGAGAAAAAATCCTCGTCCACGGCTTTGAGATCGAGATTTGTTTTCCGGTCATCGGTAAGAATCCGGCGTACCGCGTCGATGATCTCGCCACGGCCTCCATAGCTGAGGCACAGGGTTAAGACCATTTTGTCGTTCTGGCTCGTTGCCGCCATGGCTTTCTGGAGCGCCGCCTGCGCCGCCGGCTGTATTTCGTTGAGCCGACCAATGCAATTTACCCTTACCCCTTCTTTTTTCAAATCCGGAGTCTCGCGGACAATCAGGTCTTTGAGCATTTTCATCAGGAAGTTGACTTCTTTTTCCGGCCGGTGCCAGTTTTCCGTGGAAAAAGTGTACAATGTGAGGTATTTTATGCCGAGATCAATGGCTGATTTCACCGATGAACGAACCGATTCAACACCCTCTTTGTGACCGACGATCCGGGGTAAGCCTCTTTTTCGCGCCCAACGTCCATTGCCGTCCATGATGATCGCAATATGTTTCAGTCCGGCCATGGGCAATTATACCTTGCCTGGTGTTGATGTCAATTGGAAGTTTGAACAGCCGGCTTTGAATCTTTCAAAGGTCTCTGAAAAAGTATTTCCAGAGACCTCGATTACAAAGATGCGAAAAAGATTCCAGTCTCTTTCAAACTACTTGACATTTGAAGGGTTTTTCACTATAATTGCATAGTGAAGAACGTCACCGACATTATAATTATCTCGAAAAAGCATAACTTTCTGAGTCGCTGGAGACCGCCGTCCGGAATGATCAATGGGTTGATCTTTCTGACGCTCGGTATTGTCATGATTACCGTGGTTTTGACGGCGATAAACGCCGGCCAGTTTGTCGCCGAGATAAGCTTGAAACGTCTGGCCAGTGAGAATCGGGATTTGGTGTCACAATTACGCGGACTGAACAATACCCTTGTTGAGCACAACGGAATTTTTAATGAATATATTGATCAGGGCGCTCGGGCGCGCAGTTTCTGGCAAATGCCCGGTATTCATCCTGAGATCTGGTCAATGGGTGTTGGCGGCAAAAAAACCGATACCGCGCCCAAATATCTGTCAAGCGGAACAAAATCCATGCTCTATGAAATATACGACGCGGTGGATGTTCTGGAGAACAAGTGTCAGCTGAAACTGTCAAGTTATGAAGAGATTCACGAGAGGATAGATGAAAAATACAGGCTTTGGCGGCATATTCCTTCGATTAACCCGGTGCCCGGATACAATACCGGCAGCGGTTTTGGCTACCGGGTCGACCCGATCGACAAGCGAACGATCAGAATGCACGAAGGGGTTGATATCAGCGCGCCCCGGGGAACGTCGATTATTGCGTCGGCCGATGGCGTGGTGTCATATACGGGTTGGAATCTGGGTTATGGTCTGCAGGTCGACATCGATCATGGTTACGGTTTTAGGACTCGATACGCTCATTGCAGCAGCCTGTACGTGAGCGTCGGCGATTTTGTCAAACGCGGGCAGGTGATCGCCGCGATAGGTTCGACCGGCCGCACGACCTGCTCCCATTTGCATTATGAAGTTCATGTCTCAGGCGTTAAGGTTAATCCCAGTAAATACATAGATCAAAGCAACATTCTGTTTGATTAGAATTCCCGCCTGCCTGATTGCCAGCCTGATTGCCGGTCCGTTGATCGCGGGCAGCGTTTCGGTGATTATGGTCGGCGATATAATGCTGGGTTCGGATTATCCAAGCAGCAATTTGCCATCCAGACCCGAGAATATTTTCAGGGAAGTATCGTTTTATTTGCAGGCGGCTGATCTAACCTTGGGAAACTATGAGGGGACTCTTTTGGAAGGCGGAGTTAGTACGAAGAAAATCGAAAAAGGACGGAGATATGCGTTTCGTACGCCCCCAGCCTATGCTCAGTTTTTGGTTGAAGCCGGTTTTGACTGCATGAATCTGGCCAACAATCACATGAATGATTTCGGCATCGGCGGCATTGAATCAACGATCAAAGCTCTTACGATCGCCGGTCTGCAATACTGCGGGCCCTACGGTCGAACCGCTCGTTTCGATGTGCGGGGGACCAGCATCGCCATAATGTCGTTTGCCACCTCCCCGAATGCGGATATGATATTCGAAATCGAGCAAGCCCAGAGGCTCGTCGCGGCGGTCGCCCGGGAAAATGACATAGTGATCGTGTCTTTTCACGGGGGCGGCGAAGGGATTAAGTGTTTGCATACGAAAGATACCTTCGAGTATTATCTGGGTTCGCCGCGCGGTAATGTTGTGAAGTTCGCTCATGCCGTGATCGACAGCGGTGCGGATTGCGTTTGGGGACACGGTCCGCATATGCCGAGGGCGCTTGAAATTTACAAAGGTCGTCTGATCGCTTACAGTCTGGGTAATTTCTTTACCTGGGGATTCAATATCAACGATGAAAGAGGTTATGCGCCAATACTGAAAGTGACAATGGATACGGCCGGTATTTTTATGCACGGCCAGATAATCTCCGCGGTGCAGACAACCAACAAATATCTGCAATATGATACATTGTGCCGTGCGGCAAAACTGATGAAGAGTTTAAGCGAAAGTGATTTCCCTGAGACATCGCCGGTAATCAGCGATTCGGGCACTATTTTGCCCGGGGCAGTTGATTTTGATCGGGACGATTAGCAAGACACTCTTTGTCAGCATATCCAATATAAACACGACTCCGCTGGTCGTCGGCTTGTAAGTCGGTAATATTTTGATTGACTGGGCGACATTTTTTTGTATATTTAACTCATGAGAAACGTTGCTGTGTTAGGTGCCACTGGTTTGGTCGGGGAAGAGGTTATTAAGATACTTGAGCAGAGAGATTTCCCGATCAAAGAATTATACTTGTTTGCGTCGGAACGCAGCGAAGGGCAAACCAGATTATTCAAAGACAGCGAAGTTGAGATTGTCGGCGATTTGGAGCCTTTGGTTGAGAGCGCCGATATCATCTTTGGTTGTCTTGACGCTGATCTGTCCCGGGAAATAATCCCTCGGTTCAAGGGTAAGGGCGTGGTCATCGACAATTCAAACGCCTATCGAATGGATCCGCAGGTTCCGCTTGTTGTCCCTGAGGTGAATCCGGAAAAAGCGAAAGAACATAAAGGGATTATCGCCAATCCCAATTGCTCAACCATACAAATGGTGGTCCCGCTTTACCCTCTGCATAGAGCGCGCAGGATAAAACGGATCTTTGTTGCCACCTACCAGTCGGTTTCCGGATACGGCCGGGACGCGATTACCGAACTCAGATACGAGACCGAGTGCATGGCAATGCAGAAGACGGTCGATAAACAGGAAGACAGCGTTTTCGTATTTCCGATCGCCAATAATCTGATACCCCAGATCGGCGGTTTCAATGAACTCGGCTACACGAGCGAAGAAATGAAAATGGTGAATGAAACAAGGAAAATCTTCGGTGACGACTCGATAATGGTCACCGCGACCTGCGTGCGCATTCCGGTGATCCTGAGTCACAGCGAGGCGGTGTCCGTGGATTTTGAACAACCGATCACCCCGGACGAGGCAAAGCAAGTGCTGGCCGGCGCGCCCGGGATCAAGCTTTTCGAAACCGATGATAAGTACCCGATGCCGTTGTGCTCGGCGAATCGTGATCTGGTTTTTGTCGGTCGGATCCGGAAGGATTTCGTGTTTGACAACGGCCTGGCAATGTGGATCGTCGCGGACAATATACGCAAAGGCGCGGCATTGAACGCGGTGCAGATCGCCGAATTATTGATTTGATCGGTCAAGCAAACCGATGCCGCGCAAGGTCTCTG
The DNA here is from genome assembly GCA_037446995.1 of Caldifarciminota bacterium. Lineage (GTDB taxonomy): Bacteria > Hydrothermota > Tepidihabitantia > SM23-42 > SM23-42 > RBG-13-43-14. The sequence continues at coordinate 35,361 of JBBIHN010000001.1, read as the reverse complement.
AAAAAGTATTTCCGGAGACCTCGATTGCGGAGATGCGAGAAAGATTCCAGTCGCCGCGTATTCTATTGACATTTTTGACTTCTGAATTAGAATAGTATTACATCGGGGTCGTAGTTCAGCTTGGTTAGAACGCCTGCCTGTCACGCAGGAGGTCGCGAGTTCGAATCTCGTCGGCCCCGTCCCCGGAAGGGGGGTTATTCTTTGCCGAATTTTTGTTCCTTCAATACTGATTTATCGGATAGTTTGTATATTGTTATGAATAATTTATGTTCGCTGATATCGATCAGGGCGAACGTTGGCGGATTTCCTTTCTTATCTTCCTTTCTTAAATGACCGGGATTGACGTAAACAATGTCGTTCTCCATCCTTATTTCCGGGATATGGGTATGACCGTACAAAATTATATCAATCTCCTGATTCCTGAGCAGGTCTTCGGGGTGCGGATCATCGGGCAGGTCATCGAGCGTCGACTCCGGAGTGTGGGTGAGCAGAATCTTCCAGCCTTCGATCTCTTCAACGCGGCGGTTCGGCACATACGGCTTTAGATATGCGTCGCAGTATAAACCAGGGACGCGGATCACGTTTTCGTCGGCGATATTATCGAGATCGTTGTAATCGTCGCCGAGATGGATCAGCAGTTTTGTGCCCTTTTTCCTTAAGAAGTCGATCGCGTCATGGATATTGTCGTGTTCATGATGGGAATCACTGAGTACGCCGATTTTCATCGTTGATCGATTATATCATCTATTGTTGATCTGTCAAGAAGATACGGCTAGATGTCATTGCCCGGGTTCGGCATCACGGATAATCGTGGTCGCGGCGATCAAATTCGATACGAACAATTAAGCTAAGATCTGCATAGTGCCTCCTGATATATTATAAGCAATTTTCGGTCATTTATCAAGACGGGAGTGTCAGCACGCCCAGAGGGAATGATTGCTAAACCGGGAAAATACAGTATAATATACGGCATGAAAGCAATAACTAAAGATCAGGCCCTAAATACAGTTAGGGCGTCGATATTGCAGCACGAAATGCTCAAAGGCGTGAGAGATTTGATCATAGCGTTCTCGGCCGGTCCGGACTCAGTGTGCTTATTAGATGCAATGAGGGAGTTGTATCCCGATTTAAGAATCCGTCTTGTTTACATTAATCATGGATTGCGGCCGGCAAAGGAAATCCGGGTCGAGGAGAACCTGACCAGGAAATACGCACGACAATTCAGTTGCAAGTATAAGATCATAAAGATCAAGATCAGGAAGACAAAACTCGGGACCGAAGCCGCTGCCCGGGCAGAAAGATACCGGGCGTTCATGCGGATCATGAAAGAGACCGGCAGTGACCGGATCGCCCTGGGTCATAACCTGGACGATGTGATCGAGACTTTTCTGATGAATTTACTCCGGGGCAGCGGAACCCGCGGTTTTGCATCAATCCCGGCAATTCGCCTACCGTTTATCCGGCCTTTGATCAATATGAGAAAGAAAGATATTTTGCTGTTCTTAAAGCAGAGAAAACTGGAGTATTCTCAGGATAAGACAAATCTCCAGTTCGATTACCGACGTAATGCTATTC
>JBBIHN010000001.1:0-33776 GCA_037446995.1 Caldifarciminota bacterium | reverse complement strand
GGCATAAGATAATACCTCAATTGCTAAAAATCAATCCGAACCTGCACGGCACACTCATACGTGAGATCGACATTTTGAGCTTAGAAGACAAATTTCTTGATCGGCTGGCTGAAAAAGCCTTTGCAAAGGTTGCCCGGATCGCGGAAAATCATGTAATTCTTGACATTGGAAGCATAGTTGACTATAATCCGGCAATAGCGAACCGTGTTGTGCGCCTGGCACTAAAAGAATACGCCGGCACGCTCGATGGTTATGAAAGTAAACATTTTGCCGCGATTTTACGTCTAATTAGCAGTAGATCAGGCAAAAAAATTGATTTACCAAAGCATCTTTGTGCGTATCGTGAATACGGTAACATAATCATCGGCCGGGATGAGAAAGCGCGCAGCATCGACCGGAAACTGGATCTGAGTGTTAAATCGGTCAAAGTTGCCGGTCTGCGCGTGAACATTGATGTATCAAAGAAACCCGGGCCGGTTAGAACGAATAGATATGAGCAAGTGTTTGATCTGGATGAACTGTCATTGCCGCTGAATATCAGAACTAGGAAAGAAGGCGATAGCGTGGTGATAAAGTCGGGTCGAACTAAGTTGAAGAAAGTATTTCAGGCGGAGAAGGTGCCCTATTCATTACGTGAAGCCCCGATTCTGCTGTGCGACCGTAAGGGTATTTTGTGGGTGCTGGGGATCAAAAGGGCTTATCGTGCGTTGGTCAACAAGAATACGAAAAAGGTCCTGGTGGTGAATTTTGAATATACTGATTGAGGAGAATACAATAAAAGAAAAGGTCAAGAAGATGGGTGCGCAGATCAACCATGATTATGCGAACAAGAATCCGGTGTTGGTCGGCATATTAAAGGGCGCGTTTGTGTTCCTGTCCGATTTACTGCGGTCGATCAAGATTCCGGTCGAGATCGATTTCCTGGCGATATCGAGTTACAACGGCAAAGTCTCAAGCGGCGCGGTCCGGATCGTCCAGGATCTGGCGCTCAATATCGAGAGCCGCGATGTTATTGTTGTCGAGGATATTGTTGATTCGGGAAGGACATTGAGTTATATTGTCGAGAATTTGAAGACCAGACATCCGCGCAGCATTGCGATTTGCACATTGCTGAATAAGAAGGACGACCGGGTCGTCGACGTTCCGCTGACCTATGTCGGTTTCAATATCCCGACCGTATACGCGGTCGGATATGGGCTTGATCATAATAATCATTACCGGAACCTTCCCTATATAGGAGTATATGATGGTAGGTAAGGAACCTCAGCGCCGCCGCGCCCTGCAGACCGTCATGGTCTGGACCGCAATACTAATAGCGGTGATAATCGCTCTGCAGTTGATCAACCGCGGCCCGAGATCAGTTGAAATACCGTATTCGCTGTTCCTGCGTGAGTTAAGGGGCAAGAATGTCAGCGAAGCGACGCTGACCGACCGGTCAATACGGGGTAGATTCAAAACTTCGATCTCATTCGAAGACAAGCAGAATTTTACTGATTTTACTACCTTGATGCCGTTTGAAGACCCTGATCTTGCCAATGAACTGGTTAAGTTCGACGTTAAGGTTGTTGCCAAACAGCGCTCAAGCTGGGGCAGTATCGTGCTCAATGTTATTCCCTGGCTATTATTGATCGGTGTTTGGATTTTTTTCATCCGGCAGATGCAGTCCGGTCAGAACCGTGCCCTGGGTTTTGGGCGCAGCCGGGCAAAAGTGATACTTGAGAACAAACCTTCGGCGACCTTTAATGACGTCGCCGGTGTCGAGGAAGCCAAACGGGAATTAGAGGAGGTTATCGAGTTCTTGCGCGATCCGCGTAAGTTCACGAGGTTGGGCGGGCGCATACCTAAGGGCGTGCTGCTGCTCGGACCGCCCGGTACGGGTAAAACCCTGATGGCACGGGCGGTCGCCGGTGAGGCAAAAGTACCGTTTATTTCGATAAGCGGGTCGAATTTCGTCGAGATGTTCGTTGGGGTCGGTGCTTCGCGGGTTCGGGATCTTTTTGATCAAGCCAAGCGCAACTCGCCCTGCATTATTTTTATCGACGAGATCGATGCCGTCGGCCGGCTGCGCGGCGCCGGCTTGGGCGGCGGGCATGATGAACGAGAACAAACACTCAACCAGCTGCTGGTTGAAATGGATGGATTTGAAACCAATGAAGGCATAATTCTGATGGCCGCGACCAACCGACCGGATATTCTGGATCCGGCTTTGCTCAGGCCCGGTCGATTCGACCGCGTGGTCGTGCTCGACCGGCCGGATGTGCGCGGTCGTCTGGGGATCATGAAAGTGCATACTCGAAAGAAACCGCTGGACAGTAGCGTCAATCTTGAAGTATTGGCGCGTGGCACGCCTGGTTTTTCCGGTGCCGATCTTTCGAATCTGGTTAATGAAGCCGCATTGCTGGCGGCCCGTAACAATAAGCTGAAGATTTCGATGACCGAATTCGAGGAGTCAAAGGATAAAATATTGATGGGAGTGGAACGGAAGAGTTTGCTGATATCGGATGACGAAAAGAAGCTTACGGCCTATCACGAATGCGGTCATGTTTTGGTCGCCAGGATCCTGCCGGGAATGGATCCAATACACAAGGTGACGATAATCCCGCGCGGCATGGCATTGGGTTTGACTCAGGCCCTGCCGATCGATGAACGCCGGACTTATTCAAGAACGTACTGTTTCAACCAGCTTGCTTTTATGCTCGGCGGCCGGGCAGCCGAAAAACTCGTGCTCGGCGACCTGTCGACCGGTGCGGGTAATGATATTGAAAAAGCAACCAAACTTGCCCGAAAAATGGTGTGTGAATGGGGAATGAGCGAAAAACTGGGTCCTCTTACGTACGGCGAAAAGCAGGAAGAAATATTCCTGGGCCGGGAGATCGGTATGCATCGCGATTACTCGGAAAACACGGCCCGGGATATCGATGACGAGATAAAGAGAATTGTCGACGAAGCCGCGGCCAAAGCCGAAGCGATAATCAATAAAGACATGAACAAGCTCAAAGCCCTGGCGCAGAAACTGCTTGAAAAGGAGATCTTGAGCGGCGATGAAATTGATCTGATCTTGAGGGACAATGGAAAAACCACCGGAAAAAATAGACAAAAAAAGAGTTGAAAAGGCGATCCGAACAATCATCGAGGCGATCGGGGAAAATCCGAGCCGGGATGGACTGAAAGACACTCCCCGCCGCATTGCCCGGATGTATGAAGAGATCTTTGCCGGTGTCAACCGTGATCCCCGGCGCGAACTCAAGACATATCGGGCAAAGAATGAAGATGAGATGATAATCATAAAAGACATACCGTTCTATTCGGTTTGTGAGCACCATTTACTGCCTTTTTTCGGTAAAGCCCACATCGTGTATATACCTAAGAACAACTGCATCACCGGTTTTTCAAGTATGGTGCGCGTGCTCGATGTAATGGCGAAAAGACCGCTTGTCCAGGAGCGGCTGACCCATGAGATCGCCGATTTTTTCATGAAGTATTTGAAACCGCTTGGCGTTCTTGTCGTGATCGAAGCCGAGCATCTTTGTCTTTCAATGATCGGCGTGAAAAAACCCGGCACCATGACCGTAACCTCGGCAATACGGGGCGCGATGAGATCGGCGCCGACGCGTGCCGAGGCTTTCTCGTTGATCAAAGGAAAGTAGAAACCGATACCGGATTCAAGATCCCTGATTAAAAACAACAAAACACCCGGCTATTTCCAGTTGGTGAATAATGAATACAGATTCATTACGCGGTATACGGCCTGCAGATTACGGCTTAATGTATTTTACGCCATTTCTGTTCAGTGCCAACGATCTCTTCTTCGCGGGCGAATTTTCTTATTATCAATGTTCCGTCACCCATTAGGGTGAAATAGACGTCCTTATACTCCACTTCCTTGATGATGCCGTGAACGTCCACGATTTTGATCAGGTCCTTACCGCGCCAGCGATTCGGACCGACCGCGAGAACATCCCGCCATTTGATGTCGTCTGCATAAAAACCAAGATCTTTGAGGATCCCGGTCACCCGGATCAGCTTACCGTCGAATCTGCCGCCGGCTGGCTGGACTAAAACCACTGATCCTTCGGCGTCGTCGCCGAATCTTTCCCATTGTCCGAGTATCGGATCCTGCGTACAGCCGATCAACAGCGCGACAAAAGAAATAAGGCAACACTTCATCATCTTTCCTCCTCTAACCCGTGGGGGAATTATAGTCTTTTCTGCCGATTAGTCAAGAAAAACTTGGTGATCGCCTCGGTTGGACGGGAGCAGGGTGCGCTATTGCTTAATATTCTTCGATGCTTTCAACATCTATCTGATTATCGTCGCGTCGGCGTTCTGGTTTGTAATTGTTGAAGTTAAAGCTGATATTGAGCATGAATACCGGCGACTCGCGCGTGAAGCTGCTGCGGGAGTAGAAAGTACTGCTTTCCGCTACGTTCTCATGCGCTGAAGAACTCAGCAATTCCCGCGCCTGTAGAGTTACCGAAAGCCTGCGGTTCAAAAACTCCTGCTTAATTGCGGCATCAGCAGTGAAGAAACCGTTACGCTCGCCCTGGGCGGTTATCGTGGGGCTATTGTACCGTCCACTGATCTGCAATCTGGTGGCCGGAAGTATCTGTAACTCGTTATTGATCCGGGCACTCCAGTTGAAATCCTGCCGCGATATGGATTCTCCATAGAGTTCGCCGGCGATCCGGTAATCGTACAAGTTGACCATGAGATTCGGCTGCCACCATTTGAGGGTTTTCATATCGAACATCAGTTCAATGCCGGTTGAATAATCTGTGCCGATATTTTCGACCGTGTGCAGGATTATGTTGTCGACGTAGACCGAACGGGTTTGCTCTACCTTGTCGCGCGTGATACGGTGATACAATTCCGCGGAAAACGAACTCTTGCCAAACAGGGTCTGAAAACCCAACTCGTATGAATCAACGTATTCCGGTTTGAGATCGGGATTCCCCCGGTGAACATTGTTGGCGTCGGACCAGGTAAGGAAAGGCTCCAGCCACCACCAACGGCTGCGTTCGATACGGCGCGCGTAACTCGCCATCAACTGATGCCCGCCCGGGAATTGATGCGAAACATGAGCGGTAGGAAAATAATCCCACCGATTCATAGAATAAAAACGGTTTTTGCCGATCAGCTCGATTTTACGGTATTCGTATTCGCCGCGCAGTCCGATCTGATAACCGATTTTTCCGGACCGGTTGGAGTACACGCTGTACAACGAATGAATGGCGCGGTTGAGCGAAGCGGCATGGCTGAATTCAGGTTTAAGAACGTAGGCACCGGATATTGTGTCGTATTCGTACAGCTCGTTTTCTTCGTGGGATCGATTGCTGCGGCTCTGAAAACCGGCCTCGATTTTGCCGTGATCATCCAAAGGCAGAGTGTAATCCGCTTTCAGCCGTAGTCTCGTGCCCGGTCCCTTTTCAACGCTGCGCTGACCGCTGATCATGCCGTTAGCTGTATCCAGAACCGCATAGGACGATGTCTGGGTGCTTTGTCTTTGATCGATATTCAACTGCCCGGTGAAATCATGATTCCTGGGCAGGAATTGATGAACATAATCAACTGTCATGGAATAAAAACTGTGTGAGTGCTGATTATGGTTCTGGCTCAGACAGATATTCGGCGCGCCATCAGGATCGGCCCACTGCTCGTGATCGGCAAGGTTGCTTCGGTTCATGGATCGTTTGTTGTACTGGCCGCCGAGACTGATTTTGTCTCTGGCTCCGAGACTAAGATCAATCCCGGCTCGGACTCCATAGGGATTTCGTTTGAAAATAGATTCGCCGCGCGACAAAACGTAGAAAGTAGTATCCCCGCGGTAGGTGCGGTTTTCCGACTCCCGCTCGCCGACATAAGACCAGTTGTTGTAGTTGACTGCCAGATAGGTATTATAAAAAGAACGGCGGTAGTTTATCAGGAAATCGCCGCCGTACTTATCGTTGATCCCGATATTCGAATTAGCCACGCCGCTTATGCCCTGTAGACTTTTCTTTTTCAGAATGATGTTGATGATACCCGACATACCATCCGGGTCGTATTTGGCCGACGGGTTTGTGATAATCTCGATGGTTTCGATCGTGCTCGCCGGTATCTGCTGTAGAACGTCGCTCGGTTCCAGAATCGTTGGTCGATTATCGATCAGCACGGTGAAATTGCCGCTGCCGCGCAGGCTGACATTGCCTTCAATGTCGACACTCACCGAGGGAACGTTTTCCAGAACATCGACCGCGGTGCCGGAGACCGCGGTCATCTGTTTACCGACATTGATGACCTTCTTATCGATAAGATATTCCAGCGCCGGGCGTTCGGCAACCGCGCTTACTCCTTCGACATCAAGCACGGTTATTTCCAACATAATGTTGCCGATTGCGGTTTCGGGCGCGGCAAGATCGATCTGTATGTCCTTGATTTGCTTGGGCCTAAAACCCATGAAGGAAATCTCGATATAGTATATGCCGGGGCGTATGCGGTCCAGCCGGAAATGCCCCCGGGCATCAGTTATCGTCCCGGATAATTGTTCATTGTCGTTTTGCGAGTATAGAAGGATATTCGCATATTCGATCGGAATGTTTTGTTCAGAATAGACAACGCGACCGGTTATGATGCCATTGAAGGCCGGCGCGCTTTGCTGGGCAAAGATGATCGCCGGCAGCCCGATCAAGAGAGCTAACGCAGAAGAGCCGGTGAATGGGAGTATGCGTCTAAACATATGTATGACCTTCATTTCGTAGTTTTGATCATATCTACCTGTTTAGACGAAGCGTACGCCCGGTTTATTGCGGTTCAGTTTTCCGGTCTGATTGTTCTTGATCTCAGTGGTTTCGTTGTCCCCTTCCCATTTCAATAGAAGATCATTTATCGGTTTGAAGTTATTTTTGTTTGCCAAAAACAGCAAAGCATCGCCGGCTTCCAATAATGTGCCGCCGCTCGGTACAATATAATGATCGCCGCGGGCGATTAGAATAACAAGACAATCTGACGGGAAACCGATTTCGACGATCGATCTGCCAGCTACCTGAGATTCAAAAGGTATAATGAATTCTATGAGTTCGGCGTCCACGCCGGGCAGGGGTTCGAATTCAATCGGGTAAGAAAGTTTGTTCTCCAAAGGTGCGCTGACCTTGAGAAATTTGGCGACGACCGGAATTGACCAACCCTGGAGCAATGCTGAAGTCAATACCGTGAAAAAAACGATGTTAAAAATGAGTTCGGCATGCGACACGTTGGCAAGCAACGGAAAAGTTGCCAGGATTATCGGGACCGCGCCGCGGAGGCCCACCCAGGCGATGAATATTCGCTGCCGATAGTCATATTTAGTGAACAGCAGTGATAGGAAAACGCTTATTGGCCGCGTAACGAACATCAATAAAATCGATAGCAGCAATCCCGCTCCCATGACGGGCACGAGATGGGACGGGAAAACGAGCAAACCCAGGGTGAGAAACATCGCTATCTGGCTGAGCCAGGCAAGTCCGTCAAAGAATCTGAGCAGACTTTTTTTCTTCACAATATACGAATTGCCGACTATTATGCCGGCAATGTAGACGGCGAGAAATCCGCTGCCTTTCAAAATATAGGTAACACTGTATATAAGAAATGCTGAGGCCAGACAAAATACCGGATAGAGCCCTTCATAGGAAAACTGGAGCCGATTCAACACGAAGACGATTCCTTTTCCACATAGAAGGCCGATCAGCGTGCCCAGACCCATCTGAAGCGCGAATGAACCAAAAATCGGTACGACTCCTTTAAGCTGCAATGTAATTAGCTGGATTATGGTGATTGTGAGAAAAACCGCCATCGGGTCGTTGCTTCCGGATTCCATCTCAAGGATTGGTTTCAATGAACCTTTTAAATTGATGTACCTTGAACGGAGTATTGAAAAAACCGCCGAGGCATCGGTTGAGGAGATGATTGCGCCGAACAAAAGTCCGTAAATCGTGGGAATTTTCAGTATATATGATGCCGCAACGCCGGTAAGTATTGCCGTCAGAAGAACGCCGAGCGTCGAAAGAACGGCTGCGTGCTTGAATATCGGACGCACCATGGTCCAATTCGTATCGAGGCCGCCGGCAAACAGTATGAAAATCAAGGCAACGACACCAATTGACTGCGCCAATCCAGTATCATAGAAATAGATGCCACCGATTCCTTCGGAACCGGCGAGTATGCCAATGCCCAAAAATAGAAGAAGCACTGGTATGCCGAGATAGTCAAAGAACTTGAATACAACTATGCACAGCACTATCAAAACCGAACAGACCAGAAGGAGGAGTTCAATTGACAGCATTTAGACCATCCTTACCCTCATGCCTCAGGGCACGGTTGTCATCATTTCCGGCAATCTTACCGTCGTTCATTGAAGTTGTCAATACTCGCGATGATACAAATGCCCTTGACCCGCCGGATATAATCGATATAATCATTCGGGGTCAGTGCATGATCCGAAGGAGGTTTGTACAATGCTCGCAAGAATACTATCCTGCGCCACTTTCGGTATCGAAGGCTATCTGGTCGATGTTGAAGTGGATCTTGCCGGCGGTTTGCCGGCGTTTACCACGGTCGGACTTCCGGACAACGCGGTTAAGGAATCAAAGGACCGGGTTTACGCGGCGATCAAGAACGCCGGATTTCATTTTCCGTCGCATAAGATCACGGTTAACCTGGCGCCCGCCGACATAAAAAAGGAAGGCTCGAGTTTTGATCTGCCGATCGCGATCGGGATACTGGCCGCGTCCGGAAGCGTGCGCAGCGCCCAGATGAGTCGGTTTGCGCTTCTTGGCGAATTGTCATTGGACGGTTCGCTGCGGCCGATCAAGGGAGCGATATCGATCGCGATCGCGGCCAAGAGTAATGGATTGAGTGGGGTTATGTTACCGCGGGTCAATGCGTGTGAAGCCGCGATCGTAGACGGGATCGATGTTTATGGGTTTGATAATTTGATCGAAGTCGTGGCGTTTTTGAACGGGGAGAGCGATATTCAGCCGACCGTGATCGACCGTGACGCGATCTTCGCAACGGCATCCCATTATCTGGTTGATTTCACCGAAGTCAAGGGACAGCATCACGCCAAACGCGCGCTCGAGATCGCGGCCGCGGGCGGTCATAACATCCTGATGATCGGCCCGCCCGGAACGGGCAAGACCATGCTGGCGCGGCGTCTGGTTACGATATTGCCGAACCTCAGTCTCGATGAATCCCTGGAAACGACCAAGATCCATTCGGTTGCCGGCATTCTGGGCAATAATTCAATCCTCGGCACCCGTCCCTTTAGGGCGCCCCATCATACGATATCTGATGCCGGTATAATCGGCGGCGGTCATGTGCCCAGACCGGGCGAGGTATCGCTTGCCCATAACGGCGTTCTCTTTCTTGATGAATTACCCGAGTTCCATAAGAACGTGATCGAGGTATTGCGACAGCCGCTTGAGGACGGTTTTGTCACGATCGGCCGGGCAAAAGTGACGCTTACCTATCCGGCACGTTTTATGCTCGCCGCGGCGCTTAACCCGTGCCCGTGCGGGTATTTCACTGATCCGTATCATGAATGCCGGTGCACGCCCACAGCGATTCAAAGATATCACGCCAAGATATCCGGGCCATTGCTCGACCGCATCGATATTCATATTGAGGTACCATCATTGAAATATGATGAATTGAAATCAACGCAGTCGAGCGAGCTGTCAACCGCGATTCGCGAGCGCGTCAATCGAGCACGCGATACTCAGCTCAAACGTTATGCTGATGGAAAAAAACGAATATACTGCAATGCCCATCTTGGTTCCAGGGATATAAGGAAACACTGCCTTATCGATGAAGGGTCGCAATCCCTGCTTAAGACCGCGATCGAGCGCTTCGGCCTGTCGGCGCGGGCCTATGATAAAGTGCTCAAGGTGAGCCGCACGATCGCCGATCTGGAAGGACTGGAAAATATCCGGGTCCAGCATGTCGCCGAGGCGATACAGTACCGCTCGCTCGACAAGAATATCTGGCAACGCCTGTGATGGGGTCAAATCTGGACATTGGACATTTATGAAATTTATATGGCACGACCATTGAGAATTCAATTCCCAGATGCGTTCTATCACGTATTCTGTCGTGGCAACAGACGTCAAAAAATTTTTTTGGATGATGATGATCGACATTGGTTTCTGAAAGTGCTGCGTGAGTCCTTAGGCATTTACAGTGTTGTTTTGCACTTCTACGTTCTGATGGACAATCATTTTCATCTGGGTGTGCAGACGGTAAAGGCGAATCTTAGTGAATTCATGCGGCGTTTCAACATCAGCTATACAGGGTGGTTTAATTTCCATCATAAGACATGTGGCCATCTGTATCAAGGGCGATACAAAGCCATATTAGTTGATGCTGACAACTATCTCCTTGAGCTGTCGCGGTATGTGCATTTGAATCCCGTGCGTAGAAATGAGTTTGCTGACCTGCCGTGCCATAGGAAGGTGGTATATCTCAACCGTTTCAAATGGAGCAGTCTGCCCGGATATTTGCGAGAAAAACTGAAAATTGATTTTGTTCATTATGATTTAGTATTGAGGTTGGCAGGTGATCGATGTGGCTACAGAGATTTCCTTCTGGATGGGTTGCAGCACGATCTCGATAATCCATTTGAAGCAGTTCATTATCAGAACATCTTGGGAAACGACGCATTTGTAGATCTTGTTAGAAAAAGATTCCTGGAGAAAGGCTCGGTACGCGAGCAACCCGAGTATCGCAGGATGATAGCGAGCAAAGTCGATCCTGAAATAGTTGTAGCTTGTGTAGGCGATGCTTTTGGTCTTCACCGTGATGACATTCGGATCCGCCGGGGAAATGGCATTGTGCGCGGGATATTAAGTGATATTCTATATCGCTACTGTGAGATGAAACAAGACAAGATAGGTGAATATCTGGGTGTCGATTATTATGCTGTAAGCAAATTACGGAGCCGACTATGGAGGCATCTCAAGAAAGACAGAAGGCTATCACAGCGATATACTGAGATTGTTAAGACTGTCACGGCGTGCTTGTCCAATGTCCAGATTTGACCCCATGTTCATGTTGACTTTATGGCGGTGCCTGTTATAATGGAAATCGTGAAGCCGTGCTACCGCGCGATCGTCGTCAATATTTTGATCGTTCTCGCCGTGTTTTTTGCCTTTATGCCGGCGCTGGCCAACGATTTTACGAATTGGGACGATTCGGAATTGATCACCAACAACCCGCGCATTCGCGATCTGAACCCGGCCTCAATTCTGCGGATTTTCACCAATCCCCAAAGCGGACCATACGTGCCCCTGACTATATTGTCATTTTCCGTCGAGAACCGGTTGTTCGGTTTGAATCCGGTTTTCTTTCACCTGGCTAACGTCCTGCTGCATATCATTAATGTGCTTCTGTTGTTCGCGTTGATGCGCCTTCTGCTGCGCGATTTCTGGGCGGCCGTGGTGATCGCCTTATTCTTCGGACTGCATCCCATGCGCGTTGAATCGGTCGCCTGGGTGACCGAGCGCAAAGACGTGCTTTGCGGCCTTTTTTTCTTCGCCGCCTGGGCCGTCTTTATTCGTTTTCGGGAACGGCGATTTGCTGCTTACGCGGTAAATGCTTTGTATTTGCTGGCAATACTCGCCAAACCGATCGCGCTGACGCTTCCCGGCGTGCTGTTACTGACCGAATATCTGCTCGAGGGCCGGCTTCGGCGCGCAAGCCTACGGCTTGCCTTGATTATGGTCGCACTCGCCTTGCCTTTTGTCGCGATAAATTTTCACACCCAGATACGGCAGACCGACACGCCGGCATTTGATCTGCTGCGTAATTTAATACTCGGGACCAGGAATCTTGTCGTGTATGCCGCGAAAACGGTCGTGCCTCTGGGGTTATCGCCTTTTTACCCGTATCCGGCCGGTTTTGAAGATTCGATGCCGGTCGCTTTCTATTTCGCACCCCTGATCTTAGCCGCGGGTTTGGCTTTGATATTCGCGTTACCGATGCACCACCGCCGCGCGTTGATTTTCGGTACTTTTTTCTATCTGGTGACCGCTTTGCCGGTCAGCCAAATGATCCCCATTGCCGGCCACGCCATGGCGGCTGACCGATACACCTATATTCCGTCGATCGGAATTGCCTTTCTGATCGTTCACGCCGGACGCCGGTTATGGAACGGATTCATTGGCCGGGCGCGGGCAGTGAAGATCGGGATTGCCGCGACGGTCGTTATCGTTCTTGCCATTTTTTCAATGCAATCCCGCGGTCTTTGCCGCGTTTGGAAAGATAGTTTGACACTCTGGAACTATGTTTTGCGGCGATATCCCGAGAGTTCGCTGGCGCTTAATAATCGGGGTCGCGTCTACAGTTTGCTGGGGCAGTACGCGCGCGCGATACAGGATTATGAGAGCGCCATGGAGGTCGATCCTGAATATGAATTGCTTTATTACAACCGCGCTATGGCCTATGAGAAACTGGCGGACTATGAACGGGCACTGGCGGATTTTGATCGCGCATTGAGCATAAAGATGGATATGGCGATCGCCTATGCGGGAAGGGGCGCGACCTATAATCGTCTGGGCCGTTACGAAGCGGCAATCGCGGAACTGGATCATGCCTTAAGCCTGGACGCATCATTAGACATTGCCTATCTGGATCGCGGTTTTGCTTATGCGCGGCTGGGCTTTCATGAACTGGCGCTGAGTGACTATGAACGCGCGCTGGTGTTTGATTCCTATTGTCCTGAGACTTATGTCAACCGGGGCGATATATGGTTTGTGCGCGGCGACTTCGGCCGGGCGATCGCCGACTATTCTCAGGCGTTGGAGATCAATCCCTATTTTTACACGGCCTATTATAACCGCGCCATGGCCTACAGGATGATCGGCGACAATAGACTCGCCCTGATCGACTATGATAACGCGATAAGGCTCAAACCGGATTTTGCCGAAGCCCTGAACAATCGTGGCAATTTATATATGATCGTCGCCCGGTACGAAAAAGCGATAGCTGACTATGATCGAGCCCTGCGGATCCGGCCCGATTACGCCGATGCCTATTTTAACCGCGCCCTGGCCCGGCATATGATCGGCGAAGATCAAAAGGCCCGGGACGATCTTATCCGCGCCGAGCAACTGGGTTTTCCGGTGACGCCGGAGACAAAGGCGCGGCTAATGCCACGCCCATAAATCATGAGACGAGCGAGAAATCGATTATTATGTCGCGATGGTCTGATCCTGAACAATTATGCCAAGCTGTATGTCAAATGTCAAGATTTGACCCCAATCCGGGATTCGTGCTGGCATCATCGACATTGCAATATGTGAGCTGCACATTGATCATTTGCAGGCTGTTTTTGTGAGCGTACATAAATGCATAGCATTGTGCCTGGCCCCAATGTATTGGATCTTCAGACAACTCGACTTGCGTGAGGTCCTGTCTGGTGGTCTTGATCTCATCAATGGTGACGCCTTGATCGGCGACAAGAAGACCATCCATTCGGCCGTTGATCTGCAGGACATAATTCTCTCTTTCGATCTCATGGTCAATAAAGATCTCGTTCTGATATGCATCAGATCGCTGGGATTGTATTTGTTGATGAGCCCTGATCCCATCAGTAGTGCTGATCACTCCAAAGGTTGTCATATCCAGATTCCCGCTGCGCAGGCAGAACTCGACCAGATCGCGCACCGAAAGGTCAATTATCGGTTTCATGGATCGGGAAGAGCTACACTTTTGATATATGGCAGAATGACACGCCGGTCAAGGGAAAAAAGACCGTAGCGCGTAATACGTAGAGCGTAACGCTAAGGGAGAAGACGGTAATCAGTAAACAGTGAAATTGTTGACATACAGTACATAGTGATATACAATACCAGATATGTCGATCTTATATAAGAACGCGGCGCAAATACTGACCATGGAAAATGGTCTGGGCATGGTCAAAAATGCATCGATACTGATCGACAATGACCTGATATCCGGGATCGGCGATATCAAGCCGGGCGATGAAACCGAGATCATCGATGTTTCGGGCTGCGTGGTTATGCCTGGCTTGATCGATTCCCATACGCATTTTGTCTACGCGGGTTCGCGCGAAAATGAATTCGCCATGCGCGTCGCCGGTAAAAGCTATGAAGAGATCGCGAGATCCGGCGGCGGCATTGCAAGTTCCGTGGCAATGACCAGGCAAGCCAGCGAAGCGGAGCTTTACTCAAACGGGAAAAGACGGCTGGAAAAATTCATCTGCCACGGCACAACCACGGTCGAGTGCAAGAGCGGATACGGTCTGGACACGGAGACCGAGATCAAAATGCTTAAGGTCATCAGTAGATTGAAAAACGATTCAGTACTTGATATCGTCCCGACCTATCTGGCGCACGCCATCCCAAGGAATATGCAGCGCGCCCAATACATTGAACGGGTCTGCCGGGAAATTCTCCCCGAAGTGGCAAAAAATAAACTGGCATTGTTCTGCGATATTTTTTGTGATGAGATCGCCTTTAATGTCGAGGAAAGCAGAAAAGTGCTGAGCCGGGCACGCGATCTAGGATTCGGCCTGAAAATCCACGCCGACGAGCTCTCGGATATCGGCGCGGCCGGCCTGGCCGCGGAAATGGGTTGCGTGTCGGCCGATCATCTGGAATACACATCAGGCGCGGCGATCAAAGCAATGAACCGTGCCGGCGTGATCCCGACTCTGTTACCCGGCACGGCATTTTTTCTTCAGATCGACAAAAAACCCGACATCGAGAGTTTCTTGAAGGAAAGATCACCGGTCGCGATCGCTTCGGATTACAATCCTGGTTCATGCATGATCTATTCAATGCTCAAGATTATTGCGATCGCCTGCATCGTTTTTCGTTTGCCGGTTGAGAACGCAATTATCGGCGCGACTTACAACGCGGCCCAGGCATTGAGTCTGCTCGATAGAGTCGGCAGCATCAAAGTCGGCAAACAGGCCGATCTGGTGATCTGTGATGTTGATGACTATTATAAGATTCCGTATAATTTCGGCGAGGATATGGTCCGTTATACAATCAAAAAAGGAAAGGTCATCTATGGAAAAATTAGTTGAGTGCATACCGAATTTCAGCGAGGGACGGGATCCGGCCAGACTCGAGCTTATCATCAATGATATTACGAGCGCCGGCGTTGAATTACTTGATAAGGAAATGGATGCCGATCACAATCGGGCAGTGGTGACTTTTATCGGCGAGCCTGAGGCGGTTCTCGAGGCGGCTTTTCGGGGCGTGAAAAAAGCCGCCGAGTTGATCGACCTCACCAAGCATAAAGGCGAACATCCGCGTATGGGCGCGACCGATGTCATCCCCTTTGTACCGATCAGCAACGTAACGACCCGCGAGTGCGTGGAGCTTGCCAAGCGGCTGGGTAAAAGGATCGCCGAGGAATTGAAGATACCGGTGTATCTTTACGAGGACGCGGCGTCGCGGCCTGACCGCAAGAATCTTGCCGACATACGTAAGGGCGAATTCGAAGGCTTGCGCGCCGAGATCGAAACAAATCCGGACAAAAGACCAGATTTCGGCGCGGCGAAAATACACCCGACCGCGGGCGCGACCGTGGTCGGCGCTCGGTTTCCACTGATCGCGTTCAATATGAATTTAAACACGTCGGATGTCGCGATCGCCCAGAAAATAGCCAACGCAATACGCAGTCAGAGCGGCGGGTTTCAGTTTGTCAAATCGCTGGGTTTTCAACTGAAAGCCGAAAATCGGGCTCAGGTGTCATGTAATATGACTAATTACACCAAAACACCGCTTGCCCGCGTATTTGAAACCGCCAGGCGGGAAGCGGCACGCCACGGAGTCAGCATCAAGGAATCGGAAATTGTCGGCTTAGTTCCGGAACAGGCTTTGATCGACACGGCGATCTATTACCTACAGCTCGACCGTTTCAATACCGACCAAATCCTTGAATATAAACTCCGGGGTAAGGACAAACAGTCAATTATGGATTTTCTCCATGAGCTGGCTTTGTCCAAACCGACGCCAGGCGGCGGCAGTGTCGCCGCGCTGCAGGCCGCGCTCGGATCGGCTTTGCTGGCGATGGTGACCGGGATAACCGAACATAAGACCAAGGATAAGGAATTGCGCGAGATGCACGGTGTTTTAAAACTCCAGGCCTACGATTTTTATAAACTGATCGACAAAGATAAGAACGCGTTCGATCAGGTGATCGCCGCGTTCAAGCTGCCGGACAACGATGAGACCGAGAAGAAAGAACGGGAAAGCGCGATCCAGAAAGCCTATAAGTATGCGGCTCAGGTTCCGTTCGATGTTTGCCGTAACGTCGTCGGCATGTATCCACACGCCCGGATCGTCGCGGAAAAAGGATTGAAGAACGCAATATCCGACGTCGGCGTTGCTCTCTACTCGTTCCGAAGCGCTTTTTTCGGCGCGCGGGTCAATGTGTTGATTAACCTAAATTCTATAATTGACGGCGAGTTTAACAAAACCATGAAATCCGAGCTTGATTCTCTCGGAAAACAAGAAGAAAGCCTCTATGCTGAAATCGAAAATATCTTCTTGACAAAATTATGAAATAGTATATAATTTCCAATGGAAGTAGACGTGCTCGACAGAAGCCGCGAATACATTCTCGAAGGCAAGATCGAAAAAGCTCAGATCATTTTGCGACGCATTTTGAACGAGAATCCGAATCATGCGAAGGCGCTTGAGCTTTCCGGCGACATTGCACTAAAACTGGGCAATAATACTGAGGCGATCCAGCGTTATGAAAGCGCCTGCACGAAGTACGGGGATATGAACCAATACGCCGATGCGATAATGTGTCTTGAAAAGATTGTCAAGATTGATTGTACCAAAGAAGAAGTATTCTCGCGTCTTGCCGACCTCTACCATCTGTATGGGTTGCCCAATCATGCGATATTGAAAATGCTGGAGTCCTGTTCCTGGGCATTAGACAACAAGAAAGACAGCATTCTTATCGGCGGTCTTCGCAAAGTGATCGATATGCAGCCGAATAATCTCGCCCTGCGTCTATCCTTCATCAAAATTTTGTATTCTTTGAATCAGGGAGTCATTGCTTACGAAGAACTGGTCCGGTTGAAAAACATGGCCGAAGAAGCGCAGGATGAGAATCTGATCAATGAGGTCAATGGTTTGATGCCGAACGCTGATGGCGGCGAAGAGCTTGATCCAAAGAGTCGCATTGAGTTGGGTAATTTACTTTATGAGATCGGTTCCAAGGACGAAGCGGTTGTTGAGTTCAATAAGGCGGTGCAGGATTTGATCGCTGGCGGCGAGATCGATGAGGCGATTAAGGTTCTCAATCGAATCGCCGAGATTGACCCCAGTAATCTGGAGGCGATCAATAAAATCAACGAGTTGCAGGGTGGGGCTCCGGTACCGGCGGCACCGAAGCCGGAACCGAAACCAGTCGAAGACCGTGCGGTTCTCGAAAGCGCGCCGCCGGCGGGTGACAGGAAACCGGCTGACGATGTTGAATCAGTGATTGAACATGACCCCGTTGTTGCGGATGCCTCACCGCCGTCGACGGCTGATCTTATGCCGGGCAGTGATATTCAGGGAATGGAGATCTTTGAAGATCTTGGAAAGGATATCGAAGGTTTCAAGGCAGCCGCTGATGCCACGATGCCTGATGAAGCGCCGACCGATCAAGGAACGGATATACCACAACTGGAAGGTCAGATCGCAGATATTGAGTTCCTGCTCGATCAGGCCGAGACTGCGCCGGCGCCGAGCTTTGAGTTGGCAAAGGAATTTGATGATTTCCGCAGCAAGATTCAATGGCGTGAAGAGGATCAGGGCAAACTCCTGCACGCTGCCAGGCTGGCGCTGGAATCACAGCTCTACGAAGCCGCTCTTACTTATGTCGCCGATCTGAAGCAGTTGAAGCATACATGGCCGCATTCCCTTGAAATATATGGTTCATCGCTAATCCGGCTTGGACGCTACAATGAAGCGATGAAAGCGATCGCGCCGTCATTGTTATATGAAGATTTGAGCGAAGATAAAAAAACGGAACTGCGCTATTTGCTGGCGGCGGCGTATGAGGGGATGGGAGATTTTGACAATGCGATGCGCGAGATCGAACGGATCATCAGTCTCAACCCCAATTACAAGGACGTGCGCGAGATCTACTCGCTGCTCGGCGGTAAAGAGCCGGTCCTTGAGGAGGCAAGAAGGACTGAAGTTACCGTCGACAAAGAAACGCCACCGGTCGAACCGGAGCCGGCATTCGAGGAGAAACATCGTGAGCCACCTCAATTGTTAGAATCGCCCAGGGAATTTTCGCCCGAGCCAGTACCGGCGGTTTCTGCGAACATGGATCCGCAACCCGAACGAGTTCCGTCTTTTGACGGATTCCAGTCAGAAGCAGATGACAAGCCGCCGTTGATCGAGGATTTCACCGTGCCGGTCGAGAAAGTAGGTCGCGAAACAAGAAGAGTTGAGAACATTCCTGAAGATTTCGGTGGTATTGAAGACAAGAGCGATGAAAATATTGCTTTTCTCTAAAATGGGAGGTTAAGTGGGATATCAGGAATTCTATGGTTTGAAATTCGAGCCTTTTACCAATCATCCTGACCCGAAATTCTACTTCAACTCACCGCAGCACGCTCTGGCGAGGGAATATCTGATCCACGCGGCCCGCGGCACCAGAGGTATGGCCGTGCTGTTAGGTGAAATCGGCACGGGTAAGACGACATTGGTGAGAAAGATACTAAGTGAGCTGTATGGCGCCGAAAACTATCAGGTGGGTTTGATTGTTCTTACTCACTCTGAATTTGCTCCCGGATGGCTTTTTTCGCGAATCGCGAACCTGATCGGCGCGCGGGATATCGGGAGTTCGACTACTGAGGTTATCAACCGGATATCGCAGAGGCTCAATGAGATATACCGACGCAATGAGAAAACGGTGATCATCATTGACGAGGCAAATAAGATCCGAAGTCCCGAGATCCTTGAGGAGATGAGGGGATTGCTCAATCTCGAAATCGCCGATACACGGTTGATCTCGTTCGTGCTCAGCGGTTTACCGGACCTGGAGAGCTTCTTATCCACCAATCGCGCTCTATACCAGCGTATTGCGGTGAAGGTTAAGTTGAAGCCGATGGGCAGCGATACGATTAGGTCTTATATCAACCATCGATTGACGATCGCCGGCGCAGCCCGCGAGTTATTCTCTCCCAGGGCGGTCGATTTGGTATGTCGTTATGCCGACGGCCGGCCCAGGCTCGTAAATATAACCTGCGACAATGCTTTGCTCGAAGGCTATTTTCAACGTAAACAGAATATCGACGAATCAATAATCGAAAAAGTTGTATCCAATTTTGGTTTGAAATTTGAATAATGCCGGAAGCCGGTGAAGTAAAGAGAAAAGTCGCCGAGTATGAAGCAAAAGGCGATCTAAGAAAGGCAATCGAAGAACTAGAAAAATCTTTAGCTGAATTCACCACCGATGGTTCGCTGTTCAACAAACTGGGCGATCTCTACATAAAAGTCAACCGAAAAGAAGAGGCGCTTGATGTCTATGAGAAAGGCGCCCGCGTGTTCCGGGAAGAGACCTATTATCCGAACGCGGTCGCATTGTGCAAGAAGATCCTGCGTCTCAACAAAGAACGTGCAAATGTCTACGAGCTGCTCGGTGATCTCCACAAAGAACTCGACCAAAAAGGCGAAGCGGTAAGCTGCTATCTTGAATACGCCGAGCGTAAGATGAAAGATAACGCCATGGAAGACGCCCTGCGCGCTTACAATATAATCAAAGAACTGGTGCCTAACAATCCTAAGATTCTGGAAACGATCTCGGCGATCTATGAGAAGGTTGGCAAGAAAGAAGAAGGTAAGGAATTACGCAAAGAGGCACAGGAAATAGAAACCCAACAGGAGAAGTTCCGCGAAACCCTGGTCTCTAAGACGCCGGAAACGGTCGAAATTGAGAAGGAAGTCGTCGAGGAGAAAGAGGAAGTCATCCCGGAGCCGGTGTCGGTAAAGCCCGAAATAGTGGTTGAAGCTAAGGCGTCGGCCGGGGCGGTTGAAGAAGCCGAGCCGGAAGTCGGCGACAAAGCCGAATGCAAAAAGATTGACGATCTGGTCTCGCCGGAGGTTGCCGAGTTGCTGAAGGATGAAGTCGGGCCGGTCGAAGAACCGGCCGCAGAACCGGTGGCCAAAGCGCAATTAGAAATCGATAGGGCAGTTGAGTTGGGAGATGTATACTTGAACCTCGGTCATGAAGATGAGGCGATCGACTGCTTCCGGGGCGCGGCCGCCGAAGCACTTAAGAGCCGAGAATACGGAAAGTCTCTCGAACTTAACAAACGCATTGCCGATCTTCGTCCTTTTGATCTTAAGTCACGTCAGCTTATGGTTGAGATCGCAGGTGCCATGGACGATAATGCCCTGCAGGTTGATGCCTTGCTGAACCTTGCCGAATCGCTTAGTCGCCGTGACGCAAAAAGCGAGGCCAGTGAAGTTTATCGCAAGGTTTTGAGCATTGAGCCGGCGAACCAGATTGCCCAGGAGATGATCGCGGCCTTTGAGCAACCAAAGGATTTCATCGATCTTGGCGAGGTCTTACGTACCGAGATCGTACAGGATCAGAAGTCGGAGAACCTGCAAAGCATCGACGGATTGATCTCGCAGTTCCGGCGTGAAGTATTTGAATCGATCGGCGAGGGCGATTTCAAGTCGCGCTATGATCTCGGAGTTGCCTATAAGGGAATGGGCTTGTTCCAGGAGGCGATCGAGGAATTCGAGATGGCGGCGAAGGACCAGGATCTGAGACTCAAGGCAATGGAGATGATCGGCTCGTGTTTTCTCGAAAAAGACAAGGTTGACGAAGGCCTGCGTGTTCTCAACGATGGTCTCGGGATAACGGGCCGGCCGGCCAGCGAGTATTTCGGCATTCATTTTTTGCTCGGCAATTGTTTTGAAAAAAAGAGAAATCTCAAGGAAGCCCTGAGATCGTATATGAATGCCTACAAGATCGATAAAACGGTTCCCGAGCTGACCAGAAAAATAAACGAGATCAAAAACCGTTTCTCTGCGCAACTTCAAAGGGAGGGCAAAGTCGATCAATCATCGAAGCCGCCTCCGTCACCTGCACCGCCGGCGGAAAGTGTGAAGGTTAAGAAATCGAAGATAACTTACCTTTAGATAAATGGGCTACGAATCTTTCTATAAATTAAGAGAACATCCATTCAGTTTCACTACCGATGAGAAGTTCTGGTATGATTCACCACAACACTCCAAAGCGCTCGTTAAGATGCTGCATTCGGTCGAGACTGAAAAAGGACTTGGCCTTCTGATCGGGGATATCGGCACCGGAAAGACTACTCTTTCGCGGCGTCTTCTGGATCAGTTTATCGCGCTTGGTATTGAGGCGACTTTGCTGGTGATCATTCATTCGGAAATAACTTCTCTGTGGTTTTTGAAAAAGATCGCGTTGATGCTCGAGACGCCGATGGATTCCGAGAACAAAATCGATATCATAACCGCCGTTTATCATCGCCTGCTGGATTTGACCGGCAAGAAGAAGAAAGTGGTTATCCTAATCGACGAAGCAAATATGTTGCAACGCAAGGAGATAATGGAAGAGATAAGGGGTTTGCTGAACCTTGAATCCGAACGGGGAAAACTCCTGAATTTCATACTGTTCGGATTGCCGGAGATGGAAGATTATCTGAAGCTTGATCCGCCGTTGTATCAGCGCGTGGCGGTGCGCTGCGTGCTTGAAGCGCTCGATGAAAAGGCCGCAGCCAACTACATCATCCATCGCCTCAAGGTTGCCGGCTGCACCCGTCCCCTTTTTAGCCGCGAGGCGCTTCAGAGGATCTTCGTCTATACGCGAGGGATACCACGAACTATAAATGCGGTCTGCGATAATGCCTTGCTCGAGGGGTTCTTATTGAAGAAAGAACTTATCGACGAGAAGATCATTGAAGATGTCGGTCATGATCTTGGTCTGAGTTGCAAAACGCCGTAACCGTCTATTTTGAACTCGTTGTTACATTCAGGCTCGAATCAACACGAAGCTGATCTTCATATCCATTCCGATCATTCGGACGGTTCATACTCGATCGACGAGATAATCAAGATGGCCAAAGGGGCCAGGTTGAAAACCGTGTCAATAACCGATCATGATACGATTTCGGGTGTTCCCGAGGCTTTGTCGATTGCCGCCGATACGATCGAGGTGATCCCGGCGGTGGAGATGAGCTCGAATCTGGGTAGTCTCGACGTGCATATTCTGGGTTATTACATCAGCTGCGATAACGGTAATTTGCTTGAATACCTTGACGGCTTCAAACAACATCGTCTGGAGCGGGTGAAACGCATAGTGAATCATCTCAATAATGACGGCATCAAAATCGAATTCGAGCAAATAAAGATATATGCCGAGGGAAGTTCATTGGGGCGTCCTCATATTGCCGAGGTGCTGATCGAAAACGGTTATGCAAAATCGTCGAACGAAGCCTTTGCCCGGTATCTAGGGCAGGGGCGACCATATTATGAGCCCAAAAAAGACGTGCACCCGCACGTCGTAATCGCGTTGATCAAAGAATGCAAAGGTGTTCCGGTGATCGCCCACCCCGGGATACTGCGCTTTGAATCGGTAATATATCAGCTGATCATGGAGGGATGCCTCGGTATTGAGGTCTGGCATCCCGAACACAGCCTCCACGACCGCCAGCGGTTCTATGAACTCGCGATCAAGAACGGACTAGTGATGACCGGCGGATCAGACTGCCACGGTTATCGGGGAAGTGCCGTGCAAATCGGCTCGATCGGCTGCCAGGTCAAAGATGTTTCCGATCTCAGAAACTGCCGTAATAGTCTTTTAAAGCCCAGTAATGTAACGAAGATCATCGAAGAATAGGAGCATGATCATGAATACCGAAGAGATAATGCGGATCATACCACATCGTCCGCCCTTTCTTTTTGTCGATGAAGTCTGTGAGATTGGCGAGAACCGGATTGCCGGTCGGCGTCGGGTTCGCCCGGATGAATTCTATTTTGCCGGACATTTTCCCAGGGAACCAATAATGCCCGGTGTTCTTATCGTCGAGGCGATCGCCCAGTTGAGTGCGATAATGGTTTTACGCCGCGCGCCCGGTGCGATACCTTTGTTTATGGGCATAGATCATGCCCGTTTTCGTCGGGTAGTGCGTCCCGACGATGTGCTTGTGCTGGAGGCAGAGATCGTTCATGACCGCGGTAATATCGTCAGAGTCAACGGCCGGGCAAAGGTTATCGATGAACTCGCCTGCGAGGCGACGGTCATGGCAATGGTGAAGCTATAAGTCGGTCCGTGTTTTCCCGCATCAGCAAACAAGCCGATATTGATGTTGGAGTTAGCATCGGTCGGTTCACAATAATCGAAGCCGATGTCAAAATCGGCAAGGGTACGACGATCGGACATAATACAATCATCCGCAACGGTTCGATTATAGGATCGCACAATTTGATTGGTGGCGGCGTCCAGATCGGAATAGAACCGCAAGATTATCATTATCGGGGGGAAAGATCATTCTGCGTAATCGGCAATCACAATATAATCCGAGAATACGCGACGATCTCGTGTGCGACCGGTACCGACGCGAAAACCATTATCGGCGATCGCAATTACATAATGACCTATGTTCATGTCGCCCATAATGCAGTCATCGGAAATGATGTTATCATCGCCAGCGGTTCTCAGCTTGGCGGGCACGTAATAATTGATGATTACGTGAATATCGGAGGACTTTGCGGCATTCACCAGTTCTGCCGTATCGGCCGGATGGCAATGCTTGGAGCAAAGTCGTATTTGAACAAGGATCTTGCACCTTTTCTGCTCGCGGCGGGCAATCGCGCCCGGATTGTGGGCGTAAATGTGAAAGGGTTGAAAAAAAATCGTATGACCGACGCCGAGATCGTCTCTTTGAAGACGATTTATCGTCGGATATTCAGCTCCGTCCGTCCCTTAAGAAAAACGCTTGCTGAACTCGGCGAGCAAGCGCATGAGGCGAAGATTGCCGAAATAATTGATTTTTTCAAAACCACGAAGCGCGGCGTACTTATGAGAAAACTATCTTAATTTCTTCTTATGGCGATCTCTTTTGCGGCGTTTCTTCAATTTGTGACGCTTTATCTTCTTGAGCTTTCGCTTTCTTCCGCAGGGCATAAAATGTTACCTCCTTTCTGGTTGAATTATACGAAAATTCAAAATGCAGTCAATTGTGATGTTTCATTCAATCGATTATTCACAGAAAGCGACATTCTTGGAAGGATTCTATTTCGAAGCGTTTCGAAAAAGCGCTTTTCTACATCGGGGATCGATACCGGTCGTTCAGCTCGGCCTTCTTACCCTTGTTCCATCCCGAGACTTTCGTGAAATAGCCGGTAACCCGCGTAATGTGATCGATGTCCCTACTCCCGCAGTATTCACATTTATCCTTTATCCCGCGGCCCGTGCGGAAACAGCCGTTGCAAGTCGTGAATTCTGGCGAAAACGCGATCTGGGCATTCCTGGTATGACGGAAGGTTTTTACGACGAAATTCGCTATCGATTCCTTGGGCGGTTGGGCATCGCCAAGCCAGACATGCGTCAGAGCGCCGGCTTCGATCATATCATGAAATTTGCCTTCGGTTTTTACCCGTTCGATCGGGTCAAGCGGTATTCCGACATTAAGATAAGTGGAATTAGTATAGTAGGCGGAATTGGCTGTGATATCGCCCTTGATTATCGGTAACGTCTGTTGATTATAGTGTTCGAGGTCCAGCCGCGCAAAACGGTATGCGGTGGATTCGGCCGGGGTTTGTTCCATGACCAGATGCATATGATACTTACGGGACAGTTCTTTGATGCGCAGGTAAAGGTAAGCCAATACCCGTAAACCAAATCGGATCGCTGATTCGCTCTCGTGCATCTGTTTTCCGGTATGATATTGAACCAGCTCATTCAGCCCCAGCAGTCCAATCAGGTAAGTTGCTCGGTGCAATCGCAAATATGGTTCGCCGTCCCGTTCCATGGTCAACAGAGCGAGTGGACCATCGGCTTTAAGCGATATTATTCTTTCGATAAATGCTTTCTTCTGAATATGCGCTTTCACCGCGTACTCGAGGAGTTCATCGATCTTCCGGAAAAGGATTTCGTCATCATGGTCTGCCTCGTAGGTGGCCCGGGGAAGGTTAAGGGTTACGTTCTGCAGGGCAGAATAGCGCATTTTCCATGGTGTATTGGCGTCGGCCAGATCGTTTTCGTCGAGTTTGAACGAAAGCCGGCAGCATTCGGATATTTTTGCGGTTTCTCCGCGGTCGAAGACATAGTAGGTATTGCCGCGTTTTGAACTGACATCAGCGATGTGATTAAGAAAGTCCTCCCAACCCGGAGTTCGGAAAAAATCTTCGGTAATATGAACCAGCGGTTTCGGAAAGAAGAAAGGCCGTCCCGTGCCGTCGCCGTCCATGTAGACGTCAAAGAGCGCCCAGGCGAATTTCTGTGAGTAGCCGGCATAGTCGCGGTATTTTTTGCCGGTGTATTCGCCGCCCGGGCCGATCGCATCAACATTGCGGAAATGCTTGGGGATTTCCCAGTACAGGTTCAGGTCCGAAAAAATCGCCTGGCCGCCCCGGGCAACCGACTGCTGCGAATATTCAAAGACCATCATCTGGGCGAGCTGATGGATTTCCCGGTCGTTCATATCGACCAGGAAAGGAGCAAAAAAGATATTGACCGCGTCCCAGCCGATCGCGCCGGCAAAATGCCCCTGCAGGGCCGCCGAAAATTTGACCATATGAGCAAGCATTGTATCGGCGTGCTTTGCCGGCCGGGCGATTGATAATGCATTAGGCAGATTCAATCCGAATTTCTTCACATATTCGAGCGATTGACCGGAGCAATAGGGGCGGTCGCCAAAACCCAGATCATGCAGATGTATGTCGCCCCGGATATGGGCATCGGCGACTTCGCGGCTGAAGACCTCGCTCAACATATATTGTTTCTTGACCGTCTCGGCAATTGTCATATTGGTTGCCTCGGGATTATGCGGTATGTTGGCGTTTTCGCGATTAGCATAAAGTATTATTTTTTCGGCATCGTAAAGGGGGATACCCAGGCGGATATGACGCAGCCTTGAGCTTTCCAACCCGTGTTCGATCAATTTGACATTGACGATTTCCCGTATCAGCGACGATGAAACAAGATGAACATTCGAGTTCAAAATGGTCTCCTCGGTCTCCGCCGCGATTTTTTCGGCGCGGTTCAAATCCAGGCCGGTTTCGTTCTGAAGCGCCTTGATGATACGGGAACGGTCCCAGGAAACGAAGTCATCGTCAGATGTCCGCACGAACAGCGCATAGTCGGTTGTATCCCTTTCTTCGGGTTCTTTCTCCAGAAGCTGCTTCCGGCGAAGAATTTCGCGCTGCTTGCGGTAGAGAATATAGCCTTTGGCAGTACGGGCATGACCGTTTTCGATCAGAACCTTTTCCACGGCATCCTGGATCTCCTCGACTTCGGGAACCCGATCACCCTTTAAGGTATATAGAAAAAGAACCACCTCATCAGCGAGTTTCTCGGCAAGAGTTCGATCATCGCCGCCGACCGCCTTTGCCGCCAGATAGATTGCGTTCGATATCTTCGACCGGTCAAAAGCGACCTGTGACCCATCGCGTTTCCTAACGTTTTGAAAAATGCGCTCTTTTGGGATATCGGCCGCAATCCCTATTTTCACCGTTGTTCTTTCTTCCATCGTCGCTCCTTTTTGATCTTTGAAAGCTCTCGAGCAAACTTGTCAATATTAGTGAACTTACGATAAACCGACGCAAATCGCACATAACTGACGTCATCGATGTCCAGCAATCTCTCGAGCACCATTCGACCGATATCCGATGACCTTATTTCGGTTTGATAATGATCCGAAAGATGATCTTCGATATCGTTCACAATGCCCTCGATCTTTTCGGCCGAGATCGGCCGTTTGCGGCAGGCAATGGCGATGCCGTTCAAGAGTTTGGTGCGGTCGTAAGGCTCACGGGTGCTGTCCCGCTTCATGACCACCAGGGGCATGCGTTCCACGGTTTCGTAAGTCGTGAAACGAAAATTGCATTCATTGCATTGCCGCCGGCGTCGAACCACGGAGCCGGCCTGCGAACCTCTGGTTTCCAGGACCCGGTCGCCGTCCTTGCCGCAGCGCGGGCATTTCATGCCGCGCCGCCCGGGCTGACCATCGAACAGTCACTTATAGTTAGTTCGTATGCTCTAAAATGCACTATATATAGCGTCACTATATAATTATATGCGCAATCGGATATTTGTCAAGGGGGAGATGAAATCTTTTTCGCATCTCCGTAATCGAGGCCTCGGGAAAAGTATCCTCGCCTGTCATTGCGAGCCAGAAGGGCGCGGCAATCTCTTTATTTTGCGAGCAAATCTGAGATTGCTTCACCGCCAAACGCAGCGGCGGCTCGCAATGACAACATGTCTTGGTTCAGCGGAATCATGACACTTTGGCCTCATGCAATAAGGTGGAATTTTGATTATAAGATTTGATCCTTTCTTCACGGGCTTTTCTCAGTTTTTCATCACGATCTTTTAAGATTTCTTCCCTACGACCCAATAATATATCCAATGGTGCCACATAGCCAATCGCACTGTGCAGCCTTTTATTGTTATAGTGCTCAATGAACCGATCAATGATCTTTCGGGCATCGCGGATCGAAAGAAAACTGTTCCGTCGAATGCATTCTCTTTTTGCGGTCCCAAAAAAACGTTCTATTTTGCCGTTGCTTTCAGGATATCCAACCGTGATCAAGGTATGGCTAAACCCAATATTCCGGATGTAACTGTTGAATTCTTTGGAGATGAACTGACGGCCATGATCCGAGATTACCTGGGCATGCTCATTGGGAAACCGCTCGCGCGCCCGCTGCAACACGATCCCGACATACGTCGCCTCCATGCTTGCCCGCAAATCATAGGCCACAATATAGCGGGAATAACCGTCAATAATCGCAATAAGAAAAAGAAAACTGCCTCGCACGTTGACGTAGGATATATCAATATGCCTCTGCTGATGCGGCCGGGTCGGCTGATCATAACCATCACCGCGGGCGCTTTCTTTGCCCGGCTTGAATCGGCTCAGAAGATGTGCCGCTTTCAATACCCGATACACTGATGATGGACTCGCATACACCACATCCTCATCAATCATCCGATAACACAACCGGCGATAACCCTCGCGTTCATGCTCGTGTTGCCGATAATAGTCTTCAATCGCCGCCCGCTCCCAGGACAAAAGCCAATGGATCCTGGGCACCTGCCGGTTCCGCTGATTCGAATACCCATACCGCCGGTACCAATCGTAAAACTTACCCGCACTCACACCAAGCTGAAACACCGCCGCTTCTCATCCATTTCTGACTCCTTTCTTCCACCTTATTCCCATATGACCGTTTGTCAAGATTCATCTGAAGCAGAACAGTGTCTCCTATAAAACCTTCTATCTCAAAATCACATTTACGAGAAATTAAAAATATTTCAGTTCATTCGACGCCGACTGGTGGCTCTTTTGTTGAAGAAATTAGAGAAGGTTTTCCATAGAGTAAAATTACAGTCTTCATTGGAGTACCGACGAAAATATCTTTAGGTAATTTCGCCCTCTTTGTATTACTTTTTATTCTTTCTAGAGAATCATTTTTGAAATAAAGATCGATATGATCTGAATTACCAATTTTCCAACTTGCCATTGTAATTACACATGTATCAAGATTAAGATAGCTATATTCCTTGGGCAAACCCAGTAATTTTTTAGCTTGTTCTAAAGATATATTGAATGTCAACCCAAGTGCGCCAAGTCCAGGTACAACTAAGCTATCGAATTTCTGTATGTCTCCTTTAATCTCTATTAGATTATGGGGTTTTAATAATGCAAATTCTACAAGCCGTTGATGTGGATCAAATAGCAAATCTAATCTGAGACTATCATAGTAATATGCCGTCCATACGCACTTTTGACATCCAGTATTCAATGAAACTATAATGCTTAATGAAACAATCCAGCGAATATATGCTATAGTAACCAGCTTAATTATTAAGGTGGACCAGCTTCTAAACATATGATCTCCCATTTGAGTTTAAATGCTGGTGATTCGGAAATGATATTATAAGGACCGAGTACTTTTTCTGCTTCGCTAAGTCGCCGCAAAATTTCTGTGCTTAATGGACCGAGAATTACGACATCGTAAACCTTAACAACCGGAGGATTACATTCTTCCCAACATTTCAGAACATATGACCAAATAGTCAATTCCCGGTAAATTCTGGTTATTTCGGCCATTCTTGACCACTCACAGTGTACCCAAAAGAAAGGAATAGGGAGATATTGATTAAATCCTGTGGTATAAGCTCGTCGAAACTCCCACCAATGTGTCTTTTCCTCCTCACTTACCAAACCGTTCTCGGTTTTAACAGGATATTTTGTGATTACTTTACAGCCGGTAAACAATCCAAGCGGATCCGTAAAGGTGATAGGCATATTCCAAACATAAGGATATAAGTTGCGTTGTTGCGGCATGTAGATAAACCCAATCTCCGGATCCTCACTAATAAACCTACCGATGTCCGTGGCATAATACCTTGCTCTTAGATTATACAACCACAACGGCGAACTGTCGTATTCCTGCCCGGTGTAAAGGTAGTTATTTGCCACTGTTCCCCAACTACCACTCAAATTACCAAAATCATCATAGAAATAGGATTGGACAACATTCTTGTTAACATCGGTCAATCCCATTGTCGAACCCAGGGCATCGTGATGATAAAAATACTTATTGCCCAGCGAATCAATTTTTTCAAGCAATAAACCATTTGCATAAACATATTTATTCTTGAGATTATCATGCCCACCAAACTCACAAATCACGAACATACCATCGTAACAGTAGCTTGTGGTATCAGTAATGCTTGCTGAATTGTCCCAGAAAAATTTGGCAATTCGTTTACCTAATGCACAATATACATGATAAGCACTATCCCCCGGCTCAATTGCCCAGGTCTTGGCCGCAACCAAACGATTCTCATAATCCCAGTAGTAGCGGCGATAACTCCTTGATGTCGAATCCATAAAGGTGATATTGCCACTTGCATCATAGTGATAGGTGTGGAGGATTGGATCTTCTGTCTGCATAAGACGATTATTTTGAATGTCATAAGTACACTTGGTCGTTGTACCACCCTTAATTCTTGTCTTACGATTACCCACCGGGTCATAGGTATAATTGATGCTCTCAATGCCTGAAAAGTAAGACTTTGAATCCCTTAGCCGTCTCAGGTTGTCATGCGAATATCTTATCGTGCCGGTAAGTGGAGCAGTCAAAGGCCGTGTGATCTTTATAGCCATACTATCACGGTCAGTTAGGGCATTATAACGATAGGCAAATCTGAACAGAACAGTTGGTCTTGCTGGTGGTGTTGCTGGGTTATAGGTGCGCATGGAATCAATGAAATTCCGATTGGTTAACCAATACTGCTCTTTCAAGTCGTATGGATATTCA
This sequence comes from Caldifarciminota bacterium, assembly GCA_037446995.1. Lineage (GTDB taxonomy): Bacteria > Hydrothermota > Tepidihabitantia > SM23-42 > SM23-42 > RBG-13-43-14. Next base: position 3,252 of record JBBIHN010000001.1, on the reverse strand, counting down.
ATCTCTTTTATTGGACCAGGATCCCAGTAAGCAAAGTTGAAAGTATCCGGTGAAACAATCGTTATTAATAAACGATTGCCCTCGTCATAAGATGGATAGGTTTGCTCAAGATATATAGTGGTCGTGTCTGTTGCCTTACAGACCTTCATCTTCTTACGATTTGAGACCTTATCATATAGATACTTGACCATCCTTGAATTAAAGGCATTGAGTTCAAACAACCTGTCTAATCCATCATAATCATATTTGATTTTACCATTTTTCTCAAGCAGGGAATCGAGATTACCGACCTTATCAAGCCAGAAAAACCACTGAATCGGTCGGACTATTTGGATAACTTGTCCAGTCGTCAAAATACCGTTTCTTGGTCAAACGCCAGCGGTCATCGTATTTGTATTCAATTACTTCACCCCTGCGATCCTTCTTGAATTTTAGATAACCAGAAAAATAATAACCAAGACTATCTTTATTATTATCTGCATACCGAGTGCGGTAGAGTCGGTTCGCAACATAGTCATAGAGAATTGTCGTATTGGTTGCACCATCATTGGCATTGGAAAACTCGGTCAATCCATCATTGAGGTTATAAACATATAAGGTGCTGTCATAAGTTGTGGGATAGTTCACAAGATCTTTGAACTCTTTCACCTTTTTCAGATGGTTACGGGCATCGTATTCGTACTGAATTTTATAGTAAGCGGTGCCGGTCTTCGTAATCTTCTTCTCCAAAAAATTGCCCCTTTTATCATAGACATATTCTTCGTTAGTGTTATCTGGATAGGCGATCTTATAAAGCCGGGCTAAGAGGTCGTAGTAATAATTCACTTTTATGGGGTTAGCCGGAAAATCGTGATAATAGATGAGCGTATCTAAGGTACCACGATTTGCGTTAAAACGATACTGGGTAACCAGATCTTGATTGTCTTCGCCGTTGTTGCCAATGTCAATTCGGGATTCAGTCAGATAAGCACCGGTGTCGTTGGGTATGTAATGAAAATAGTTCCTGTGTAATTCCGGGTCTCGGACTTCGGTGAGATTACCTTTAATATTATGGGTAAATTTCGTATTGACATTCTGGGGCGTACCGGCACCACCATCCGCCAAAATTCTCTGGTAATACTGGGTGGAATCAAGATTACCTTGGGTATTATAGAAATAGTTGGTCTTACGATTCAATTCATCGCGGGACGAATCAACCAAAAAGAAGCGGGCATTACTGGCGTATGGCGAATAGTAATACAAAAGACTATCCCCGTTTGCATATTTGATCTTTTTAGGACGATTGAGATATCTGGTTCCGCCATTAGCATCGGTGTAGGAATGATAAGTATAATAAGTGGTCTTATTATCCGGGTCGGTTATTGAGGCCGGATTAAAGTCTGCGTCGTATGTACCATAAGTGGTAGTCATGGATAATCCGCTCGGGCTCTGATGAATCTTTTTTCAGACCACGGTTCCATTTTGACTAAATCTAATCGTTTTGCGAATATGATTTGATGTTGGTGGTGTTGGCGCAGGATCGGTCAAAGGGTTCAAAGCACCAGTGTATGTAGTATCTTCGTAATAGTATATTCTCGTGCTATCTGGATAACCAGTAGTAACATTAATGAAATATTGCATGCGCGCCCGATAGACGACTCTGTCATTGGTCAACAGAGTATCGCCATCAGCCTGCACGACCTCTTGATAGATACACCGGTTCTTGTCATCATACCAACAATTCACCCGATCACCTTTTTTATAATGCCAAGAGGTGTCGTTATTTTCATTGTATTCCCCCGTGGGAAAGATATAAGTATGAAGATTATGTTTATTATTGTAGAAATAGCGACTGAGCGTGGTTGAATCATTGGTTCCCGGATTGTGTCTTACGACCCTTGTTAAATCATAGGTAGCACCGTTTTTCTTGTAAAAATATTCGCAATATAGTCCATCGGTCATATTCGGTGGTTCGTAAACCCTTTTTATTAACGAACTCCCTGGATAGTATGTAATATTTATTTCGCGGCCCAGCGGTTCCTTTATTTTTGTCAGGTTGTTGCCGGTGTAGGTTAAAGTGATTTTGTTACCATTCGCATCAATGATGCTATCTAATCGTCCAATCAGTGTCGAGCGTTGTCTGAAATACCATTTAGAACCGTCGCCCCGGGATAGAATCCATTGGAAATTGGGTGAGGCGCCGGTTCTTTGTAACAAAAGATGCTCACCCTTTTCTGAAGTATAAACACTACCAGTCCAAGACAATAGTTTTTCATTACCGTCGTGATCATAGAGAAGTACGGACCAATCGTAGGGAGAATTATAGTAGTCATTGATTACCTTTAAGGAAATATTATAAGAATGTGTCCAGCCTGATCCGATAGGTCGCATCCAGGCATAGTTACCTAAGGTATCAGGATTTTCTCTTTCCTGGCTTGCATAAATTCGCTTAAACTCGATATTTAGCCCGCGTGAGGGTAATAAAATGTCGGTTTCGCCAAATTGGCTATTTAGAAAATTCCCGGTTTGAGGCAAAACCGGATCGGCTACCATCACGCATTGCGCACCATCACTATAAGGCTTTCCCGCAGGCACCATGACGATTTTAATCGTGTCTGCTCGGCCATAGTAAACGGAATAAAATATGAGTGTGCCAGAAGCATATGGCTTAGGGTAATCCGCAGTCCAATAAGGATCAAAACAAAATTCAGCATAGCTGCTGGTCCTTATTATCCAATAACCACCACCCCAGGCTTCACTCCAGGAATAATAAGACTGGATCCCAAATGCTACCTGGGCCGAACAAGCGATTACCGCCTTGGTGTCCATTCTGATTTGTAGTTCTTCACCTTCCAAAAACCAAATTTTATCATCGCCATTAGCAATAGAAGAACGTAGTGAAATTGCTAACTCGATGATTAACAATGTTTGTTTCGTGAATATCATTTCTACCTACTTAACTGCGGTTTTCCCGTTCGGTAACAGTTTAGCTATCCTAAAATCCTTTAAATTCTTATGATATATTATTATCATAATTAAACAATTGGCAATACCCAAAGCTTGTCCTGATGAAAATCAGGATACCATTTTTATAATCATCCTTACCTGTTAAAAATCGCACATACCCCTTGACAAATCTTAAATTATGGGTATAGTTACTAATATTATAAGATATTAGTATTAAACTTAAATCCTGCGTGAAAAATGCTTAAATTTGCAATTTTTTAGTTTTCTTGATGGCATATTCAAAAGCATCTTTATACAAAAAGTTAG